>CAXTPE010000050.1:0-15520 GCA_964245925.1 uncultured Sphingomonadaceae bacterium
GACGCGGCCCGAGCGGGTATCGAGGCGGATGTCGCCGGCGATCAGCTCGGAGGAGGCGTTGCCGGACGCGCGGCGGATCAGCGCGCGCAGGCGGGCGATCAGCTCCTCGGTCTGGAACGGCTTGGCGAGATAATCGTCGGCGCCCGCGTCCAGCCCGGCGACCTTGTCGGACCAGGAGTCGCGCGCGGTCAGCACCAGCACGGGCGTGTCCTTGCCCTCCTTGCGCCAGCGGTCGAGCACCGTCAGGCCATCGACCTCGGGGAGGCCGAGATCGAGGATCACGGCGTCGTAGCTCTCGGTGGAGCCGAGATAATGGCCGTCCTCGCCATCGGTAGCGAGATCGATGGCATAGCCCGCGCCCTCAAGCGTGGCGCGCAACTGGCGGCCGAGATTGGGCTCGTCCTCGACGATCAGCACGCGCATCTCTCTCTCCCGCTCCGGCGTCCAGGCGCCTTGTGGCCCGGCGAAGATGAACGGGCAAGCAACAGCGCGGCGTCGCCGGCTATCGTCCCGAGCGGCGGATCTCGCGGCCGCGCCCGTCGACGTCGAGCCAGACGACCGAGCCCTGGCGCATGAACTTGAGCCGGTAGTTGCCCGAATCCGGATCGAACTCCGAGCCGATGAAGTCATAGCCGGGCATCGCGTCGCGCCACTGGCCGGCGATGTCGCGCAACGGGCGGATCGCGCCGGATCGCATCGCGTCGCGGGCATAATCCTGCTCGGCGCGGCGCGGAGCGAAATCGGGATCGCCATGGCGCGGTCCCATCGCCGGCGAGGGCATGCCCGCCATCGCGCCGCCGACACCCGCGCCGCCCGGCCCGTCGCCGAAGTGCGGGCGTGCGCCGGCGGTTCCGGCGAGCGCGGCGGCCAGGAGAATCGCGAGGATGCGCATCGCCATCGGGGTCGCATGGGGGTGGCGCATTGAACAGGCCGTGAATGCCGCGGAACCCTGGTCGCGCGGCGGTTGGGCGGGGGGTGTTGCGCGCAGTCCGCAGCGCGGCCGCGGCCGGGGCTTCAAATGGCAGGCGCGATCCCCTATTCCGCCGCGCACGATGGCGGCGCCGATCCTGAGCTTCGAGGGCCTCGGCCTGGTCCAGGGCGCGGGCTGGCTGTTCCGCGGGCTCGACATCCATGTCGGCCCGCGCGACCGGCTCGCGCTGATCGGCCGCAACGGCGCGGGCAAGACGACGCTGCTGAAGCTGCTCGCCGGCGCCATCGCGGCGGACGAGGGGCGGCGCACGATCGTGCCGGGCAGCAAGGTGGTGCTGCTGGAGCAGGAGCCGGCGATGACCGGCTTTCCCACGCTGCGCGATTTCGCGCTGGCCGGCGGCGGCGAGGATCACGAGATCGACGCGATCGCCGACCGGCTCGGCATCGACCTCGCGCGCGAGGCGGCGACCGCCAGCGGCGGCGAGCGGCGCCGCGCGCAGCTCGCGCGCGCGCTGGCCGGCGACCCGCAGGTGCTGCTGCTCGACGAGCCGACCAACCATCTCGACCTCGCCGCGATCGCCTGGCTGGAACAATGGCTCGGGCGCTTCGGCGGCGCCTTCGTGGTCATCAGCCACGATCGCACCTTCCTCACCCGGCTGACCCGGAGCACGCTGTGGCTGGATCGCGGCGCCATCCGGCGCAAGGAGGTCGGGTTCGGCGGGTTCGAGGCCTGGACCGAGGCGGTCCACGAGGAGGAGGCGCGCAACGCCGAGAAGCTCGACGCGAAGCTGAAGCTCGAGGAGCATTGGCTGCTGCGCGGCGTGACGGCGCGGCGCAAGCGCAACCAGGGCCGGCTCGCGAGGCTGGTCGACATGCGCGCCGAGCGCCGCGCGATGCTGGGGCCGCAGGGCGTCGCCAATCTCGCGACCGCCAGCGACGACAGCCGCACCAAGGTGGTGATCGACGCCGATCATGTCACCAAGCGCTTCGGGGAGCGGGCGGTGATCCGCGACTTCACCTTCCGGGTGACGCGCGGCGACCGGATCGGCATCGTCGGCGCGAACGGGGCGGGCAAGACCACGCTGCTGAAACTGCTGACGGGAGAAACGCCCCCCGACGAAGGCGTCGTCAAGCTGGCGAAGACGCTGAACGGCGTGGTGATCGATCAGCAGCGCAGCCTGATGGCGCCGGAGAAGAGCGTGCGCGACGTGCTCGCCGATGGCGGCGAGTGGATCGACGTGCTGGGAGCCCGCAAGCATATCGCGGGCTATCTCAAGGAGTTCCTGTTCGATCCTGCGCTGGTGGATGCGAAGATCGGCACGCTCTCCGGCGGCGAGCGATCGCGGCTGCTGCTGGCCCGCGAGTTCGCCCGGCCCTCCAACCTGCTGGTGCTCGACGAGCCCACCAACGACCTCGACATGGAGACGCTCGACCTGCTCCAGGAGGTGATCGCGGACTATGCCGGCACCGTCCTGCTCGTCAGCCACGATCGCGACTTCCTCGATCGCACCGTCACCGTGACGCTGGGGCTCGACGGATCGGGCAAGGTCGACGTCGTCGCGGGCGGTTATGCCGACTGGGAGGCGCGGCGCCGGCGCCCGGAGGTCACGCGATCCGCCGCTCCCAGGGTGGATGCGCCATCGCCACGCCCGGCCGCCAAGCTCGGCTATCGGGACCAGCGCGATCTCGACCTGCTGCCCGGCCGCATCGAGGCGATCGAACGCGACATCGCGCGCGACGAGGCGGCGCTGGCCGATCCCGGGCTCTACCGGCGCGATCCGGCGCGGTTCGCGGCGCTGGACGCGGCGATCGCCGCGGCGCGGGCGGAGCGCGACGCCGCCGAGCTGCGCTGGCTGGCGCTCGCCGAGCGCGCCGACGCGCCAAGCATCTGACATTCGCCGCTTATCCCGGCTTGCCGCGCCCGGCGCGCGCGCTATGCTCGCGGCATGACATATCGCGGATGAAGCCGGCGCCGGTCCTCATGGGCGCCATTGCGGGCGCGCTCCTCCTCGCCGGGTGCGGCGGCGGGCGGCGGGTCGCCGATGCGTCGGCGCCCGCTGCTCCGGCGAACTGGCGCGCGATCGCGATGCCGGCGGACCGCGAACGGCTGCGCACCTGGCGGGAAGCCTGGGTGCAGGCGCTCGCCAAGGCGCAGCCGGCCCACGCCGCGCAGATCGCGGCCGCCGGCGCGATCCTCCAGCCGGATGCCGCGCTCGGCGGCGCGGCGGCGCCGCCGGGCGACTATCGCTGCCGCGTGTTCAAGCTGGGCGGCAAGACGCCGGGCAACCTCGATTATGCCGACGGTCCCGCCGTCGCCTGCCGCATCGATCGGGCGGACGGGCAGCTCCGCTTCGTCAAGCTCGCCGGATCGCAGCGGCCCGCCGGCCTGCTCTATCCCGCGGCGGACGAGCGGCTGGTGTTCCTCGGCACGATGATGCTCTCCGACGAGACGATGGCGCTGCGCTATGGCCGCGATCCCGAGCGCGACATGATCGGCGCGTTCGAGCGGATCGGCGCGCGCCACTGGCGGCTGGTGCTGCCCTGGCCGCGGTGGGAGTCGATGCTCGACGTGGTCGATCTGGTGCCGGCGGGGTGAGAACGGCGCGGCGGGGCGGGACCGCGCGCGGCTTCTCGGAGCGGGATGGCATCATCCCCGCGAAGGCGGGAAACGTCGGTACGGCGCAGCCAGTCCACGGAGCGTTCTCGAAGGATGACGACGGACATCAGGCGCTCGCGCCATCCAGCCGCGCCACCTGCTCCGGCGTCAGCGCGAGGCGCATTCCCGCCAGCAGCTCCTCGAGCTGGCCGACGCTCGTCGCGCTCGCGATCGGCGCCACCACCGACGGCCGGGCGGCGAGCCAGGCCAGCGCGATCGCGGCGAGCGGCGCGCCGGTCTCCGCCGCCGTCGCGTCGAGGGCCGCGAGCACGCGCGGGCCCGTGCCCGCCAGATAGCCGCCGACGCGGCCGCCGCGCAGGCTCTGGCCGAGATCGGCGGCGGTGCGGTACTTGCCGGTGAGGAAGCCGGAGGCGAGGCTGTAGTAGGACATCACGCCGACGCCCTGCGCGACGCAGACATCCCGCAACGGCCCCTCGAACCTCGGCCGCTCGACGAGATTATACCAGGGCTCCAGCGCCTCGTAGCGTGGCAGGCCATGGGCGCGGCTCGCCGCCAGCGACGCCGCGAGCCGCTCGGCGGTGAAGTTGGAGGCGCCGATCGCGCGCACCTTGCCGGCCTTCACCAGCGCGTCGAACGCGCCGAGCACGTCGGCGATCGGATGATCGGCATCGTCCTGATGGGCGAAATAGAGGTCGATATGATCCGTGCCGAGCCGCGCGAGCGATTCGTCGACCGCCGCCGCGATCCGGGCGGGCGCGAGGCCCTTGCCGCCCTTCCCCGCCAGCATGCCGACCTTGGTGGCGATCAGCACGTCGTCGCGGCGGCCGCGCCGCCGGAGCCATCTGCCGATCATCGCCTCGGATTCGCCGCCGGCATTGCCGGGCTTCCACGCCGAATAGATGTCGGCGGTGTCGATCATCCGGCCGCCGCCCGCCACGAACGCATCGAGCACGGCGAAGCTCGCCGCCTCGTCGATCGTCCAGCCGAACACATTGCCGCCGAGAATCAGCGGCGGTGTCGCCAGCCCGCTCCGGCCGATCGCGCGCAGCTCCATCGCCGGCCCTCCTATGGCGTCGCGCGATCGAGCGTGACGTGGCCGTCGCGCTTGAGCTGCTCGATCGCGCGCTTGACGTCCTGGCTCGATCCGCGCGGCAGGATCAGCACCGCGTCCGGCGTCGCCACCACGATCAGGTCGCGCACGCCGACCGCGGCCACCAGCGGACCCTCGCTGCGGATCAGGCAGCCCGAGGTGTCGATCGCGACGACCTCGCCGTGGTGGGCATTGTCCGATGCGTCCTTGACGGCGATCTCGTGGAGCGCATCCCAGCTCCCGACGTCCGACCAGCCCATCTCGACGGGGACGACCGCGACCCGCTCGGCCTTTTCCATCACCGCATAGTCGATCGAATCGGACGGCGAGCGGCCGAAGGCGAGCGGGTCGGGGTGCAGCCTCGCGCCCTCGCGAGCGCCGCCCGCGACCGCCGCCCGCGCGGCATCGGCGATGCCCGGCGCGTGCGCTTCCAGCGCGGCGATGTAGCTGCCGGCGGAGAACAGGAAGATGCCGCCGTTCCATGCATAATCGCCCTCGGCGAGATAGGCCTGCGCCGTGGCCCGGTCCGGCTTCTCGACGAAGCGGTCGACCCGGAACACGCCCGGCACCAGCGGCGCGCCGCGGCGGATATAGCCATAGCCGATCTCGGCGCGGTCCGGGGCGATGCCGAAGGTGGCGAGCCACCCGGCCTCGACCGCCGCCCGCGCGGCGGCGATTGCTTCGAGGAAGGCCGCCACATCGGCGATGACATGATCGCTCGGCATCACCAGCAGCAGCGCGTCCGGCTCCAGCGCATAGGCCGCGAGCGCGATCGCGGGCGCGGTGTTGCGCGCGGCGGGCTCCAGGATCAGCAGCCCGGCGGCGACGCCGGCGGCTTCGAGCTGCGCCTCGATCTCGCCGGCATGCGCGGCGCCGCCGACCACCACCGGCGCCGCGAAGCGGGCGGGATCGGCGGTGCGCAGCGCGGTGAGTTGCAGCATCGTCTCGGCATGGGTGAGGCTGAGCAGCTGCTTGGGCTTGCCCGTGCGCGAGACCGGCCAGAGCCGGGTGCCCGACCCGCCCGAGAGGATGACGGGGGTGATCCGCCGTGCGTTCGCCATGATGCTCCCTGCCAGCAAATTCGTATCGCCGTTCCGTCGCGCCGCCACGGCTTGCAACGCGCGACGCCGGCGAAGATCGTTTCAGCAAATATTTGTCAATTTGAGCGACACCCGGTGTCGGGTCCGGTGATGGTCTCGTACATGGATTGGCTTGTGCTGCAATGATGGCAGCGCGGGCCGGGGACGGCAACGCGTGATACGGCTCTTCAAGCATTATGTCCCGCATGGCGTGCTGCTGCTGGCCGCGGCGGACTTCCTGCTGCTGGTCGCGGCGTGCGAGGCGGCATGGTGGCTGCGCGCCTGGCAGATCGGCATGCTGCTCGCCTATCTGCCGGCGCGGCTCGGGCCGGTGGCGGTGTTCGCGGCCGCGCTCCAGCTCGCGATGATGGCGGTGGGCGTCTATGGCGTCGAGGCGCTGAACTCGGTGCGGGTCGCGGCGGCGCGGCTGCTGGTGGCGCTCTCGCTCGGCGTGATCTTCCTGTCGCTGCTGTTCTTCCTGGCGCCGGGGCTGGCGCTGTGGCGATCGCACCTGCTCTACGCGATCGTTCTGGCCGGGCTGTTCCTGGTCGCGGCGCGGATCGCGCTGGTGCCCTATCGCCATGGCGACATGTTCAAGCGCCGGGTGCTCGTGCTCGGCGCGGGATCGCGCGCGGCGCGCATCCAGGGGCTCGCCGAGCGGCCCGGCGCGAGCTTCGTGGTGGCGGGCTTCGTCGGCATGAACGACGGGCCGGAATCGGTCGCCGGCGCGGTCAACCGCAACGATCTGGAGAGCCTCGCCGATCATGTCGTGTCGCTCGGCGCGGGCGAGGTGGTGCTGGCGCTGGAGGAGCGGCGCAACGCGCTGCCGCTCGCCGATCTGCTGCGCATCAAGACCACCGGCGTGCACGTCAACGAGCTCTCGACCTTCCTCGAGCGCGAGACCGGGCGCGTCGACCTGGCCTCGACCAGCCACAGCGCGCTGATCTTCTCGGACGGTTTCTCCGCCGGCCAGCGGCTGTCCAGCGCGGCCAAGCGGGTGTTCGACATCCTCGCGAGCGGGCTGCTGCTGCTGCTCGCGGCGCCCGTGATCCTGCTGACCGCGATCCTCGTGAAGGCGGAGAGCCGCGGCCCGGCGTTCTACCGGCAGCAGCGGGTCGGCCATTATGGCGAGGAGTTCGACATGGTGAAGCTGCGCTCGATGCGCAGCGATGCCGAGGCCCCCGGCCAGGCGGTATGGGCGCAGGAGAATGATCCGCGCGTCACCCGCGTCGGCCGTTTCATCCGCAAGGTCAGGATCGACGAGCTGCCGCAGGTCTGGGCGGTGCTGAAGGGGGAGATGAGCTTCGTCGGCCCCCGTCCCGAGCGCCGCCAGTTCGTCGAGGATCTCGAGCGCCGCCTGCCCTTCTACGCCGAGCGCCACATGGTGAAGCCCGGCATCACCGGCTGGGCGCAGATCAACTATCCCTATGGCGCCAGCCTCGAGGATGCGCGCAACAAGCTCGAGTACGACCTCTATTACGTCAAGAACTACAGCCCCTTCCTCGACATGCTGATCCTCCTCCAGACGGTGCGCGTGCTGATCTGGCCGGACGGCGCGCGCTGAGGCGCCGGGCCATGCTCGCCGCCTTCATCGCCTGGAGCAGCGCCGCCGCCGCGATCGGCTATGCGCTGCTCGGCGCCTGGCAGGCGCGCGGCTGGCGCGAGGGCGGCGCCGGGCGCTGGTTCACCCTCGCCGCCGCCGCGACGTCCGCCTGGGCGCTGATGATCGCGGCGGAGGGCCCGGACGGCGTGCCCGCGTTCCTGGCCGAAGCGGCGCGCAACCTGCTGTGGCTCGGCTTCATGCTCGCGCTGCTGCGCTCCAACGCGCGCGACGAGCGCCGGCCGGTGCTGCTCGCGATCGTGGCGCTGCTGGGCGTGCTCGTGCTCGCGCGCGCGGGCCTCGCGCTGATGCTGGCGCCGGTGCTGATGGGCGACGGCTGGCGGGCGGCGATCGGCGCGATCGTGCATGCGAGACTCGCGCTCGGCATGGCGTTCGCGATCGGCGCGCTGATCCTCGTCAACCATATCCAGTCCGCCGCGCTGCCCGAGGCGCGCTGGGGGATACGGCTGGCGATGCTGGGGCTCGCCGCGATGTGGGCCTATGACCTCAACCTCGCGACCGCCGGCTATCTCGACGCGCGCTGGTACGCGCCGCTGGTGGCGGCGCGCGGGCTCGCGATGGCGGCGCTGGTGCCGGTGTTCGCGCTCGCCGCCTGGCGCAACCGCGGCTGGCGGCTCGGGCTCTCGCGCACCGCGACCTTCCATTCGCTGAGCATCGCCGCCGTCTTCGCCTATCTCGCCGCGATGGCGGCGGCGATGCAGGTGCTCGACGCGGTCGGCGGCGAATATGTCCGCCTGCTCGAAGTGCTGTTCGTGTTCGGCGCGACGCTGGCGGCGATGCTGCTGCTGCCCTTGGGACGGGGCCGCGCGTGGCTGAAGGTCAAGGTCGCCAAGCATTTCTTCCGGCATCGCTATGATTATCGCGAGGAGTGGCTGCGGTTCAGCGACACATTGGGCGGCCCCGCGCGGGCGGACGGCGGCGACCCGCTCGACGTGCGCGCGGTCAAGGCGATCGCCGACATCACCGAATCGCACGCCGGCCTGCTGCTGCTGCCCGACGCGCGGAGCCGGCTCGCGCCGGCCGCGCGCTGGTGCTGGAGCGGCGAGGATGCCGCGGCGCCGGCGGAGCGCGCGTTCGGGCGGCATCTGGAGGAAAGCGCGCGCATCCTCGAACTCGACCTGCTGCGCCGGCGCGAGACCGACCTGCTGGACGAGGCGGCGCTGGTGCCCGGCTGGCTGATCGACGACGCGCGCGCGTGGGCGATCGTGCCGCTGATCCACGGCGAGCGGCTGGAGGGCGCGATCGTGCTGGCGCGCCCCTCGCTCGACCGCAGCCTCGACTGGGAGGATTTCGACGTGCTGCGCGCCGCCGGGCGCCAGGTGGCGAGCCATCTCGCCGAGGCGCGCGGGCAGGAGGCGCTTTCCGACGCGCGCCGCTTCGACGAGTTCAACCGCCGCTTCGCCTTCATCCTGCACGACGTGAAGAACATCGTCAGCCAGCTCTCGGTGCTCGCGCGCAACGCCGAGCGCCACGCCGACAACCCCGCCTTCCGCGCCGACATGGTGGCGACGCTGCAAGGCTCGGTCGGCAAGCTCAACGACCTGCTGGCGCGGCTCTCGCAGCACAATACCGGCCGGGCCGAGGAGCCGCGCCCGCTCTCGCTGCGCGCGCTCGCTCGGAAGGTGGTGGCGGCCAGGCATGGCGGGCATCCGGTCGAGATCGGCGCCGGCGACGCGACGGCGCTCGGCGACGCGCCACGGCTGGAGCAGGCGCTCTGCCATCTCGTCCAGAACGCGGTGGAGGCGAGCGCCCCCGACCGGCCGGTATGGATCTTCCCCGAGCGGGATCAGGGCGAGGCGCGCATCGCCGTGCTCGATCATGGCTGCGGCATGTCGAGCGAGTTCGTCCGCGCGCGGCTGTTCAAGCCGTTCGCCTCGACCAAGGAGAACGGCTTCGGCATCGGCGCGTTCGAGGCGCGCCAGCTCGTCGGCGCGATGGGCGGGCGGCTGGAGGTGGAGAGCCGCGAGGGCGAAGGCAGCCGCTTCACCATCGTCCTGCCGCTCGCCGTCGAGCAGGCCGACCGGCGCGTGCCGTCCCAGCCGGCGCGGCGGCGGGCATGACACGGGACATGGCGGGGCCGCCGCGCAAGCTACTGGTCGTCGAGGACGACGAGGGGCTCGCCCGCCAGTTGCGCTGGGCCTATGAAAGCTGCGAGGTGATCGTCGCCGGCGACCGGCGGTCCGCGATCGACGCGCTGCGCGCCGAGGAGCCGGCGGTCGCGACGCTCGATCTCGGTCTGCCGCCCGATCCCGACGGCGTCGGCGAGGGTTTCGCGACGCTGGACGAGATGCTGCGGCTGAAGCCCGACCTCAAGGTGATCGTCGCCTCGGGCCAAGGCGCGCACGAGAGCGCGCTGCGCGCCATCGCCGGCGGCGCCTATGATTTCTATCGCAAGCCGATCGACATCGACGAGCTCGGCCTGATCGTCGACCGCGCCTTCCGCCTCCATGCCCTGGAGGCGGAGAACGAGCGACTGGCGGCGGCGCCCGGCGAGGCGGCGACCGCGCTCGGCGGGCTGGTGACGGCGAGCCCCGAGATGCTCAAGGTGATCCGCATGATCGAGCGGGTCGCGTCGGCCGATGTGTCGGTGATGCTGCTCGGCGCGTCCGGGACGGGCAAGGAGCTGCTGGCCAGGGGGCTGCACGACGCCAGCCGGCGCTCGCCCAAGCCGTTCGTCGCGATCAACTGCGCCGCGATCCCCGAGACGCTGCTCGAGGCCGAGCTGTTCGGCTATGAGAAGGGCGCGTTCACCGGCGCGGTCAAGACCACCGAGGGCAAGATCGAGCTGGCGCAAGGGGGAACGCTGTTCCTCGACGAGATCGGCGACGTGCCGCTCGCGCTCCAGGTCAAGCTGCTGCGCTTCCTCCAGGAGCGCGTGATCGAGCGGGTCGGCGGGCGGCGCGGCATCCCGGTCGACACCCGCATCGTCTGCGCGACGCATCAGGATGTCGACGCGATGGTGGCGGACGGGCGCTTCCGCGAGGATCTCTATTACCGCCTCGCCGAGATCGTGGTGCGCATCCCGACGCTCGCCGAGCGCGGCGGCGATGCCGTGCTGCTCGCGCGGCACTTCCTCACCCGGCTCGCGCCCCAGCTCAACCCGCAGGTGCGCGGGCTCGCCCCCGATGCGGCCGCCGCGATCGCCGGCTGGCGCTGGCCCGGCAACGTCCGCGAGCTCGAGAACCGCATGAAGCGCGCGATCATCATGGCGGACGGCCGGCTGCTCGTGGCGCCCGATCTCGATCTCGGCGGCAATGGCGACGGCGAACTCATCAACCTCAAGGCGGCGCGCGAGGCCGCCGACCGGCGCGCGATCCGCGGCGCGCTCGCGCGGTCGCAGGGCAATGTCTCGGGCGCGGCGCGGCTGCTGGGGGTGAGCCGTCCGACCCTCTACGATCTGCTCAAGGCCTATGGCATGGGAGCGGCATGAGCCACGCCAAGCCCCTCCACCGCATCGCCGATGCGCTCGACCGGCTGAGCCCGCCGCCGCCCGAGCCCGCCGATCCGCTGGCGCATCCCGCCTATGTCTGGCGACATGGCGCGCTGGTGGCGGCGCGGAGCTTCCGGCCGCTGGCGCTCGGGCTGCTGACCGGGATCGACGCGCAGAAGGCGGCGCTGCTCGCCAACACCCGCCGCCTCGCCGCCGGCCATGCCGCGCATGACGCGCTGCTGTGGGGCGCGCGCGGCACCGGCAAGTCGGCGCTGGCGAAGGCGGTGGTCGGCGCGGTGCGGGACGAGGGGGCCATGCTGGCGCTGGTCGAGGTGGCGGGCGACGCGCTCGCCACCCTCCCCCGGCTGTTCGCGCTGCTGGCGCCGCTGGAACGCGCGTTCGTGCTGTTCCTCGACGATCTCGGCTTCGCGGACGAGAGCGAGGCGCCGCGGCTGCTGCGCTCGCTGCTGGAGGGCGGCGCGGAAGCGCGGCCGGACAACGCGCGGCTCTATGTGACCGCGAACCGCCGCAACATCGTCAGCCGCGACATGGGTGCGGAAGCCGCCGCGGTGAACCCCCGCGACGCGACCGACGACCGCCTCGCGCTCGCCGACCGCTTCGGGCTCAGCCTCGGCTTCCACGCGATCGACCAGGACGCCTATCTGGCGATGATCGCCGGCTATGCCGAGGCGCTGGGGCTGGGCGCGATCGACGCCGGCGACGCGATCGGCTGGGCGACGACGCGCGGCAGCCGCTCGGGGCGGGTGGCATGGCAATATGTCACCGAACTCGCGGGGCGGCGGGGCAGACGCGCCTAGGGTCGAATGACTTCGGCTTTACCCACCGTCATCCCCGCGCGGGCGGGATGACGAGGAGAGCGGGAAGACGCGCTATTGCGCCGTCCAGCCGCCGTCGATCGAGAGGTTGGCGCCGGTGACCTGTGCTGCGGCGTCGCCGCACAGATAGAGCGCCATGGCGGCGACCTGCTCGACGGTGACGAACTGCCTGGTCGGCTGGCCGGCGAGGAGGACATCGTTCATCACCTGCTCGCGGGTCAGCCCCCGCGCCGCCATCGTGTCCGGGATCTGCCGCTCGACCAGCGGCGTCCAGACATAGCCGGGCGAGATGCAATTGGCCGTCACGCCGAAGGTGGCGAGTTCCAGCGCGATCGTCTTGGTGAAGCCGGCGAGCCCGTGTTTGGCGGTCACATAGGCGGATTTGAACGGCGAGGCGGCCTTGGAGTGCGCGGACGCGGTCTGGATGATCCGCCCCCATTTCTTCCCCTTCATGTACGGCACCGCGAGGCGCGTGGTGTGGAAGGCGGCGGTGAGATTGAGCGCGATGATGAGATCCCACTGGTCGACCGGGAATTGCTCGACCGGGGCGACATGCTGGACGCCGGCGTTGTTGACGAGGATGTCGACGCCGCCGAACGCATCGGCCGCCGCCCGCATCATCGCCTCGATCTGGTCGACCCTGGTGAGATCATGGCCCGAGACGATCGCCGTCGCGCCGCTCGCCCGCGCCAGCGCGGCGCGCTCGGCCTCGATCGCGGTGGCGTCGCCGAAGCCGTTGATGACGAGGTTGGCGCCCTCGCCCGCCAGCGCCTTCGCATAGGCGAGGCCGATGCCCGAGGTCGAGCCGGTGACGAGCGCGGTCTTGCCTTGCAGGAACATGGGCGAACTCCGGTGGCTGGCGGCGGGGGTGGCGGCGTCAGCGCCGCGCGAGATCGAAGGCGGCGGTCCCGCCGTCGAGGATGTTGGTGGCGAGCAGCCCGGAATGGTCGATCGATGCCTCGACCGCCGCCTTGCCGGCCGCCCAATGCTCGGCCCTGGCGCGCGCCGAGAACTCATAGTCGCGCGTGCCGCCCTCCCAGGCGCTGGCGCGGTAGATCAGGTGGACGACGTTGACGGCATGCTCCCGCGCGAGGCCCGCGAGCGCGACGACGTCGGCATCGTCCTTCAGCGCCTCGGGCAGCTTGGCGAGCACCTTGCGGATCGCCTCGCGCTCGCGGCGCCTGGCGATCAGCCCGTCGGTGACCAGGCGGGTTCGGCTGGAGAAGCGGATCTCCTTCTCGCGGGCCATCACGTCCATGATCGTCCTGGGCGGCGCCGCCTCGGACGGGAAGAGATCGACCTGGAAGACGAGCAGGTCGTCGGTCTGGTTGTCGAGCACATGGCTGAGCGGGGTGTTCGAGACGAGCCCGCCGTCCCACCACAGCCTGCCGTCGATCTCGATCGGCGGCAGCCCGGGCGGGAGCGCGCCCGAGGCCATGATGTGGCGCGCGTCGAGCCGCTCGCTCGCGCTGTCGAAATAGCGGAAATTGCCGCTGGCGATGTCGACCGCGCCGACCGAGACGCGGATCGGGCCGTGGTTGAGCAGCTCCCAGTCGACGAAGGCGTCGAGCGTCGCGGCGAGCTGCGAGGAATCATAGAAGCTGAGCGCCGCGGGCGTGCCCGGCGCGGCCAGCGCCGGCGGCAGCGGGCGCGGATGGAAGAAGCCCGGCACGCCGAACCCCGCCACCATCGCCGCCGACCACTCCTGCACCAGCTCGCGCATCCGCCGGCCGGGGAAGAGCGGGACGCTCGGCAGCGCCGAGGTCAGCCGATCCCAGCAGGCGGCGAGCCGCTCGACGCGGCGCTCGGGCGGATTGCCGGCGATCAGCGCGGCATTGACCGCACCGATCGAGATGCCGGCCACCCAGTCGATCCCGATCGCGGACGCCGCCAGCGCCTCGTAGACACCGGCCTGGAACGAGCCGAGCGCGCCGCCGCCCTGGAGCACGAGCGCGACCCGATCCGGCAGCGGCAGCGCGCCCGACGGGCGGCGGGAGGGATCGGCATCGGCCATGGCGCGGCGTTTGCTCCCCGCGCCGCGCCGCAGCAAGGGCGGCGGCGGCGTTTGACACAATGTTCATCCGTGCAACCGGCGGCGCGACGGTGCATTACCGCTGCGAGTTCCGAGCGGAGTGACGGACATGCGCCTCGACGACTATCGGGAAAGCGACAATGTCGGCGACCAGCGCGGCGAGAACCTCGGCGGCGGCGGCGGGTTCGGCGGTGGCGGCGGCGGGCTGCCGGGGCTGGCGCTGATGCTGGGCAGCCGGTTCGGCATCGGCGGCATCCTGGTGGTCGTGATCGGCATGTTCCTGCTGGGCATGAACCCGCTGTCGATGCTCGGCGGCGGCGGCGGCGGCGGCACCGGCACCGCGACCCAGACCCAGGTTGGCCAGCAGATCGCCGCGAAGGCCTGCGGGGTGGATGCGGCTAGCGCCTTTTCCTGCCGGGTGCTTGCCAGCGCCGAGGACACCTGGGCGCCGATCATGAAGGCGCAAGGCGTCCGGTTCACGCCGGCCGGCCTGATCTTCTACTCGGGCAACGGCATGTCGGGCTGCGGCGCCGCCCAGTCGGCGATGGGGCCGTTCTACTGCCCCAGCGACAACCGCATCTATCTCGACACCGAATTCTTCCGTGAGCTGAGCGACCGCTTCCACGCCGCCGGCGACTTCGCCCAGGCTTATGTCGTCGCGCATGAATATGGCCATCATATCCAGTTCCTGACCGGCATCGCCGACAAGGTGCGGCACGAGCAGGAGCAGGCCTCGACCAGGGAATCCAACGCGCTCCAGGTGCGGATGGAGCTGCAGGCGGACTGCTATGCCGGGGTATGGGCCAACAAGAACAGCGACCGGCTCGATCCGGGCGACGTGCAGGAAGGGCTGCGCGCCGCCCAGGCGATCGGCGACGACACGCTCCAGAAGGAAGCGCGGGGCACGGTGGTGCCCGACAGCTTCACCCATGGCAGCTCGGCACAGCGGATGGAATGGCTGAAGAAGGGCATCGACGCGGGCGATCCCGCGCAGTGCGACACGTTCGCGGCCGGCGCGGATGCCTGAGCGGTTACCGGCGGCGAGCCCGAGGCGGCGGCGCGCGGCAGGCGTTGCATCACCGGCGAGGGGCCGCTAGAGGGACGCTCCGGCGGGTGCGGGGCTGTAGCTCAGATGGGAGAGCGCTGCAATCGCACTGCAGAGGTCAGGGGTTCGATTCCCCTCAGCTCCACCAGCCCCGCCGCGGCCTTTCCCGATTTCTGGACCCCTCCGCTGGAGCGGGACGACATCAGCTCTCCTGCTTCGACGGATCGACGTGACGCCATCCGGATCTGGCGCGTTTGCGAAGCAGGTGGAATCACCTGCCGGCTCGGAAAACGCGGCAGATCAATAATCCGGAGCGGCCGATCCGATGCAACCGGATCGAGAACCGCGCTAGCCCATGATCCCCTGGGCCAGGCAGTTCCTGCCGAACGGCCCCGGCGACACGATCGGCGCGCCGTCGCAGACCAGCGTGTTGCCGGCGGCGGGCGCGGTGCGCTGGATCAGCGTGCAGGCCACCTCGATCCCGCTCGTGGCGGCGCCGCTGATCGCGACGCCCGCCGAGCAGCAGCCGGCCGGCCCGTTGACGATGCAGTCGACCTTGCCGCCGATGCAGTCGACCAGGCTAACCGCCGGCGACGGATTGGGCGCGGCCAGCAGGTGGATGGTGTCCTGGAGGCGGAAGTTGGTCGTGCGCTCCAGCCGGATCGGCCGGAGCGGCGCGGCGTAGATGTTGTTGACCGAGCCGAGGCCGTTGACGTTGCTTGCCTTCAGGCCGGTGCCGAGGCGGTCCGAGACATATTGGTTGCCGGTCAGCGACACCGACCCGCCCAGGTCCGCGAGCTCGATCGCGGTGCCGTCGCGCAGCGGCGAGATGTAGCTGCC
>CAXTPE010000051.1:0-15484 GCA_964245925.1 uncultured Sphingomonadaceae bacterium
TCGTCGCCGCCGCGGATATGGGCGATGGCGAAGGCGAAGCCGCGATCGAGCAGGCTCAGCCGCTCGCCAGAGAAGCGCGGCGGGATCGCGATGCCATAGGCGCCATAGGCGTAGAGGAAGAGCGGCCCCTGGCCGTCCTTCGCGAAATCGCGGCGGCTGACGATCGAGACGGGGATGCGCGCGCCATCGCGCGCCGGCACCATCAGCCGCTCGGTGACATAGCCGGAAGGATCATAGCCCGACGGCACCTCGCGGACCTTGAGCGTCTCGAGCTCGGCGGTGGCGGGATGATAGTCGTAGACCGTGTCCGGCGTGACCATCGAGGAATAGCTCAGCCGATAGGCCGGCGGATCGAAGGCGGGGTTGCCGGCGAGGCTCGCGCTGTAGCTCGCCTCCGGGAAGGCGATGGACTGCTCGGCTCCGTCATAGCCGCGCAGCACGATCCGGTCGAGCCCGTCGACGCGGCTCTCGATCGCCAGATGCCGCGCGAAGCTGGCGAGGCCGGTGAGGTAGACGTCGTCCGAGCCGGCGACGACGGTCGTCCAGTCGCCGGGCGCGGCGGGATCGGCGCTCGCGATGCGGAAGTTGATGTGATCGTCGTTGGTGAGAACCCAGAGCCGGCCGTGCGCCGCGTCGACGCCGTATCTGCGCTTCGCCCGGCGCGGGCTGACGACAAGCGGATCGCCTTCCGGCGCGGAGGCGTCGAGCAGGCGGACCTCGTCGGTGGTGTTGTCGCCGGTCGCGACGAGGATGTAGCGCCTGTCCTGGCTGCGGCCGACCGACACCGAGAAGCCCTTGTTCTCGGTCTCCTCGTAGAGGACGCGGTCGCCGGCCGGATCGCTGCCGAGGCGGTGGAGCAGCGCGCGATAGCTGCGCCACTCGTCGTTGACCTCGGTGTAGGCGAGGCCGCGCGAATCCGCCGTCCAGGCGACATCGTGGCTGGTGACGGTGCTGACGGTCGCCACGTCGCTCATCGTCGCGAGATCGCGCAGCTTGAGGACGAAGCGCTCGGCGCCGCTGGTGTCCGAGCCCCACGCCAGCAGGCGGCCGTCCGGGCTGACCCGCATCGCGCCCAGCCGGAAATAGTCGCGGCCGGCGGCCTCGGCGGGCTCGTCGAGGATGAGCCGCTCGTCGCCCGAGCCGTCCGCCGGCTTGCGGAACCAGCGGCGATATTGCCCGCCGGCCTCATACGCCCACCAGTATATCCAGTCGCCGTCCTGCTGGGGGACGCCGGCGTCGTCCTCCTTGATGCGGCCCTTCATCTCCTCGAACAGCGTCTCGACGAGCGGGGCGGCGGGCGCCATCGCCGCTTCGAAATAGGCGTTCTCCGCCGCGAGATAGCCGAGCACGTCGGCATCCTCGACCGTCGGGTAGTTCGCGTCGCGCAGCCAGGCATAGTCGTCGGTGATGGTCCGGCCATGATGTTCGGTGCGGTTCGGGCGGACGGCGGCGACGGGCGGGGCGGGGAGCTTCGCGGGATCGATCATGCCGGCCATGTGGCGGGCCGGGCGCAGGCCCGCAAGCGGATTGCGCGGGGTTTGCGCGGGGCCGCCGGCGCGCTATCTGACGTCGATGTCCAGCCATGCCGATCGCCTCGCCGTGCTGCGTGACGAGCTCGCCCGCCGCCGCCTCGACGGCTTCGTCGTGCCCCTCACCGACGAGCATATGAGCGAATATGTCGGCGCCTATGCCCAGCGCCTCGCCTGGCTGACCGGCTTCGAGGGATCGGCGGGGACGGCGGTGGTGCTGCCCGCGCAAGCCGCGATCTTCACCGACGGGCGCTACACGCTGCAGGTGCGCGAGCAGGTCTCGGCCGATCGGTGGAGCTACCAGTCGGTGCCGGAGACGAGCGTCGCGGGCTGGCTGAAGGCGCATGCCGGCGGCGGCGCGCGGATCGGCTATGATCCCTGGCTGCACACCCGGGGCTGGGTGGAGCAGGCGGGCGCCGCCCTCAAGGCGAGCGGTGCCGAGCTGGTCGCGGTCGAGGCCAATCCGGTCGACGCGATATGGGCGGACCGGCCGCGGCCCTCGGACGCGCGCCTCGTCGTCCAGCCGGACGCGCTCGCCGGCAAGCCTTCGGCCGCCAAGCGGCGGGAGATGGCGGACGCGCTGGCGGGGCAGGGGGCCGACGTCGCGGTGCTGGCCGCGCTCGATTCGATCGCCTGGACGTTCAACGTGCGCGGCAAGGATGTCGCGCGGACGCCGGTCGCGCTCGCCTATGCGCTGGTCCATGCGGACGCGACCGCCGATCTCTATGTGGCGCCCGGCAAGATCGGCGAGGATGTCGCGCGACATCTCGGCAACGCGGTGCGGCTGCATCCGCGCGAGGCGTTCGCGCCGGCGCTGGCGGCGCTCACGGCCAAGCGCGTGCTGGTCGATCCCGATCGCGCGGTGGCGGCGGTGTTCGAGGCGCTGACGGCGGGCGGGGCGGACATCGTCGCGGGCCGCGAGCTCGCCGTGCTCCCCAAGGCGATCAAGAACGCCGCCGAGATCGCCGGCACGAAGGCCGCGCACCTGCGCGACGGCGCCGCGCTCACCCGCTTCCTCCACTGGCTCTCCATCGAGGCACCGCGGGGCGGGCTCGACGAGCTCAAGGCGTCCGACCGGCTCGAGGCGTTCCGCGCCGAGACCGGCGAACTGCGCGACCTGTCGTTTGACACGATCTCGGGGAGCGGCCCCAATGGCGCGATCGTCCATTATCGCGCCTCCGAGCGGACCAACCGGCCGATCGCGCCCGGCACGCTCTATCTGGTCGATTCGGGCGCGCAATATCAGGACGGCACCACCGACGTGACGCGCACCGTCGCGATCGGCGCGCCGACGGCGGAGATGCGCGACCGCTTCACCCGCGTGCTGAAGGGGCATATCGCGCTCGCGCTCGCCGTCTTCCCCGCCGGCACGCGCGGGAGCCAGCTCGATGCGCTGGCGCGGCAGTATCTCTGGGCGGCGGGGCTCGATTATGCGCACGGCACCGGCCACGGCGTCGGCAGCTATCTCGCCGTCCACGAAGGCCCGGCGCGGATCGCGACGGCGGCGGGCGGCCATGGCGCCGCCGGCGAGGAGAGGCTGCACGCCGGCATGATTATGTCCAACGAGCCGGGCTACTACAAGACGGGCGGTTACGGCATCCGGGTGGAGAATCTCGTGCTGGTCGAGGAGCGCGCGATAGCAGGCGCCGAGCGGCCGATGCTCGGCTTCGCGACGCTCACGCTGGCGCCGATCGACCGCGGCCTGATCGACCTCGCGATGCTTTCGCGGGAAGAGCGCGGCTGGATCGATGCCTATCACGCCCGCGTGCTGGCGGAGGTGGGGCCGCTGCTGCCCGAAGATGCGCGCGCGTGGCTGGCCGAGGCGGCGGCGCCGCTCGGCTGAGGCTTGTCCGCTGGTGCGCGCCAGCGGGCGCGCCCGTCCTTCCGCGACTATGCTTCGCCGCCCTCGGGCGACGTGGACCCGTCGGCCGGCGCGGCATCGTCCTGCGTTCGATAATGGCCGCCGGCGCGGGCCTGCGCCTTGCGCCGCCGCAGGTTGTCGCGCAGCGCGCGCGCGAGCCGCTCCTCCCGCATCGCCCTGGCGGACCCGCCGGCCCCGCCGCTGTCGCGTTCGTCCTGCACCGCGCGCCATCCTAGCGCGCCGCCGATCGCGGTGCCAGCGCGGGGCCGGCGGCCGTCCGCCTTGACGACCACCGGCCGCTCCGCCATAGCCCGCCGCCGTCCCCCGCGCGCCTCCGCACCAGGAGCGCGGGCCGGCGATGCTGCCGTAGCTCAGTGGTAGAGCGCATCCTTGGTAAGGCTGAGGTCGTGAGTTCAATCCTCACCGGCAGCACCAGCATCTTCTTGATATGTAACGATTATATACTCCCCTCAAGGGACCGCCACCAGCTTATTGGCGATTTGGAAGCATATAGGAAGCAGTTGAACGGCAAAAAAAATGCGACGAATGGCGGTGATCGCGTAGGCATCGTAGCCGAATGCGGCGGTTAGCGACGGTCCGATATCGCTTGATTGTACGACCGCAAGCGGTCGAAACGGACCGTAGATATCGCAGGTGTCGTCTTTTGAAAGCCAGTTCAAACGGCAATACCGTTTCGGCTCGACTGCACCTTAAGATAGTGAGCGCAGCCCTCCGAAGGCAGCTGTCAAGTTCGAGTTAAGCGAAGGCAAAAAGAAATATAGATTACAAGAGTTTACAGCGCTGGCGCGGATCGCTTGGAGCCTTCAAGAAATTCACGTAAGCACCACGTAAGCAATAGGCACCCGTAGCTCAGCTGGATAGGGCGTCGCCCTCCGAAGGCGAAGGCCACTGGTTCGAATCCAGTCGGGTGCACCAGCCTCCTTGCTAAGGCCGAGTTCGAGGGTTCGATCCCTCCGGCAGCACCATTCATCCTAAAAATACAGTGCTTATAGTGCACCTCTTGGACGGGTCCCGCACCTTACGGCATTTGGAAGTGTATCGGAAGAATAAGCCGGGTGCTTCGGATGCCGTCGGCAGCCCTTGCGAACCACTCCAACCGATTAAAAGCCACTTCTACCCTCATTTTTGTTAATCGAAGCATCCGATCCAGCGCTTACCCAACTAGCCTCTAGACTCTGCGAACGATTATCATTAGCAGCGCCCAGAGGGGGTTGAGAATGATTCGCAATTATTTAATAGCGACGTTGGTGTTCGGCTGCGCCGAGCCAGCCATAGCCCAGACCGGCAAACCGATCGTGCTCGCAATTGACGACGATAGGGATCGCACGATCATCGTCACGGGGCAGCGTCTTCCACCGGATAAGCAGGTCGCCACCAAGGGGCAACTTGGCGTTCTGGGTGACCTTTCCACCTTCGACACGCCGTTCGCGCAGTCGAGCTACACGGCGAAGCTCATCCAGGATCAGATGGCACGTTCGATCTCGGACATTGCCGCGAACGATCCGGCCGTGCGTCCCGCCGGCAGCCGGTATGCCGAGAGCGAGTCCCTCACCATCCGCGGGTTCTCGGTCTATGCCGGCAACGTCTTGTTCGACGGCCTCCCAGGGCTCGCCGACGATCGGCAACCCTCGCTCGACGGCATCGAACGGGTCGATATCTTCAAGGGTCCAAGCGCGCTGCTCAACAATGGCGCGCAGGACGTCGGCGGGACGATCAATTTCGTCCCGAAGCGGGCGGCCGACGCGCCGCTGACCGAATTGACGCTCGGCTACGACAGCGACCTCGAAGGGGAAGCGCATCTCGATCTCGGCCGCCGCTTCGGCGCCGATCGCAGGTTCGGCGTCCGCGTCGGCCTCGGTGGCCGCTATGGCGACACGCCGCTCGACGGCATGAAGGAGCGCGCCGGGATCGGTACGCTGGCGGTCGACTATAAGGGCGATCGTCTGCGCGTTTTGCTCGACGCCAACCTCCAGGATCGGCGGCTGCTCGGCTATCTCTCGGGTTTCGGCGTGGCCGCAGTCAATCAGAACGGCGTCGCTTTCGCGATCCCGGGTGCGCCCGACCCCAGCAACAACATCTTCGCCGGCGCGAACTACTACCGCAAATGGACCGGCGTAGTGCTGGGTCAGGTCGAGGACGACGTGGCGGACTGGCTGACAGTATTTGCGGCGGTGGGCTACCGACGATCAACGGAGCGCTACCTCGGTGCCTATTATCCGACGATCCTCGACCGTGCCGGTGACACCAGCGTCTTCAACATCCCCTATATCCGTCGCGGCGAGACCGAGAGCGGCCGGTTCGGACTTCGCGCGCGCTTCGTCACCGGGCCGATCGGACACAGCGTGACGCTGTCGGGCGAAACCTATCGCGACCGCTCGCATGGCGGCGTCGCCTTCTACGATGCGCTGGCGACGAACATCTATCGTCCGGTGCGGCTCGGCTCGCAGGTCGTCGACTATCCCTTTCCGCCCGACGGCTATGTCAGCACCAGCCGGGCGACGAGCGCTGTCCTGGCCGATGTGATGACGGCATTCGATGGGCGCGTCACGCTGATCGCCGGCGCGCGCCGCCAGACATTGTTCGCCGGTAGCCGCGATCCGACCGGGTCGTCGTCGCCGTCGCGCTACGAGAAGACCAAGGTCACGCCCTCGGTAGCGCTGGCAGTGAAGCCCGTGGCGCGTCTGACGATCTACGGCAATTATATCCAGACGCTCCAGCAGGCGCCGAGCCCGCCCGCGGGCACCGTCAACGCTGCGCAAATCTTTCCGCCGGCGGTCGCGAAGCAATATGAGGTCGGAGCGAAATACGACTTCGGCCGGGGCGGGCTGACGGTCGCCGCCTTCGACATCCGCCAGCCGGTGGGCATCGTCACCGCGCGACCTGACAATACGCTCGTCTTCTCGCTCGGCGGGCAGCAGCGCAACCGCGGCATCGAGCTTGGGTTGTTCGGCGAAGTCCTGCCCGGCCTTCGCCTGATCGGCGGTGCATCGTTCATCGACGCCAAGCTGACCCGCACCCAAGACGGGGTGAACGACGGCAACACCGCCGTCGGCGTCCCCGATACCCAGGTCAACATAGGCGCGGAATGGGACGTGCGGGGCCTTGCCGGGCTGACCCTGACCGGACGCGTCATCTACACGTCGCGCGAGTATTTCGATGCCGAGAACAGCCGGACGATCCCGGCCTGGACGCGGTTCGATGTCGGCGCGCGCTACGCCTTTCGCGTCGCCGACCGCGCCGTGACTGCTCGTATCAGCGTCGAGAATGTCGCAAACAAGAACTACTGGTCATCCGCGCTGCAAAGCTCGCTGGCGATCGGTGCGCCGCGCACGGTGCTTTTGTCCGTGACGACAAGTTTCTGATGAATGCGCTGCCCGCGCCCGTGCCGCTGAAGCGCCGATTGTGGGTGGTCCTTCACCGCTGGGCCGGCCTGTCCATCGCGCTGTTCCTCGTTATCGCGGGTGTGACGGGGTCCGTGCTGCCTTTCGAGGAGGAACTGACGTTCGCGAGCCGCCCGGACGCGGCACACGCCGTGCCGCCGCGCCCCGGCGCACGTCCCCTGGACGGCGTGACGATCGCCGAACGGGTGGAGCGGGCGACCGGCGCGGCCGTGCCGTTCGTGACGCTAGACGTGCCGGACGATCACGTTGTCCGCATGTTTGTCACGGCCCGGCCCGGGCGGCCGGCGCTGCCTTACGACACTGTCTGGGCCGATCCGTACACAGGCGAAGTGCGGCTGACTTATCGTTGGGGCGGCGTATCCGACGGCATCGTCAACGTCGTGCCGTTTCTCTACAGCCTTCATTACGGTTTTATCGCCGGCGAGTGGGGCCGCTTGGCGTTCGGGATCGCGGCGCTGGTCTGGACGATCGACTGCTTCGTCGGTTTCTATCTGACCTGGCCGATCCGGCGCGTGCCGCATCGTGACACGGCGCGCTGGTTCGCGCGATGGCGGCCGGCTTGGCGCGTCCGTCGCGCCCGTGGGCACAAGCTGGCGTTCGATCTGCACCGCGCCGGCGCCTTGTGGCTGTGGCCGCTACTGTTCGTGTTCGCCTGGTCGGCGGTCGCCTTGTCGCTGCCGCAAGTGGCGCGGCCGGTCATGCGCGTGTTCGGTGCCGAGCCTGCGTTCGAGTCCCCGACGCTGACCCGACCGGTTCCGGAGCCGTCCATCGCCATGCGCGACGCGATCAAACAAGGCACGATAGCACTTGCCCGGATCGGCTTGTCGCACGGCTTCGCGGTCGAGCGCCTTACCGCGGCTAGTTACGATCCGGCCTCGGGACTGTATCGGCTGATGGCGCGGACCAGCCTGGACTCGAGCGACGCGGCGGGGTTGACGACATTATGGCTCGACGGCCGGAACGGCCGCGCGGTCCGCTTCGACCCCCCACAAGGCCGCACTGCGGCCGATGCGTTCGTCACATGGATCGAGTATCTGCACATGGCCGAGGTATTCGGCCTACCCTATCGCATTTTGGTGTCGATGATCGGCCTAGCGGTCACGGCGCTGACCGTCACCGGCGTACTGATCTGGATGAAGAAACGCTCGGCTCGCTTGCTTGGTCGGAGACGGACTAAAAAAATCGCTGGTCTTTCGCAATCAGATTTCGTGGCTGCGAAATGTCACGTACCGCGCGTCCGTAACTTGAAAGGTGACGGCTTGGAGGCAACTGATCGGTTCGTTTAGCATGCGAGGTAGGAATACTTCAGGTCAAGCACGCTTCGTTGCGGATCCAGCGCCTGAAAGCCGTCAAGGCACGTTTAGGCGGGGAATCGTCTAAGACGACGAGATAATAGGCGTCTTCCGTCGTCAGCGGCAGGTGCAGCGGCATGACGAACGTCCCGGCGGCAAGTTCGGGTTCGATCAGAAAACGGGGCATGAGGGCCACGCCCGCGCCGGCCGCGGCCGCCTGCGCCAACATCAGAAAATGTTCAAACGTCGCGCCGGTCGCAGAGATCTCACGATCGACTCCGACGTGGCGAAACCAGCGTGTCCAGGCGTCCTTGCGGTCGACCTGTAATAGCAGGGTTTGGGTCAGCATGTCCGCCGGTTCCAGGATCGGATGTCGTCGTAGCCAATCCGGCGCGCAGACCGGGATCGCCTCTTCCCTGAACAGGAAGTCGTGGCTGACGCCCGGCCAGTTCGACGCGCCGAAATGGATCGCTGCGTCGAATTCCTCGCCAGCGAAGTCGAATGGAAACGCCCGGGCCGCGAAATTGACGACCAGTTCAGGATGCTCGGCGGTAAAGCGCGGCAGCCGCGGCGCGAGCCAGCGCATGCCGAAGCTGGGCAGCGTCGCGATCGTAAGTTCGGTGTCCGGACGGCGATCAAGCAGCCGGGCGGTCGCGCCGCGGATGCGGTCGAGTGCCGAGCCAATTATATCGGCGTAGGCGCGGCCATTCGCATTCAGCTCCACGCCACGACCGACGCGGTCGAAGGGCGGTGTTTCTACCCAGTCTTCGAGCAATGCGATCTGACGACTGACCGCGCTTTGCGTCAGCCCGACCTCGCTGCCGGCCTTGGAGAAGCTCGCCTGCCGCGCCGCCGCCACGAAGCTGTTGAGCGCACCCATCGGGGGCAGCAGACGACGCCTGTCATGTATTCCCATCGATCATGAATGCGTGACCCTATATGCGCCTTTTTCCGCGAAGGCGAGGTCATCCTCAATCCGTTCGATCGGCGCTGTGCCAGTTGGAACCTGCTCTCCGAAATCGAGCAGCCGAGCGACTACGCCTTCCTCGCCCAGTCGCTGCTGCCCCATCTCGGCGTCGGCGACCACGACCAGTGGATCACCGACGCGCAGCAGCTGCTCGCGGCGGCGCTGGAGAGCTGGGTATCCCATCGATCCGGTTCGTTCGACGAGTTCGTCACCGTACTCACGATCGGCAACATAGCGCCGCTCAAGACCCTATGCGCCGGCACGCCGGCCGCGCTACTTCGAGCAAGGCGGCGAGCGGATGCTCGCCAGCATCCTCGGCACGCTGGCGCCGACGATCGGTCATTTGCGCTACAGCGCCAAACTCGACGGAGAGCCTTTTTCGATCCGCCGGTGGGTCCGCGGCCAGTCCGGATCGCTGTGGATGCCTTATGCCGCGAGTCATGTCGCGGCGCTGCGCGGACTTGTCTCGTGCTGGATGAACATCGCCATCCTCGAAACGCTGTCACTTCCCCCGGACCGCAAACGGCGGATATGGTTCCACATCAACGAGCTGGACGCGCTGGACCGGACCGAGGGGCTCAAGGACGCGCAGGCCAGGCTGAGGAAATTCGGCGGCTGCGTCGCGATCGGGTTTCAGTCGTTCGCTCAGGTCAAGGCTGTGTACGGCGAAGGCGCACACACGATCATCGAGAATTGTGGGAACCTGCTGTTGCTCCGTGCAGGCGCCAGCGACGGGGGCGGGACCGCCAAACTCGCCTCCGACCTGATCGGCGACGGCGAGGTGGAGCGCGACGATGTAAGCCGGTCCAGAACCTACAGGCGGTTCACGTCGCGATCGATGTCGATGCAGACGAAGCGCTCGATCGAAGATGCGGCGCTCGCCAGCGAGATCATGCAACTCGGCAACAGGGAAGGATTCTGCAAAAGGCCGACAAGCCCGCACTGGGCAAGAGTGCGCTTTCCCTACGTTTTGTATCCAGCAAGGATCGCTTCGTTAAATTCTGAGTTATGACATGCAAGGCTGCCATCTGCCATTTCCTCCCGCACGCCGCCGACGTGGCGCTGGTCGGCACCTATATGATGCTTTCCAAGGTGGCGCTCACGGCATTAGTTTAGCCCGCTTGGACCGGCCACGCGGTCACGGTAACGCTGGACAGAACCCGATAGGCGCGCGCTTTTGAAAACGAAATACCTGATTAAGGTTTGCCATAGCGAGCAATTGAGAATTCAGAAGCTTCGATATCTGACGAACGCCCGGTGATGATATCTGCTATCAAATGGCCTGAGCCGCAGGCCATCGTCCATCCGAGCGTGCCATGGCCAGTGTTCAGAAAAAGATTGTCAAAAGCGGTAGGTCCAACGATCGGAGTGCCATCAGGGGTCATCGGCCGGAGGCCACACCAGTAAGTCGCTAATTGGCTTTCGCCCGCCCCAGGAAACAGATCATTAAATGAATGCGCGAGTGTAGTTCGAGGGCGATTGGCAAGAGTAGCGGTGTACCCTGAAATCTCAGCCAAGCCGCCGACACGTATACGGTCACCCAGCCGCGTAATCGCCACTTTGTAGGTTTCGTCCATCAAGGTAGAAATCGGCGCAAGATCGCCTTTAACGACCGGCATGGTTATGGAATAGCCTTTAACAGGATAAACAGGTAACCGGATCCCCAGCGGACGTATCAAGGCGGCTGAGTGACTGCCGAGCGCAAGTACATAACGATCAGCGATGATCGTTCCGCGATTTGTGCGAACCCCGGTAATCCTGCCGCTCTCAACCTCGACAGCGAGAACGGTTGTATCATATTGCAATGTAACTCCGTGGCTTGAGGCAAGCTCTGCGACACCGTTCGTAAACTTATAGCAATCGCCGGTTTCATCATTCGGAAGGCGCAGTCCCCCCGCAATTTTGTGCCGCGCCGAAGCAAGCCCCGGTTCAGCAAGAACGCATCCAGCAGGATCTAGAACCTCGAACGGTATGCCGGCGTCACGTAGAACTTCAGCGTCCTTGGCTATCTGGTTCATTTGTTTTTGGGTGCGGAGAACTTGAAGTGTTCCCTTCATCCCCTCGTCATAAACGATACCGGTTTCGGCACGTAGCTCGATCAAACAGTCACGGCTGAACTCTGCCAGCCGGATCATCCGACTCTTATTAGTTGAGTAATGTTGGGGTGTACAATTACGCAGGGTCGCGATAATCCATCGCAACATATCGCCATCAATTCGCGGTGACAGTATGAGCGGGGAGTGCCGCGTTAGCAGCCACCTGATCGCCTTTTGCGGAAGACCGGGCGCCGCCCAAGGGGATGCATATCCGGGCGAAATCTCGCCAGCGTTGGCGTAGCTAGTCTCCAATGCCGGACCTTGCTGCCTGTCAAGAACTACGACCTCATGGCCCGCCTTTGCGAGATACCATGCCGAGGTCATTCCGATGACCCCGGCTCCAAGAACGGCGACTTTCATCTCCACTGCGTCCGCAATGCCAAGGTGCTCAAAATGGCGCTACTGCGATCCGGTCCGGATCGAGTTCCCGCGCTTGAAGGTGCCTCGCCAGGAACGTCCAAAGCTTTTTATAGTAATAAGGTTGAAGGGTAAGAGCGTGATTTGCAGTCGGAAAAAGGAACATGTCGAAGTCGATGCCGGCCCCTATCAGCGCATTGGAGACCTGAAGTGTGTTGGCGGCGTTCGTATCGTCGTCAATCAGTCCATGCATCAGCAGCAGCTTGCCCTTGAGGCGGGTCGCCGCCTCGACGTTGCTTTGCACGTGATAAGCGTCGTCATCCGGGCCTATCGCGCCAATGTAGGTTTCGCCCCAGCTGGCGCCGACGATTCGCTGATCCTGAGATCCCGATGAAGACACGCCGACTGTGAAGACATCGGGGTGATCCAGCATTCCTCGCAATGCACAATAACCACCTCCTGAGTTCCCCGTAATGCCGACATGGTCAAGGTCGAAATATGATCGATTTCGGGCGAGAGTTTGCATCACAATTATCGCATCTGGCAGCCCGCAGTCATTGAAACCCTTGCCAAATGCCAATGTGTTGAACGATCTCGTCCGTCCCGGCGTGCCCATGCCATCGACCATTAGAACGATAAATCCGAGTTCCGCCATCGATTGGGCGTAAAAGGCGCGTCGGTCGTCGCGGCTCCGCGGTGAAAACGGCGTCCATGCCCCGCCGTAGACATAATGTATTATGGGATAATGTTTCGCCGGATCGAAGTCGGACGGTTTAAACATAACGCCCCAGATCAAGGTTTTGCCGTCTCGTCCCGGGACGGAAATCCTTTCTGGCCGGGGGATTCGATCGCCGAGTGCTGGGCGCGCCAACTCTATCAGCTCGCGGCCTTCACGATCAACGATGCTCGTGCGGCGAAGCCGATCGATTGAGAAAGCCTCTATCACAAATCGAGTTCCGTCCGGTGACGCCGTTACATCGTGGTCTAGCCCGTCATGAGTTAACTGCTCCTGAGATGTTCCATCGAGTCTAGCCCGGAATAGTTGTTGTTTGTAAGGGTCGTTGCCGTCGTCTACCCCCGCAACAAAATAGACTTGCCCATCGAATATACCGATGATTGCCGAGACTATAAGCGGACCTCTAGTAATTCTATTTAGCAATTCGCCGGCGGAAGAATAGCGATACAGATGGCCGTATTCGTCGCGCTGCGAAAACCAGATTATGTCTGAAGTACCGGCCACATCCACCGTAAGCTGATTGGGGAGGTAGATTGCCCGGATGAGGGTTCGAGAATTTTCAGCAATCACCAATTTGCCGTTACCATTGACGGGATCAACGGTCCAAAGCTGGGTCTGGCCTTGGCGATAAGCTCTGACATAGAGCGTCTTGCCGTCACGAGACCACCAGACGTTGCCGTTCCGAATGGGATCGCCCGAATATTCGAGTGGCGGCAATGATAAACGGCGAGTCCCCGAGACCTTAGGTTGGAACACGAACAGACTTAGCTTTGGCTCCGACTCGCCTGGATATGCCGTGCGCCCGGTATATAGTTTTTGGCGCTGTCCCGCTGTACCCGCTGGCGCCTGATCGAGATAGTAAGTGACCGGCGTAAGTCGAGCGTCGGCCTGAAACGAAACGACCTTATCACTATTCGGAGACCAGAGGACCGAAGGCGCTGGCGCGATACCGGACCGCGGGACAGTGACCTGACCGGACCATGACGTGATCAGTCCATCGCCATAAGGCTGATCGGCGGTGCCATCCACCGTCAGCGATCGTGTCGCCTTGGTGCTATGATCGTGCAGCACCAGATTGGGACCGTCGAAGCCTATCGCAAAGCGACCGTCGGGCGAGGGCTGCTCACGAGAGCCGGGTTGTCCCGGAACGTCCGCGCCTGGCGGCCAAGACGGGGTCCGCTGTGACTCGACGCCGCGACCGACGGAGGAGATACGGTTTTTCGTGACATCGTAATCGAGAACCACACCTTTCCCGTCGGAATTAGTGAGAGTGTAGCGAAAATGCGTAGCGTCTATCCAGCGCCCACTCTCGAAGCTTCGACCCTTCGCCAAGCCGGCGCCACGCAATGCATCGATCGCGTGTCCGATCTGAATATTGCCCTCCTCCGCGGACTGGGCGTTTGCACGAGACGGAATGCTGCTCGCGACCAAGCAGACGATCACGATAATGGAGCATAGCGCACCGCTGAACACGCGCTCAGCCAAAATCAGTGGCGGTATGTTCTTGCGGAAACCGACGTAGAGCATCCACACAGCCTTCCGATTCCAAGGGTCGGCGAGGGTTTTGAGGTGTCGCCCCCGCTAAAAGATCGAAGGATTTATGATCCTTTGAATGACACCGTGGCACTGCGATACGATCAATGTAGCATATTGACAATATGTCATATACAGACGATATGTCGATCGACGAGAATGATCGGCGCGAAGGTTCGCCGCATTCGCTGCCTTTAATCGCGCAACGACGGAGTCGACACCGAAATTATGATCGAGACATCGGCATCGCTTTCGCTCGACCGCTATCTAGTTTGGGACAACGTGTGGCCGCTCGAGGAGGCGTTCGGCAACGGCTGGGATAAGCTGGGCACATTCGCGAGCAGCGGATGGAATGTTCTCTCGCTGACGGTTGCGGGCGACAATCACGATGTCAAAGAGGCGTTCGAGCGTGTCGCGGCGGCTCGCGCCGCGATCGCCACGCGTGCGGATCACTGCCTGCTGATCGAGCGCTTCGCCGATATCGAACTGGCTCGGTCGAGCGGCAGGCTAGGTATCACGTTACACTTTGAAGGTGGAGAGGCATTCGGCCGCAACCTCGATGTGGTTGCCGCCTTTCGCGCCCTTGGCGTTACCCATAACCTGTTAGCGTTCAACAACTCCAACTCCTATGCGGCGGGATGTATGGAGGCCTTCGACGCACCGCTCACCGCCCTTGGTCGACAGTTGATCCGTGTGATGGAACGCGTCGGTATGGTGGTCGATCTCAGTCATGTCGGGCGGCGGTCGTCGCTCGATGCGCTCGACCTGGCGACGAAGCCGATGATTTTCAGCCATTCGAATGCCGATGGCGTCGCGCCGCATCCGCGCAACCTAACCGATGCGCAGATCCGCGGCTGCGCCGCCACCGGTGGCCTGATCGGACTGTCGGGTTCCAGCGGATATCTCGGCGACGATCAGGCAAGTACGGAAGCGATGTTCAGGCACGTCGATTACGTCGCGCAACTGGTGGGCGACGATCATATCGCCTTGGGTCTCGACATCGTGTTCGATTCGGCGTCGTTGAATGCATGGGCGCGTGGCCGACCCGACGAGTGGCCGATGACCAAGGACCCAGCCTGGCCGGGCTTTCGCTATGCCCGTCTCGACCAGCTAGTCGAACTGGTCGAGCGGATGACGCGCGCCGGCTACCCGGACGACTCGGTCCGCAAGTTTCTCGGCGAAAATTATCTCAATCTGATGAAGCAGGTGTTGGCATGACTCTTTCTCGAACCTCGTCCGTCCTCGCCGGACAGATGCACGAGTTGATGGCCATCGCCCGCAGCGGCGACGTCGAAAAATGTCTTGAGCCAATGGCCGGCGAGACCAAGCAGGTTGAAGGACTGCGATCCGAGGGTCGTTTCGGCAGTCAAACGATAATGATCGATGAGCCGGTGTCATTTGGCGGCACGGGTTTGGCACCGAACCCCGCCGAAGCCTTGCTGGCGGCGCTCGGTGCTAGCCTCGAGGTAACAATACGATGTTATGCGGAATATCTCGGTTTAGCTGTCGCCGGTATATCGGTGCGACTTGCGGGGACCCTCGACAACCGCGCCTTTTTCGGCACAGCCGACGATGTGCGTGCGGGGTTTCCTGAAATTAGCGCCATCGTGAGCGTCATTCACGACGACGACGAGGATAAGCTGGCGAGCCTGTATGCAACTGTAGAACGCTGCTGCCCGGTTCTCGACATC
>CAXTPE010000052.1:0-15285 GCA_964245925.1 uncultured Sphingomonadaceae bacterium
GTTCCCCGACCTCGCCGGCGTGACGCTCAACAGCTACAAGGGGCTCGCCGAGCGCATCATCCGCGTCGCGCGCGACGAGCGGCTGACGCTGCGCCAAGCCGCGCATCGCTTCGGCGTCTGGGGATCGGATTTCGTCGGCTCGCCGGAAACGATCGCGGACGAGATCGAGCGCTGGTTCGTTGGCCGCGCGTGCGACGGCTTCAACCTGCGCGTGACCCGCCCCAGGGATTTCGCGCTGTTCCGCGAGCGCGTGGTGCCGATCCTGCAGGCGCGCGGGCTGTTCCGCGCCGACTATGCGCATGCCACGCTGCGCGGCCATCTCGGGCTGCCGGTGCCCGACAACCGCTACACCGCCGCGCGGCTTGCCCCGCAGGCGATCGCCGCCGAGTGACGCCGGCCGCCGGCCTCGACGCGCGCGAGGAGCCGATCGCGATCGAGACCGACGTGCTCGTCGTCGGCGGCGGCATGGCGGCGCTCTGGGCGGCGGTGTCGTCGGCCCGCGCGGGCGCGGCGGTCACGCTGGTCGACAAGGGCTTCGTCGGCACCAGCGGGGTCACGGCCACGGGCGGGCCGAACCACTGGTGGGTGCCGCCCGATCCGGCGCTGCGCGAGACCGCGATCGAGGCGCGCTATCGCACAAGCTTCGGGCTCGCCGAGCGCGAGTGGATGGCGCGCGCCATCGACGCGACCTGGCGGACCCTGCCGCAGCTCGCCGCTTATTACCGCTTCGCGCCGGACGGCGGCGGCAAGACCTATTATTCGGGCGTGCGCGGCCCCGAATATATCCGCGCGCTGCGGCGCTACGCGCTGGATCTCGGGGTGCGCGTCCTCGATCATTTCCCCGCGCTCGAGCTGCTGGTGCATCGCGACGGCGGCATCGCCGGCGCGGCGGGCTATGCGCGGCTCGAGCGCCGGCGCTGGACGGCGCGCGCCGGCGCGCTGGTGATGGCGACCGGCGGCTGCGCCTTCCGCTCGGGGCTGATCGGCAGCCATACCAACACCGGCGACGGCTATCTGATGGCGGCCGAGGCCGGCGCCGATCTCTCCGGCATGGAGTTCTCCACGGCCTATTCGCTGTCGCCGGCCTGGAACTCGACGCGCACGCTGCCCTATCCCGCCGCGCGCTTCTTCGACGAGGCCGGCGCGGAGCTCGACATCCCGCCGCCGATGTCGGGCGAGCCGCACCTCAAGGCACTGGCGAAGGCGATGCTGGCCGGGCGCGTCTTCGCCGATCTGCGCGACGCACCCGAGCTTCTCAAGCGCATCCTCCCGCGCATCCAGCCGGCCTCGCCGACGCCGTTCGAGCGGCGCGGCATCCGCCTCTTCGAGGATCGCTTCGAGGTGAAGCTCTACGGCGAGGGCACCATCCGGGGCACCGGCGGCCTGAGGATCGTCGGCGACCAGTGCGAGACGATCGTGGACGGCCTGTTCGCGGCCGGCGATGCCGCCACGCGCGAGCTGATCGCGGGCGCGACCAGCGGCGGGGGCGCGCAGAATTCCGCTTGGGCGCTCACCTCCGGTCTGCGCGCCGGCGAGGGCGCCGCGGCGCTCGCGCGGCGGCGCGGCCGGCGGACGGGCGAGCGCTCGGTCCAGGCGGGAGCGACGGGGCCGCGGCCGCGCGCGTCGGCGCGGCCGGTCGATCGCGCCGATGTCGTCGCGCGGGTGCAGGCGCAGATGCTCGCCTATGACAAGGCGCTGTGGCGCCACGATCGCGGCCTGCGCGGCTCGCTGGCCGTGCTCGACGATTGCTGGCGCGAGGTGTCGGCGGATCGGCGCGAGGAGGGGCTCGATCAGGTCGCCGCGCGCGAGACGGCGGCGATGGTCGCGACCGCGCGGTGGTGCACCGCGGCCGCGCTCGCGCGGACCGAAAGCCGCGGCATGCACATGCGCGCCGACATTCCCGAGCTCCGGCCCGAGCATGCGTCCCGCCTGCTCGTCGGCGGCACCGACGCGGTCTGGACGCGCCACGAGCGGGACACGCCGCGGCCGGCGGAGCTCGCCGCGTGATCGCGCATGTCTTCGAGGATCTCTGCATCGGCTGCGGCGACTGCGTCAGCGCCTGCCCGACCCATGTGCTCGATTTCGGCGCCGATGGCGTTCCGGCGATCGCGCGGCTCGATCAGTGCCAGACCTGCTTCATGTGCGAGCTCTATTGCCCGGCGGACGCGATCTACGTGGCGCCCGACCGCAACGCGCCGGAGACGATCGATCCGATCGCGGTGCGGGCCTCGGGCCACCTCGGCAAGCTGCGGCGCGGCTATGGCTGGGACGAGGCCGGCGACGGCGAGCCGCTCGACGAGTTCTGGCGCCTCGGCCCGCTGCTCCGCGAGGGCGCCGAGATCGCCGCGCGGCGTTACCGCGAACGCACCGCCGGGTGACGGCGGCGGCCCGCTCCTATCGCGCGACCTTCGTCGATGGCACGAGCGCGCCGATGCACTCCGACAGCTCGCTTTGCCGGAAGGGCTTGCCGAGCCGGGCAAGATCGGGAGCGACCTCCGCGACGTCGGCATAGCCCGACAGTAGCAGGACGGGCAGCGCGGGCCGGCGGGCCCGCACGATCCGCGCGAGTTCGGCGCCGGACATCCCGGGCATCAGATGATCGGTAATCAGGAGCGCGAAGCCGTCGCCGCGCGCCAGGATGGCGAGCGCCTGTTCGGCGGACCCGGCCTCGACGACGCGGAAACCGAGCTCCTCCAGCATATCGGCGGTGCTGCTCCGGACGATGTCCTCGTCGTCGACGAGCAGGATGTCGCCCCGTCCCCGCACCCCGGCGGCCGCCTCCGGCCGGCTCGCGGCCCCATCGACGATCCGCTCGCACTCGACCAGCCAGAGATCGATGCGCGTCCCCTTGCCCGGCGCGCTGTCGATAAGCAGGCCGCCGCCGAGCTGGGCGGCGAGCCCATGCACCATCGACAGGCCGAGCCCGGTGCCCTTGCCCACCCCCTTGGTCGAGTAGAACGGCTCGACGGCGCGGGCGCGTGTCTCCTCGTCCATGCCGACGCCGGTGTCGGCCAGGCTGAGGCGGACATAGCGCCCCGGGGCAAGCCGCGACGGGTGGTGCGGGCCGACCTGTTCGGGCGCGACCGAGATGGTGAGGGTGCCGCCGTCCGGCATCGCGTCGCACGCGTTCACGCTGAGGTTGAGGATCGCCATCTCGAGCTGGTGCGGATCCGCCTTCGCGCAGATCGCGCCCTCGTCGATGCGGACGTCCAGCCTGATCCTGGGGCCGGAGGTCGATGCGACCAGTTCCGCCATGCCGCTGACGAGCGCGCCGACATCGATGGCGGTCGAGCGGAGCGGCTGGCGCCTGGCGAACGCCAGCAGCCGCTGGACGAGGGTGCGCGCGCGATCGGCCGCCAGCAGCCCGCCGCCGATCATGCGCCGTTCGCGCTCGCCGCCGACCCCGCCGCGCTGGAGCATGTCGAGCGCGCCGATGATGGGGGTGAGGAGGTTGTTGAAGTCATGCGCGACCCCGCCGGTCAACTGCCCCATCGCCTCGAGCTTCTGGGATTGCCGCAAGGCCTCCTCGGCGCGGCGTCGCTCGGTCGTCTCCATGGCTTCGGTCACGATCGCGATGACCTCGCCGCCATCGTTGCGCATCGGCCGCATCGCGAAATCGAACCAGCGCCACCCGCCGACCGGAAGATCGATCAATATCTCCTGTCGCACGACCTCGCCGCCCGCGACCCGGCCGGCCGCCTCGCGCACCATCTCGGGCATGCCGGGCGTCGCCGAGAACCAGGGGGTGTCCCAGAACGCCTGGCCGACGACCGCTTCCAGCCGCCGCCCGATCCCCGCCAGCGACGTCGCATTGGCGTCGACCAGTATGCCGTTCCGGGTCAGCAGCCCCTGGAAGCCGAAGCTCGTCTCGAAGATCGTCCGCAGCCGCGCGCGCTGCTCGACCAGCTCCGCCGTCTGCTCGGCGACGCGGTGTTCGAGCGTGTCGCGCGCGGCTTCGGCGCGGATGCGCTCGCCGATGTCGACCGCCTGGTGATAGGCGCCGATGATCTCGCCGCCATCGTCGCGCAGCGGCGTGTAGGTGATCTCCCAATAAGGCTTGCCGAGCGCCGGATTGCCGAAATCCTCGACGACGCTGAAGGTCTCGCCCGCCAGCGCGCGTGCCATCAGGGCGCGCATCACCGGGCCCTGCTCGGGCACGAACAGATCCGGAAACACGTCGCCGATCCTGGTGTAATAGCCGTTCACGCGGAAGAATTCGTCGTTGTGCGCCTGGTTGAAGGCGATCAGCCGGAAGCCGGTGTCGAACACGCAGATCGCGAACTTGTTCGAGAGGCCGATCTTCCGCCAGAGCGCCTCGTCACGCTCCGACATGGTCCTCCGATGCCGGCCCATGGCTGTCGGCCCCGGTCATGTCGTTTCCCGCCGGCGGACGGTGCGCTTCTCGATCCGCTTCTCGTTCATCGTGCTCCTGACGATGCGATCGACGTAGATACCCGGCGTATGGATGCAGTCCGCATCGAGCGCGCCCTCCGCGACGATCTCCTCCGCCTCCACCACGGTGATCCTCGCGGCGGTCGCCATGTCCGGATTGAAATTCCGCGCGGTCTTGCGGAACATGAGGTTGCCGGCCGGATCGGCCTTCCACGCCTTGACGATGGCGAGATCGGCCTTGAGCCAGGTCTCGCGGACATAGAGCTCGCCCGCGAATTCCTCGACCGGCTTGCCCTCCGCGACGACGGTTCCCACCCCCGTCCTGGTATAGAAAGCCGGAATCCCGGCCCCGCCGGCCCGGATGCGTTCGGCGAGCGTGCCCTGCGGGTTGAGCTCGAGCGCGAGCTCGCCGGACAGATAGAGCTGCTCGAACAGCCGGTTCTCCCCGACATAGGAGCTTATCATCCGGGCGATCTGGCGGTTGTCGAGCAATGTCCAGAGGCCGAAGCCGTCGGCGCCGCAATTGTTGGAGATGATCGTCAGTCCGGTCACGCCGGCGGCGCGGATCTCGGGGATCAGGCTTTCGGGATTGCCCGACAGCCCGAAGCCGCCGGACATGATCGTCATGCCGTCGAACAGCACGCCGGCGAGCGCCGCTGTGGGGCTCGGGTAGATCTTGCGGGCCATCGTCCGGCCACCTTTCCATAAAGCGCCGCCGCGATCCACTGGAAGCGGGCCGGCCCGCGGCGATCGCGACGGCGCGCCCGCATCAGGCGGCGATGCGCGCGATCCGCTCGTCGCGGGCCAGGACGAACTCCCACTCGACCCGCCAGAACGGCGCCGCCAGGCCATGTCCGGCCGCGGCGGCGGGATCGTCCACCAGCACGAAATCGGCGATCAGCGCATCCTTGACGCCGAATACCGCGTCCTCCGGAAGATAGGGACAGTCGGGCGTGAAGATATGGGTCACGATCATGTCGTGGCCGGGCGCCTGGATGATGAAGTGCAGATGCGCGGCGCGGTTGGGATGGCGGCCGAGCGCGGCCAGCATGCTGCCGACCGGGCCGTCGCCCGGGATCGGATACCAGCGCGGCTTGACGGAGCGGAACCAGAAGCCGCCGTCCTCACCCGTCTCGAAGATGCCGCGCAGGTTCCAGTCGGGCTGGATGCCCCGCTGCTGGACGTCGTAGAAGCCGTCCTCATTGGCCTGCCAGACATCGAGCGTCGCGCCGGCGACGGGATTGCCGTCATTGTCGACGACGCGGCCGGTGACGAGCATGGCCTCGCCCTTGCCGTCCAGGCAGATGTTGGCGCCATGCGCGTAGCGCGGCGCGCCCGCGACGTGGAACGGCCCCAGCACGGTATTCTCGGTCGATCCCGCCGGCCGCTGGTGGTTGATCGCGTCGACCAGCATCGAGACGCCGAGCACATCGGACAGCAGGATGAATTCCTGGCGCCAGTCGGAGCAGAGCTGGCCGGTATCGGTGAGGAACCGGATCGCCGTCATCCACTCCTCCGAGGTGATCGCCGCCTCCTTCACGGCGGCGTGAAGATGCTCGACCATGACGCGCATCACCTCGCGCAGCCGCGGGTCGGTGGCCGCGCCCATCCGCGCGTTGACGATGTCGGCCGATCGGCCGGCCTCGAAGAAGGCGAGCGGATCCCCGGCGCCGGCGGTGTGCTGAAGACCCATCTTCTCTCTCCCCGATCAGGTTCGCGGCGGCTCCCCCGCCCAGGCCCGGCGGAGCAGCGCGCGGATGCCCTCGGGTTCGAGCGGCCGGGGGTTCCAGTAGGGATTGGCGAGCGCGCGTGACGCCGCCTCGTCGATCGCGCTCTCCGCCATGCCGAGGTCGCGGAGCGCGCGCGTCGCGCCGACCCGGCCGGCGAGGTCGTGGATCGCGCGCGCGGGATCGTCGCCGAGCACCGGCCGCAGCCGTGCCATGGCGTCCGGCACCGCGGGCGCGTTGTAGGCGAGCGCATGGGGCAGGACGATGGCATGGGTCTCCGCATGCGGCAGGCCGAAGGAGCCGCCGAGCGTGTGGCAGAGCTTGTGGTGCAGCGCCATGCCGACCGCGCCCAGGCAGGCACCGCACAGCCAGGCGCCGTACAGGGCGTCCGAACGCGCCGCCGGGTCTGCCGGGGCGGCGGCGATGCGGGGGAGCGCGCGCGCCAGCGCGCCGACCCCCTCGACCGCCATCAGCGAGATCACCGGGTTGCGCTCGCGCGCGTAGAGCGCCTCGACCGCGTGCGCGATCGCGTTGATGCCGCTGGTGCCGGAGAGCGCGGCGGGCAGCGTCAGGGTGAGATCGACGTCGTAGAGCACGACCTCCGGCAGGATCCTCGCATCGCTGACCGTCACCTTGCCGCCGTCCTGCGTCTCGCCGAGGATCGGGGTCATCTCCGATCCGGCATAGGTGGTCGGCACGACGATCTGCGGGAGATCGGTGCGGTACGCGATCGCCTTGCCGAGCCCGATCGTCGAGCCGCCGCCGATCGCGAGCAGCCCGTCGGCGCCGAGCCCGCCGACCCGCGCCATCGCCTGCTCGGTGACATCGGCCGGGGTATGCATCACCGCGCCCGCGAACACCCCGGCCGCGCGCGCGCCGAGACGCCTGGCCAGCGCTTGCGCATCGGCCTCCTGCGGCGGGGTCGAGAGCAGCAGCACGCGCCGCAGCCCCAGCCGCTCGACCTCGTCGGCCAGCCGGGACAGCGTGCCCGAGCCGAAGATCACCCGGACGGGACTGGCGGTGTAGACGAACGGCTCCATGACGCTCCGGGCAATCCTGCCGTCGTGTCAGGCCGCGACGGCTTCGGCGGGCTTGCCGAGCGGCAGCTTAGCCCTGGCGCATATCTCCCACCAGACGAGATCGAGATCCTGGAGCATGAAGCCGAGCGCGCCATCGTCGGCGGCGAGATCGCCGACCGCGTTGATGCCGTAGGTGTCGCGCTCGGCGCGGGCCGCGGCGTGCGCCGCGCGTACCGCCGCCTCGTCGGCGACGTGCAGGCAGAAGCGGTTCTCGGCGCCATGGGGCTTGAGCTTCATGCCCGAGCGCACGCAGACGAGCTGCCACATCCCGCCCGCCGAGGCGTAGATCGCCATCGGCAGCGGCCTGATGACGGTGAGGCCGAGGAACTCCTCGTAGAAGCGGCGCGTGGCATCGAGATCGCGCACCTCGACGGTGCCGTGCGAGAGCTCGGAGCGGAGCGGTGCGTCCATCCTACGACTCCTCGCCGGCGGCGGCCCGGGCGACGAGATCGGCATAGGTCGCGCCCGGCTCGCGATACTCGACCTCCCACCAGTTGCTGTCCGCGTCGGCGATGTAGAAGGAGTAGGAGCCGTGCTGGTTGCGCGGCTTCTGCACGCGCGCGATGCCGTATTTCTCCTGGATCGCGCTGATCTTCGCGAAGGCCTCGTCGACCTCGGCGGCGGAATCGACGGTGACGCCCCAATGGTTGAGCATCGCCTGCGGTTGGGCGATCGCATCCACCGCGGTGACGTCGAGCACCCAGTAATTGTCGCCGGCCAGGCCGGTGCGGCGATCGCGGATCGCCATGCGGTCCGCGCCGGTGCGGACCGCCTCGAGGCCGAGACCCTCCGCGACGAAGCCCGCGAGCCGATCCATGTCGAGCGTCAGCAGCGTGCCGCGCGCCATCACCGGATCGCGCACCGCCGGCCTGTCCCTGGTCGGCCGTTCGGCCGTTCGCTGGTCGCCCATCGCCATTCTCCTGTCAGTCGCGCCGTTCCGCGACGAAGCGGGTCGCCAGCGCGCCGAGCGGCCCCATATCCACCGTCACGACATCGCCGTCGGCGATGAACAGGCGCGGATCGCGCGCGAAGCCGACCCCCGCCGGCGTCCCCGTCGCGATGATGTCGCCCGGGTTCAGGGTCATGATCGCGGAAAGATGCGCGATGATCGCGGCGACCGGGAAGATCATGGCGGCGGTCGAGCCGTCCTGCACCACCGTCCCGTTGAGCAGCGTGCGGATCGGCAGATCCTGGGGGTCGGCGATGCTGGCGGCGAGCGTCAGCCAGGGGCCTGTCGGCGTGAAGCCGTCGTGCGCCTTCTGCATCACCCAGTCGACGCCGAGCGTGGGGCGCTCGTCGAGCCAGTCGCGGGCCGACACGTCGTTCAGCGGCAGATAGGCCGCGACATGGTCGAGCGCGTCCGCCGCCGCGACGTGCCGGGCGCGGCGGCCGACGACGACGCCGAGCTCGGCCTCCCAATCGACCATGCGCGCCATCGCCGGCAGGACGACCGGCCCGGCCGGCGGCGCGATCGTCGTCGCCGGCTTCAGGAAGGCGTAGGGGTATTTCGGCAGATCCGTCACGCCCATCTCGGCGACATGATCGTGATAGTTGGTGCCGATGCAGACGAGCTTGGACGGCGCGTCGAGCGGCGCGAGGAACGCGCCGACGGCATCCTCGCGAACCTCCCGCCCGGGCCCGGCCGCGGCGAGCATGGCGGCGGTGCCGGGCCAGTCGGCGAACAGCGGCTCAAGCCTGTCGCCGCACGATCCGATGATGCTCGCCAGGGTCTCGACATGGCCGCCGCGGCGCAGGAGCGCGACCGGCTCGCCATCGATCATGGCGCGCCCGAGCTGGACGATTCCGGTGGCGCGATCCGCCATGATGCCGGCCTCGAACGGCGCCGATTCGATGGGCATGGTCACGGCGTCGGGGATCCTCTTCCCGTTATCGCGCGGCCCCGTCGCGCCGGGAATCCGCCGTCGGGCATCGCCGTTTTTATCATCGCAAATCTTGTGAATGCAAACATTATATTCGCAATGCTTTCGCGCTATGGAGGGGTTCGGAGGACCGAATGTATCGCCTGACCACATCCATGCCCTATCTCCTCAATCGCCTCGGCGTGCGCATGGGAGTGCTGTTTTCCAGGCGGATCGCGCCTTTTGGCCTGACGCTGCCGATGTACCGGGTGCTCGCTTCGCTCGAGGAGCAGCCGGACCAGAAGCTCGGCGACCTCGCGGCGATGACCACCATGGAACTGTCGACGATGTCGCGGCTGATCGGCGCGATGATCGCGATGGAGCTGGTCACGCGCGAGCGGCTGCCGAGCGACGAGCGCACCGTCCGGATCAATCTCACGCAGAAGGGCGAGGACATCGCCGCCCGGCTGATGCGCGAGGCGCAGCATTACGAGGATGTCGCGATCAGCACGCTCGCCGCGCGCGAGGTGGAGAAGCTGAAGGCGGATCTCATCCGCATCTACCGGTCGCTCGACATCCTGGAGCGCGAGCTCGTCACCGGATCGTCGGAGGACGCCGCGGATTGAAGCGCCGTCACGCGAGCGGCTCCCGAAGCGCCGCGCGAAGCGCGGGTGGCGTGACGGCGAGCGACAGCAGGACGGCGTAGACCGCCTTGAAGAGCAGGACCGGGCCGGTCGCCCATTCCGCTCGCGGCATCGCGCCCAGCAGGAGGTAGAGGATCGGCATCGCGACGATGGTCGCGGCCAGCCCCGCCGCCGCGGCGCGGAGCAGCGGGTGGCGGCTCCGGCCGCCGCCGGCCATGGCGCGCACCCTGCCCTTGCGCCGGCGGTTGCGGGTCAGCAGCGTCGGGATGAGCACGCTCATGAACGCCACCATGAAGGTCTCCGGCACCATGTCGACAAGCATGCCGCCGCCGCCGAGGAGCGGTTCGGACGCGCGGCCGCCGGCCGCGATCAGCCCCGCGATCAGGCCGATCGCCAGGTTGATCGCCGCGCCGATCAGGGTTTCCACCGCGATGTAGCGCCCGTGCCCGGCGTCGCCGGTCGATGCCGTCGCCAATGCCTTGCCCTGCGCGCCGCTATTCCGCCGCCGCCAGCACCGGCGCCGCCGCGACGGCCGCGGCGTCGAGCCCGAGCCCGAACAGCCGGTCGGCGTTGGTGCGGCCGATCTTGCCCCGGTCGCGCTCGCTGATCGAGGCGGCATCGAACCAGCCGGCGGCGTGATCGACGTTCTCGAACGGCCAGTCGGTCGAGAACAGGATGCGGTCGGCACCGATCTCCAGCATCGTGTCGATCAGCGACTGCGTGCGGAAGTTGCCCGATGTCGTGATGTAGAAGTTGTTGTGGAAATAATGCGACAGCTCGCGCCTGGCGGGATGGCCCTTGGGCATCTTCACCCAGGCGTTGCGGTTGTCCACCCGCCACATCGAGATCGGCAGCCCCTCGCCCATATGGCCGAGGATGATGGTCAGCCCCGGATGCGCGTCGAACAGCCCGGAGCCCATCAGCCGCAGCGCGTGGACCGCGGTCTCCTGGCCGAACGCCCAGGTCGGCCCCAGCAGCCATTCGTGGCCCTCGTAGATCGTGGCGTGCCGCGGCAGCGGGTTGCGCGGATGCAGGTAGAAGGGCACGCCGAGGCGCTCGACCTCCGCCCAGAACGGGCGGAACATCGGCAGGTCGTAGTAGAGCGTCTCGTCGCCGACCTGCGAGAAACCGTTGACCAGCGCTCCCCTGAAGCCGAGCTCGGTCACGCAGCGAATGAGCTCGCGGGCGGCGGCGTCGGGATCCTGCAGCGGCAGCGCCGCGAAGCCCTGGAAGCGGTCCGGCCGCCTGGCGACCTCCCGGGCCAGATAGTCATTGGCCCGGCGCGCCAGTTCGATCGCCCGGGCACGATCGGGAATCGCCTGCACCGCCGGCGCGTTCAGCGACAGCAGCATCATCTCGATGCCGTTCGCGTCCATCTCGCGCAGGCGCCGGTCCTGGATGTCGAGGAGCCGCGCGGCAAGCTCGCGCCAATGGTCCGGCGGCACGAAGCCGGCCGAATCCTGCAGCGTCTCCGGAATCGCGAAATGCTCCTCGAGCGCGATCTTGCCGTGCATCCCTGTTCTCCTCCGCGAGCGATCGATCCGCCGCGCCGGCCCATGCACTTAACGCGCATTAATTGCATTGACAACGCTTGTGAGCGGAAGTTATCCATCGGAAATAATAAAACGAGGGAGAGGATGGATGAGGTCTCTGGACAACGACGCCCGACATGCGTCCGCCGGCACGGGCGACGAAGCCGCGCCAGGCCGGGCAGGGCCGCGGTTCCGCGCGCGTCTTCGGGCCTGCTCGCTGCCGGCGCTGGCGCTGGCCGTCGCATCGCCGGCGTGCGCGCAGTCCGCGGCGGGTGCGCCGGCGATCGTTGCCGCCGCCGCGCCGGATCAGCCGTCGGTTGGCGCGACCGGGCTCCAGGACATCGTCGTGACCGCGCAGAAGCGCAGCGAATCCGCCCAGTCGATCCCGGTGACGGTCTCGGCGGTGAGCGGCGCGGCGCTGAAGCAGAGCGGCATCAAGGACATGTTCCAGGCGGTCCAGCTCGTGCCGGGGGTGGTGATGTCCCGCGCGCCGGACGACGGCCTCGGCCTGACCTTTCGCGGCCTCGGCGCCGCCGCCCGGCCGCAGGCCTTCGAGCAGTCGGTCGCGATGTTCGAGGACGGCGTCTTCTTCGGCAAGGGCCGGCTCTACTCGACGACGATCTTCGACGCCGACCGGGTCGAGTTCGTCAAGGGCACCCAGTCGACGCTGCTCGGCAAGAACGCCAGCGTCGGCGCGATCAGCATCGTCGACAAGCAGCCCGGCAACGCCTTCTCCTACGACGCGACCGCCGGCTACGAAGCCGAACACGAGGGCTATCAGATCGATGCGGCCGCGACCTTGCCGGCCAGCGACAGCTTCTCGACCCGCGTCGCCGTCCACTACAACGACCTGAACGGCTATGTGCACAACAGCGTCACCGGCAACGACGTGCCGATCGACAAGGATCTCGGGCTTCGCATCACCTCGCGCTGGAACGTCACGGACCGGCTGAAGATCACCGGCTCCTACGCCTATGTCGACAATCACCGCATCGGATCGGGGATGCAGCTCGTCGGCGACGACGTGCCGCCGGCCTATGGCGACGGCAAGCTCGACGATCACGAGGCCAAGTTCACCGATCGCACGAGCGACGGCGACTCGCAGCACCGCACCCGTTCGCATGTCGGAACGGTGAAGGCCGAATGGCGGCTCGGCAGCCACGAGCTGATCTCGCAGACCTCCTATGTCGCCTATCATCTCCGCTTCGACGACGACTTCGATTTCAACAAGGATCCCTATATCGATTTCCTGCGGTTCGAGCGGTATCGCCAGTTCACGCAGGAAGTGCGGCTGCAATCGGATGCGTCGCGACCGTTCCAGTACATGGGCGGCTTCTTCTACATGGCGAGCCACTGGAACTCGACGGAAGACCAGCTCTGGGGCGTCCCGGCCTTCCCGCCACCGCCCGCGCCGACCTCCGGGCAGCTCTTCAACGGGCCGTTCTCCGATCATTTCGTCCAGGACACCAAGACCTATTCCGGCTTCGCCTCGGGCAAGCTCGAGATCGTGCGCGGGCTTTCGCTCTCGGGCGGCGTCCGCTTCACCCGCGAGGAGAAGGACATCGTCTCCGGCCGCACGAACTCGGCGCCGTTCACGATCTGGAACAGCATCGCCAACCCGCCGTTCGATCCGACCCCGCTGTCGCACGATGCCAGCTTCTGGGACGGCAATGCGAGCCTGGACTACAAGGTCGCGCCGGGGATCAGCGTCTATGCCGCCTTCGGCCACGGCAGCAAATCGGGCGGCTTCGTCGAGACCAACTCGATCGCCGTGCCGCCGTTCCTGCTGGTCGACGGCAAGGTTCCGGCGCCGCTGGTGGCGGCGGGCTCGGCGATCAAGGACGAATATACCAAGAGCTACGAGATCGGCTTCAAGAGCGAGTTCTTCCAGCACCGGCTGCGCTTCAACGTCGCGCTGTTCAAGACCGACATCAAGAACTTCCAGGACAGCGTCTTCACCGGCGGCCCGCTCGGCTTCATCACCGACAACAGCCCGGCGACGAGCAAGGGCGTCGAGATCGAATCCGCCTATGCCGCCACCAGCCGGCTGCGCTTCAACGCCTCGATGACCTATGCCGATGCGACGCAGGTCTCGCAGCCGGTGATCGGCGGGCTGCTGGTGTTCAATCCGGACGGGACGCCGGTCCGCGAGCGCTATCGCCGCGCGCAGGCGCCGAAGCTGACACTCAACGCCGGCGCCGACTACAAGGCGCCGCTGACCGACACGCTCGAGGGGCGGCTGGGCGCGCATGTCTATCACCGCAGCTCGATGTACAACGAGCGCCAGGAGGAATTCTTCGCCAGGCGGCTCACCACCCTCGACCTGTCCGCCGGCATCGCCGCCGCCGACGGCCGCTGGTCGATCGACGTGATCGCCAAGAACCTCACCAACGCGATCTCGGCGGATTTCGGAGGGCCGTCGGTCGATCCGCGCTTCACCCGGCTGGAATCCCCCAATCAGCTCAGGACCATCCTGATAAGCGCCAGCATCCATTATTGAGCCAACATATTTGCATTGACAAGAATTGCTTCAGCAAATATACTCCCTTCATCGAATCGAAGCATGGGACGGATGCCATGGCCAACGCAACGGGCAACGATGCCGGCACCGATGTCGCGACGCGCTTCAAGCAGGCGTTGCGCGGCGTCGCCTCGACGGTGACCGTCATCACCACCAACGACGAGGCACGCCACCACGGCATGACCGCGACCTCGGTGATGTCGGTCAGCATGGCGCCGCCGGCGCTGGTGATCTGCCTCAACCGCGCGACCCTGCTGCACGACATATTGACGAGCGCGCGCCGCTTCTGCGTCAACATCCTCGACGAGAGCCAGGAGCCGGTCTCGGCCGCGTTCAGCGGGGCGATGCCGCCGACCGAGCGGTTCGCGCTCGGCGAGTGGGTGTTCGAGGACGGGCTCGGCCATCTCGCCGACGCGCAGGCGAGCATCTTCTGCCGCAAGGTCGCGGCCATGCCCTACGGCACCCACACCCTGTTCATCGGCGAGGTGTCCGACGTCCGCTTCAGCGAGCGGCGGACCCCGCTGCTCTATCACAACGCATCCTACTGCACCTCGTCGCCACGCGCGGCCTGCGCCTGACGGCCGGCCGGCAAGGAGAGACATCATGGCCAGCATCGCAACCACCCTGACCCGTCCGATCGCGCCCGTTCCCGCCTTCCGGCCGGATCGCGGGCGGATCCTGGCGGCAATCCGCGCCACGCTGCCGGCGATCGCGGATCGCGCCGGCGACACCGAGCGCAATCGCCAGGTGCCGCCGGAGAACGTCGCGGCGCTGCGCGCGGCGGGGCTCTACCGCATCGTCCAGCCGGCGGAGTTCGGCGGCTTCGAACATGATTTCGCGCTGCTCGCCGAGGTGATCCAGGACATCGGCGCCGCCTGCGCGTCGACCGCCTGGGTATGCGGGCTGCAGGCGGCGCATCAGTGGCTGCTGGCGAGCTTTCCGATCGAGGCGCAGCATGACGTATGGGACGCCGATCCGGACGCGCTGCTGTGCGGCTCCTACGCGCCGGCGGCGCGCGCGGCGCCGGTCGACGGCGGCTACAGGCTCTCGGGCCGGTGGTCGTTCGCGAGCGGCTGCGACGTCTCCGACTGGGCGTTCTGCGCGGCGATGATCCCCGCGGCGACCCCGGATGCCGGGCCGCGGCCGGCTTTCCTGCTCGTTCCGCGAAGCGATTACGACATCGACGACGACTGGCATGTCGTCGGCCTCGCCGGCACCGGCAGCAAGACGCTGGTGCTGGACGAGGTGTTCGTGCCCGCGCATCGGCTTCTGCTGTTCGCCGACACCACCTCGGGAAACACGCCCGGCGCGCGCCATTATACCCACAACGCCACCTTCAGGGTGCCGATGCTCGCCAACATCGCTTCATGCCTCGCATCGGCCGGCCTCGGCGCGGCGATGGGCGCGCTGCGCGACTATCTCGACTGGGTCGGCGGCCGGACCACCCGCGGCGCGGTCGCCGGCGCGGCGGCGCGGATTTTCTAATTAAAGATGAAGGTATTGGTATTTTACCGGAGGAACAGCAGAATTT
>CAXTPE010000053.1:0-14960 GCA_964245925.1 uncultured Sphingomonadaceae bacterium
GCCTGATAATCATGGTAGTTATAGTAGAAGCCGGCGAGATTGAGCGTCGTGCCCGGCGCCAGTGTCAGCTTGGCGCCGATCTCGAACGCGTCGAGCGTCTCGGGCTTGTAGTTGATGCCGTTGAGCGCCGCGACCTCGGCACCGGGAAAGGGCGTGCCGGTCGAGAAGGTGAAGCCGCCGCTCTTCGATCCGCGATTATAGCTCGCATACAGCAGGACGTGATCGGTCGGCTTGTAGTCCAGCTCGGCGCGCGCGGTGACGCCGCTGAAGCTCGGGTGGGCATCGGCGGGCGTGGCGGTGATGCCGCCCATCGGATCGGTCACGCCATTCTCGGTATAGGAGACGGTGTGCGGGTTGAAGGTCAGCGTGATGTCCGAATAGCTGTGCTCCTCGCCGAAATAGCTGCCTCGCCGGGTGTCGTGCCAGTAGCGCAGGCCGCCGATCAGCTTGAGCTGGTCGGTGAGCTTCCACTCGTCCTGCGCGAAGAAGGCGAAGGAACGGGTGTGCTGCGAGAAGGCGACGGTCGGATCATAGCCATAGAAGAGATCGGCGTATTTGCCGGTATAATGCCCGTCGATCAGCATGCCGTAGGCGCCGAGCGTCAGCTGGTTGGCGCCGAGATCGGCGAGCAGGCGCAGCTCCTCCGAAGCCTGGTCGATCCTTGAGCCCTGGTAGAAATAGACGCCCTCGAGCGGCGAGGAATCGCCATCCTCGGTGTAGAACTTCCTGCCGTGCTGATAGTCCGTGATCGAGACGAGGGTGAGGCGGTCGGTGAGTTTCGCCTCGGCCTTGAACGTCGCTCCGAACACCCTGCGATCGACATAGCTCGGATCGGTGGCCGCCGTCTTGTACGGGGTGCCGCCGCGCGTCGGGTTGATCGCGTCGTTGCGGTAACCGGCACCCGTCTCGCCGGGGCCGGAGCCCCAATAGGCGCAGCTCGCGTCGGCCGCGAGCACCTCGCCCTGGAACTGGGCGTTGGGGCAGCTCGCGACCAGCGAGTAGAGCCCGGCCTGCCGCTCCCTGGGCGCGCGCAGATAGCGCAGCGTGAGCGAAGTCTTGATCGTCGGCGCGGGTTGCCAGGCGACGATGCCGCGCAGCGCCCAATGGTTGTTGGCGCCGCGCGCGGGCAGGCCGGGATTGATGTTCTTGATATAGCCCTTGTCGCGATCGCGGATGCCGGCGAGCCGGAACTGGAGCGTGTCGGTGATCGGGCCGGTGATCGCGCCCTCGGTGACGAGCTGGCCGTAGCGGCCGATCGTCACGGTCGCATAGCCGCCGAAATCCCTGGCCGGCTGGTTGGAGATGAACTGGACCGCGCCGCCCGTGGCGTTGCGGCCGAACAGCGTGCCCTGCGGGCCGCGCAGCACCTCGACGCGGGCGAGATCGAAGGTCGGGAAGCTCGCGAGATTGATCGAGCTCGAATAGCTGTCGTCCTGATAGACCGCGACCGGCGGCTCCTGCTGATCGCCATAGTCGTTCTGGGAGACGCCACGGATGTTGAACACGACCTGCGCGCTGGAATAGGCGTTCATCTTGAGGCTGGGCACGGCCCGCGTCAGCTCGGTGGCGTTGCTGATGTTGAGCTCTTTCATCGTCTGGCCGCTCAACGCGGTGATCGCGATGCCGACATCCTGGAGCTTCTGCTCGCGGCGCTGCGCGGTGACGATGATGTCGACCGGATTATTGCTGCCGGCAGGCGCCGGCGATTGCGCGGATACGCTCGCCGGCAGGCCGATGGCGAGCGCGCACAGCGATCCCCCCGCCCATGGCCGCCACCCGCAAGATTCCTGCCGCCCCGTCGCCATCGCAAGCCCCCTTGCTGTTGTTGCCGATCCGTTCTCCGCCGGAAACAGGGTCTTGGCCCCTTGCGTCGAAGGCTAACAGGCGATTGCTAATGGTCCATCCAAGCATTGCTTATCCTCGCTCCCACGGGCGGCGAGATGTTTGCGGCCGGCCGGGGAGCATGTCTAATTGGGGGATGAACGCCAAGCTCATGCTGGCCGTCGCCATCGTCGCGGAAGTGATCGCGACATCGGCGCTCAAGGCGTCGGACGGCATGTCCAGGCTGATGCCCGCCACCATCGTCGTGATCGGCTATGGCATCGCCTTCTATTGTCTCTCGCTCGCGCTGCGGACGGTGCCGGTCGGCATCGTCTATGCGGTGTGGTCCGGCGCGGGGATCGTGTTGATCTCGGTGGCGGGGCTGCTGCTGTTCGGCCAGCGGCTCGATACGGCGGCGGTGCTGGGCATGGCGCTGATCGTCGCCGGCGTGCTGATCGTCAACCTCGCGTCCGGCGCCTAGCTTAGGGCCCCGGTCCGGGCGATCAGGCGGCGGAATGCCGCTCGGCGCCTTCGGCCGGCCATCCCAATATCCCGTCGAGCCAGGGCAGCAGCCGGGCCAGATCGCTCAATCGGCTGCGCCGCAGGCTCTGCGCGGCAAGCGCGGCGATGTCGCGCGGCAGCAGGCCGAATTCGCCGCGCCGCGCGACGAGCTGGATGGTGCGCCGGAACTGCGCGCGGGTGATCGCAGCGACGCGCAGCTTGGGCAGGAGATCGAGATGGCTGGCGAGGCACAGCGGCGTCGTGATGCTCCAGCCGAAGCCGGCGGCGACGGCCGACATCTGCTGTTCGGTGGAATCGAGCTCCACCGTGTTGGGCAGGCTGAGCCGCATCCGCGCCACCTGCCGCTCGATCCGCTGCCCCATCGCCGAGAGCAGCGAGAAACGGATGAAGGGCAGGCCCGGCGGCAGATCGACCGGATCGAGCGGGCCGGCATGATCGCCGGGCGCGATCAGGATGAACTCTTCCGTCATGATCGGGAAGTGATTGACGTCGTCGGAATTCTCGAGCTGGCTGCTGCCGGTAATCAGCATGTCGATCTTGCGGGTGAGGAACTCGTGGTGCTGGAGCAGCGAGATGCCCGAACGCAGCTGCCAGCGCAGGGCGCGGCCGCCGAGGCCGAGGAGCAACGGCGCGGTGAGATGGTTGGCGAGGCTTTCCGCCATCGCGATGGTCACGCAGTCGACCGGCCGCTGGCTGCCCTCGCGCACGTCGATCGCGAGGCTCCGGGCGGCGGCAAGCAGCCGCGTGCCGTCCAGCAGCAGCAGCTTGCCGCTCGGCGTGAGCGCCAGCGGGCGCATCGTGCGATCGAACAGCCGCGTGCCGAGCGCAGTCTCCAGCTTGGAGATGGTCTGCGATACCGCCGGCTGGGTCATGCCGAGATGGAGCGCGCTCTGCGTCATGCCGCCCAGCTCGGCGGTGAGCATGAAGACCTCGATCGAGCCGAGATCGAAACCGGGCGGCAGCTTCATGTCCGGTGACGATCCCTCCGAAGGCCGGCCTTCCGCGGGCCCCGCATCCTCACCCGCCAGGCCGATGCGCGGATGGTCCGGGGCGCGATCGGCGCATGCTAACGCAGCGCGGGGGCGTTGGCCAATCGTCCCGATCCCGCCGCCTTCCCGGGATAAGCAAGAATAATCTCGCCAATCGGCCACGCGGCTTCGACAAGCGCGCCGGCACGGCGATCGTCGCCCTGCCCGGAGCGACGGTGGACCGGCCCTTGAAGACGAGCGCGCGCGCGGTGGTGATCGGTGGCGGCGTCGTCGGCGTGGCGACGCTGTATCACCTCGCCAGGCTCGGCTGGACCGACGCCATGCTGATCGAGCGCAAGGAGCTGACCTCTGGCTCCACCTGGCACGCGGCGGGGCTGCTGCCGCTGTTCAACCTCAGCTATTCGGTTGGCAGGATGCATCAATATTCGGTCGGGTTCTATCCGTCGCTCGAGGCCGAGACGGGGCTGAGCGTCGGCTTCTCCAACGTCTCCAACATCCGCCTCGCCTGCACGCGCGATCGGCTCGACGAATATCTCTACTACATGGGTGTCGCGCGCACGATCGGGGTCGAGGTCGAGATGCTGACGCCGGACGAGCTGAAGGCGATCTGGCCGCTGTGCAGGACGGACGGCGTGCTGGGCGCGATCCGCCACCCGGCCGACGGCTATATCCAGCCGGCCGATGTCACCCAGGCGATGGCCAGGGGCGCGCGGCAACTGGGCGCGGCGATCCATCGCAACACCGTCGTCACCGCGATCACCCGGGCGCCCGGCGGCGAGTGGCTGGTCTCCACCGATCGGGGCGACATCCGGTGCGAGCATGTCGTCGCCGCGACCGGCAGCTTCGCGCGCCAGACCGGCGCGATGGTGGGTCTCGACGTCCCCGTCATCCCGGTCGAGCATCAGTATATCGTCACCGAGCAGCATCCCGCGATCATGGCGCGCAGGCGGCAGGGCCTGCCCGAGATGGGCGTGCTGCGCGAATCCGATGCGAGCTATTATATGCGGGAAGAGGCCGGCGGGCTGTTGCTCGGCCCCTATGAGGCCGGCGCGCCGATCTGCTATCCGCACGGACCCTCCGCGCAATCCGAATATGAGCTGTTCCCGGAGGATCTGGAGCGGCTGGAGCCCTATATGATGGCCGCGATCGCGCGCGTGCCGGCGTTCGGCGAGGTCGGCATCAAGCGCGTCTACAATGGCGCGATCGCCTATACGCCCGATGGCAGCCCGATCGTCGGGCCGGCGCCGGGGCTCGGGAACTTCTGGCTGAACGAAGGCCACAGCTTCGGCATCACCGCGGCCGGCGGCGCCGGCTGGCAGCTCGCCCACTGGATCGTCGATGGCGAGCCCACCATCGACATGACCGGCGTCGATCCGCGGCGCTTCGGCGACTATGCCGGGTTCGGCTATCTGCGCGCCAAGAACGAGGAGGCCTATGCCAGGGTCTTCAGCGTCCACTATCCGGACGAGGAGCGCGAGGGCGCGCGCGGGCTGCGCCGGGCGCCCTGCCATGATCGGATGAAGGCGAGGGGCGCGGTGTTCGGCACGGTGTTCGGCTGGGAGCGGCCCAACTGGTTCGCGCCGGAGGGCTATCGGCTCGGCGACGACGAGAAGGCCAGCCCCGACGTGCTGCTGCACCATAATCATCCGGTGCCGGACGGCGATGCGCCGGTGCTCGAGAAATGGTCGTTCCGGCGGTCCAACTATTTCGAGCATGTCGGCGCCGAATGCCGGCACGTCACCGAAAAGGCGGGGCTGCTCGACATGAGCGCGTTCGCCAAGTGCGAGATCTCGGGGCCGGGCGCGGAGGCGTGGCTCGACGGACTGCTGACCAACGCGGTGCCGAAGGCGCGCGGCCGGGTGACGCTCTCCTATCTGCTCACCGCGCGCGGCGGCGTGCGGGCCGAGTTCACCGTGTACCGGAGCGGGCCGCGGCGCTTCTATCTCGTCTCGGCCGGCGCCTACGAGAAGCACGACCATGACTATCTGCGCCAGCTCATGCCGAAGGATGGCTCGGTCGGCTTCGAGCGGCTGACCACGGCGATGGGCGTGCTGGTGCTGGCCGGCCCCCGATCGCGCGAGATCCTTGGCCGGCTGACCGACGCCGATCTCTCGGCCGCCGCCTTCCCGTGGCTGACCGGCCGGAAGATCAGCATCGGCATCGCGCAGGTCGAGGCGCTGCGCGTCAATTTCGTCGGCGAGCTCGGCTGGGAGATCCATCATCCGATCGAGATGCAGAACTATATCTTCGACCGGCTGTTCGAGGCGGGTGGCGACGATCTCAAGCCGTTCGGCATCCGGGCGATGGATGCGATGCGGCTGGAGAAAGGCTATAAGCTGATCCCGCGCGAACTCTCCGTGGAATATTCGGCGTTCGAGAGCGGGCTTGGCCGGTTCATCAGCCTGAAGAAACCCGGCTTCCACGGGCGCGAGGCGCTGCTCGCGCGCCGCGACGGGGGGGAGCCGGCCAACCGGCTCGTCACGCTCGAAGTCCATGGCGTGACCGACGCCGACGCGCGCGGCGCGGAACCGATCCTGCTGGGCGACGAGCTGGTCGGCCGCGCCACCTCCGGCGGCTATGGCTGGCGGACGGGCAAGAGCCTCGCGCTCGCGATGGTCCCGGCCGCGCTGGGCGAGATCGGCACCGGGCTCGCGATCGTCATCCTCGGCGAACGCCGCTCCGCCACGGTGATCGCGGACTCGCCGTTCGATCCCGAGAATATCGTGCTGCGGAGCTAGCGCCATGTCCCGTCACGAAATGTCCCGTCACGAGATGTCCCGCCACGAGATGTCCCGCTACGAGAACATCGCGGCGCTGCTCGATCAGGAGCGCGCCGGCCATACCCTGCCGCAGCAGCTCTATGTCGGGCAGGAGGCGTTCGAATTCGATACGCGGGTGATGCTCAAATCGGTGTGGCTCTATGCCTGCACGATCGCGCATGTGAAGCAGCCCGGCGATTTCTTCCTGTTCGAGCTCGCCAATAATTCGATCATCATCGTGCGCGGCCGCGATGGCGAGGTGCGCGCCTTCCACAATAGCTGCCGTCATCGCGGCTCGCGGATCTGCGAGGCGGCGCGCGGCAGCACGCCGCGGCTGACGTGCCCCTATCATGCGTGGAGCTACGGCCTCGACGGCCGGCTGCTCGCCGCGCGCAACATGCCGGCGGGGTTCGACAAGGCCGAGCACGGCCTCGCCCCGGTCGCGCTCGAAAATGTCGGCGGGTTGATCTTCATCTGCATGAGCGACGATCCGCCGCCGATCGATCGCGTGAAGGCGGACATCGCCGGGCAGGTCGCGATCTACGATCTCGAACGCTGCAAGGTCGCGGTGCAGGACGATCTCGTCGAGCCCGCGAACTGGAAGCTCGTGATGGAGAACAACCGCGAATGCTACCATTGCGACGGCAATCATCCCGAGCTGCTCGCCTGCCTCGGCGCCAACGGCTTCGGCAAGGGCCTGCCCGAGGATGCCGCCGCGGGCGCGGTCGACGACACCGGCTTCGTCCAGGCGATCGGGGCCGAGCGCGAGGAGTGGAAGCGCCTCGGCATCTACCACGATCTGATCGAGTTTCCCGGGCGCTGGTGGCATCGCATCGCGCGCCTGCCGCTCGCCAACGGCGCGGTGTCGCAGACGATCGACGGCGGCATCGCGTGCGCGAAGCTGCTCGGGCCGTTCACGACCCCCAATTCGTCGAGCCTGTCGGTCTGGACCCAGCCCAACAGCTGGCACCATTTCTGCTGCGACCATGTCGTCACCTTCTCGCTGACGCCGATGGCGCCCGATCGCACGCTGCTGCGCACGAGCTGGCTGGTGCGCGAGGACGCCATCGAGGGCGTCGACTATGACGTCGCCGATCTGACCGCGGTCTGGCGCGCGACCAACCGCCAGGATTCGCATCTGGCGGCGATCAACCATCGCGGCATCGGCACCGACGGTTATCGCCCCGGCCCCTATTCGACCGAGGAGAAGCTGGTCGAGCGCTTCAAGAGCTTCTACGCGGACCAGGCCCGCGCGGCGCTGTCCGGGCGCGCGGCGTCGAACCGGACGGGATCATGATCCGCTACAATTTCGCCACGCTGGTCGCCAAGGCGCTCGGCAGCCACAAGGCATGGCCCGAGCAATGGCCCGATGCGGCGCCGAAGCCGGCCTATGACGCGGTGATCGTCGGCGCGGGCGGGCATGGCCTCGGCGCGGCCTATTATCTGGCGAAGAAGCACGGCATCACCAATGTCGCCGTGATCGAGAAGGGCTGGCTGGGCGGTGGCAATACCGGCCGCAACACCACCATCATCCGCTCCAACTATCTCTACGACGAGAGCGCGCATCTCTACGATCATGCCGTCAAGCTGTGGGACGGGCTGAGCCGGGAGCTCAACTACAACATCATGTATTCGAAGCGCGGCGTGCTGATGCTGGCGCACAACGTCCACGACGTGCAGAGCTTCAAGCGCCATATCCATTCGAACCGGCTGAACGGCGTCGACAATGAATGGCTGACGGCGGCGGAGGCCCAGGCCTATTGCCCGCCGCTGTCGATCGATCCCCGCGCCCGCCATCCCGTGCTCGGCGCGGCGCTGCAACGCCGCGGCGGCACCGCGCGGCACGATTCGGTCGCCTGGGGATATGCGCGGGCGGCGGCGGCGCTCGGTGTCGACATCATCCAGAATTGCGCGGTGACGGGCATCCGGCGCGGCGCCGACGGCGCGGTGACGGGTGTCGAGACCGAACGCGGCTTCATCGCCACCGGCAGGATAGGCGTCTCGGCGGCGGGCAACACGTCGGTGGTGATGGACATGGCGGGGCTGCGCTTCCCGCTGGAGAGCTTCCCGTTGCAGGCTCTGGTGTCCGAACCCGTCAAGCCCTTCTTCCCGTGCGTGGTGATGTCGAACACGGTCCACGCCTATATGAGCCAGTCCGACAAGGGCGAGCTGGTGATCGGCGCCGGCACCGACGCCTATGTCAGCTATTCGCAGCGCGGCGCGCTCCACATCGTCGAGCATACGCTGGCGGCGATCTGCGAGATCTTCCCCATCGTCCGGCGGATGCGGATGCTGCGCAACTGGGGCGGCATCGTCGATGTGACGCCCGATCGCTCGCCGATCCTCGGCAAGACCCCGGTCAAGGGCCTCTATGTCAACTGCGGCTGGGGCACCGGCGGCTTCAAGGCGACGCCGGGCGCGGCGGACCTGCTCGCCTGGACGATCGCCAGGGACGAGCCGCACCCGATCAACGCGCCGTTCAACCTCGATCGCTTCCGCACCGGGCGGCTGATCGACGAGGCCGCCGCCGCCGCGGTGGCGCATTGAGATGCTGCTGATCCGCTGCCCCTATTGCGACGAGCGCCGCCCGGAGATCGAGTTCGGCTATGCCGGCGAGGCGCATATCGCCCGGCCGCCGAACCCCGCCGATCTGAGCGACGGGGATTGGGAGGCCTATCTCTTCCAGCGCACCAACGCGCGCGGCCGGCATTTCGAGCGCTGGCGCCATGTCCATGGCTGCGGCCGTTTCTTCAACGCGGTGCGCGATACCGTGACCGACCGCTTCGAGCGCACCTACCGCGCCGGCGAATCCCGCCCCGGCGCGGCCGACGCCTGGACGGGCCGCACCGGCGGGATCATATGAGCGCGTTCCGTATCCCCGGGCGCGGCCGCGTCGACGTCGGCCGGCCGGTGCGCTTCCGCTTCGACGGGAAGACGCTTGCCGGCGCGAGCGGCGACACGCTCGCCTCCGCGCTGCTTGCCAATGGCGTGCATCTCGTCGGGCGGTCGTTCAAATATCATCGCCCGCGCGGGCTGATCGGCGCGGGCGTCGAGGAGCCCAACGCGCTGGTGGGGGTGGATCGCGGCCCCGGCCGCCATACGCCCAACGTCCGCGCGACGACCATCGAGCTGCATGACGATCTCACGGTCGAGACGCAGAACCGCTGGCCGTCGCTCGGCTTCGATCTCGGCGCGGTCAACAATCTGCTCTCGCCGCTGTTTCCGGCGGGCTTCTACAACAAGACGTTCATGTGGCCGCGCTCGGCCTGGGAGAAGCTGTACGAGCCCGCGATCCGGCGGATGGCCGGGCTGGGAAAGGCGCCCGACGCGATCGATGCCGATCGGTACACCGCGACTCACGACTTTGTCGACCTGCTGGTGGTCGGCGCCGGCCGCGCCGGGATCGAGGCGGCGCTGGCGGCCTGCGCCGGCGGCGAGCGGGTCATGCTGCTCGACGAGCAGGCCGAGCTCGGCGGCAAACTGCTCGCCGAGCCGGATCGCCGGGCATGGCTCGAAGATGCGCTTGCTCGGTTGCGGGACGCGGGCGTCGCCTGCCTGCGACGCACCACCGCCATCGGCCTCTACCACGATGGCTTCGTGGGCGCCGCCGAGCGGCTGACCGATCACCTGCCGCCACGCCGGGCGCCCGGCCCGCGCGAACGGCTGCACCGCATCCGCGCCGGACGCATCATCCTGGCGACCGGCGCGATCGAGCGCCCGCTGGTGTTCGCCGACAATGATCGCCCCGGCATCATGCTGGCGAGCGCGGCGCGCACCTATCTGCATCGCTACGGTGTGGCCGTCGGGCGCGGGGTAGCGCTGATCGCGTCGCACGACAGCGGCTATCGGGCGGCGTTCGATCTCGCCGACGCGGGCGTGGCGATCGCCGCGATCGTCGATGTCCGCGAGCAGGTCGATCCGGCGCTCGCCGGTCAGGCCGGAGCGCTCGGGATCGAGCTGCTCGCCAACCATGTCGTCTCCGCCACGCGCGGCGCCGGGCGGCTGACCGGCATCAGCGTGGCCGCGATCGGCGGCAGGGCGGAGCGGCGCATCGCCTGCGACACGCTGCTGATGGCGGGCGGCTGGACGCCGACGGTGCATCTGTGGAGCCACGGCAAGGGCGGGCTCGGCTGGGACGCGGCGCTGGGCGCGTTCGTGCCCGAGGGCGAAATGGCGCGGGTGACGTGCGCCGGCGCCTGCGCGGGCGCGATCGACGCGGGCCATGCCGTCCACACCGGCGCGCTGTGGAGCCCGCGCGATCCCGCCACCTTCAAGGCCTTCGTCGATCTCCAGAACGACGTGACCGCGCGCGACATCCGGCTTGCCGTGCGAGAGGGCTTCCGCTCGATCGAGCATATCAAGCGCTACACCACCAACGGCATGGCCACGGATCAGGGCAAGACCTCCAACCTCAACGGCCTCCAGATCGCCGCCGGCGCGCTCGGCGGCAGCGCCCCGGAGCTGGGCCTCACCAGCTTCCGCCCGCCCTATACGCCGACCAGCTTCGGCGTGCTGGCCGGCATCGCCAAGGACGCGCTGTTCCAGCCCGTCCGCAGGACCGCGATCGACGGCTGGGCCGAGGCGCGGGGCGCGGTGTTCGAGAATGTCGCGCAATGGCGCCGCGCGCGCTATTTCCCGGAAGGGAGCGAGGATCTCGACGCGGCGGTGGCGCGCGAATGCCGCGCGGTCCGCTCGGCGGTGGGCATCTTCGATGCCTCGACGCTCGGCAAGATCGAGGTGGTCGGCCCGGACGCGGCCGAGTTCCTCGATCGCATGTACACCAATCCGTGGCGGGCGCTGGCGCCGGGCCGCTGCCGCTACGGGCTGCTGCTCGGCGAGGACGGCTTCATCCGCGACGACGGCATCGCCGCGCGGCTGGCCGACGATCGCTTCCACGTTACCACCACCACCGGCGGCGCGGCGCGCGTGCTCGGCATGATGGAGGATTATCTCCAGACCGAGTGGCCCGATCTGGACGTCTGGCTGACGTCCACCACCGAACAATATGCCGTCATCGCGCTGCAGGGCCCGCGCGCGCGCGACGTGATCGCGCCGTTCGTCCGGGGCGTCGATCTCTCGGCCGGGGCGCTGCCGCACATGGCGTTCGCGGCGGGCACGATCTGCGGCGTGCCGATGCGGCTGTTCCGGGTGAGCTTCACCGGCGAGCTGGGCTTCGAGGTGAACGTGCCGGCCGGCAAGGGCCGCGCCGTGTGGGAGACGCTGTGGGACGCGGGGCGCCAGCACGGCATCACCGCCTATGGCACCGAGACGATGCACGTGCTGCGTGCCGAGAAGGGGTATATCATCGTCGGCCAGGATACCGACGGCACCCTCACGCCGGACGATGCCGGGATCGGCTGGGCGGTGGGGAAGAAGAAGCGCGATTTCGTCGGCCGCCGCTCGCTCGCGCGGCCCGACATGCATCTCGCCGATCGCAAGCAGCTCGTCGGCGTGCTGACCGAGGATCCCGCGCTGGTGCTGGAGGAAGGCGCGCAGATCGTCGCCGATCCCGCGGCGCCGGTGCCGGTGCCGATGATCGGGCACGTCACCTCCTCCTATCGCAGCGCGACGCTCGGCCGCTCGATCGCGCTGGCGGTGGTGGCCGGCGGCCGCGCGCGGATCGGCGAGACGCTGTTCGTGCCGATGCCCGGCGCCACCCACCGCGTGACCGTCACCGACACCCCGTTCCACGATCGCGCGGGAGCACGGCTCGATGGCTGACCCGCTGCCCGCCGCGCCCGCCGTCCACGACGGCGTGACGATCGCCCCGGCCCCGCCCGCCGCGCGCTACAGCCTGCGCACCCGCGCGCCCGATGGCTTGCCGCCGCTGCTCGCCAGCGCGCCCTTCGCCGGCGGCCATGCGCTCGGCCTCGGCCCGGACGAGTGGTTGCTGATCCTGCCCGCCGATGCGCCGCCGCCGATCATCGACGGCCCGCACGCGCTCATCGACATCGGCCACCGCAATCTGGCGCTGACCGTCGCGGGTCCGAAGGCGGCGGCGCTCATCCAGTGCGGCTGCGCGCTCGATCTGTCGATCGCCGCCTTCGCCGTCGGCAAGGCGACGCGGACCCTCCACGAGGGCGTCGAGATGGTGCTGTGGCGCACCGGCGAAACGACGTTCCGGATCGAGGCGTGGCGCTCGTTCATCGGCCACCTCCACGCCGCGCTGAACCTCACGGCCGGCGATCTCTAGACATCGCCGATCCGAGCCGTAGCGGGGGGCGTGCCGCTCTTCAACGCTGCGCGCCCCGCCAATCGGGCGCCCGATGATAAGGAGCATTCGAAGCGGCCATCATGCCGCGGCCCAGGATATGATCCGCGCCCTTTTCGCCGATCATGATCGTCGGCGCGTTGAGATTGCCGGTCGTGACCGACGGCATCACCGAGGAATCGACGACCCGCAGATTGTCCATCCCGCGCACCCGCAGTTCGGCATCGACCACCGCCATCGGATCGTCCGCCGCGCCGATCTTGCAGGTGCAGGAGGGATGATAGGCGCTCTCCACCTTGGCGCGCACGAAGGCGTCGATCGCATCGTCGGTGACGACGTCGGCGCCCGGCTGGAGTTCGCGCCCCGCGAACGGCGCCATCGCCGGCTGCGCGAAGATCTCGCGGGTCAGGCGGACGCAGGCGCGCATCTCGGTCCAGTCGTCCGGGTGGCTCATATAGTTGAAGCGGATGACGGGCTTGTCCGCCGGATCGGCGGTGCGCAGCCGGACATGCCCCCGGCTCTTCGATCGCATCGGCCCGACATGCGCCTGATAGCCATGCCCCTCGGCCATCGTGCTGCCGTCATAGGCGACCGCCAGCGGCAGGAAGTGGAACTGGATGTCCGGGAAGGGGATGCCGGGCCGGCTGCGGATGAAGCCGCAGCTCTCGAAATGATTGGTCGCGCCGAGGCCGCCCCGCGTGAGCAGCCAGCGCGCGCCGATCGCCGCCTTGGCGAGCGGGTTCATCACCGAATAGAGCGTCACCGGCCGGGTGCATTCCATCTGGAAGTAGAATTCGAGATGGTCCTGCAGGTTCGCGCCGACGCCGGGCAGGTGATGCGCCACCGGAATGCCCAGCGCGCTCAGATCGTCGGCCGCGCCGATCCCGGACAGCAGGAGCAGCTGCGGCGAATTGATCGGCCCGCCCGACAGGATCACCTCGCGCCGCGCGGTGGCGCGATGCTCGCCGCCGCCTCGGCGATAGGCGACGCCGACCGCGCGCCGCCCCTCGATCAGGATGCGGCTGGCGAGCGCGTGCGTCACCAGCCTGAGATTGGGCCGCGCCAGCGCCGGCTTCAGATAGGCGTTGGCGGCGCTCCAGCGGCGGCCCTTGTGGACGGTCATGTCCATCCGGCCGAAGCCTTCCTGCCGGCCGCCGTTGATGTCGTCGGTCGGCGGATAGCCGGCCTGTCCGGCGGCTTGCAGGAAGGCGGCGTGGAGCGGATTGCGCAACGCGCCGTAGCGGGCGTGAAGCCTGCCCTCGCCGCCGCGATACGCGTCGCCGCCTTCCTCGCGCGTCTCGGCGCGGCGGAAATAGGGGAGCACCCGGGCATAGCCCCAGCCGGCCGCGCCTTCCGCTTCCCACCGCTCGAAATCCAGCGGATTGCCGCGCACATAGACCATGCCGTTGATCGAGGAGGAGCCGCCGATCACCTTGCCGCGCGGCGTGTGCATCCGCCGCCCGCCGAGATGCGGCTCGGGCTCCGTCTCGTATCGCCAGTTGTAGCGCGCGCGGTTCATCGGGATCGACAAGGCGCTCGGCATCTGGATCACCACCGAGCGATCCGACCCGCCGAACTCCAGCACGAGGACCGTCGCCGTGCCGTCGGCGCTCAGCCGATCGGCGAGGACGCAGCCGGCCGAGCCCGCGCCGACGATGACATAATCATATTCCTCCGCCATCCGTCGGTCCGCCGGCGCCTTCAATAGGGGCAGTCGATGCCGGTCATCGCGACATAGACGCTCTTGATCCGGGTATAATGCTCGATCGCCGCGAGCCCGTTCTCCCGGCCGATACCGGACGCCTTGACCCCGCCGAACGGCAGCTCGACCGGCGTGACATTATACTGGTTGATCCAGCAGGTGCCGGCGTCGAGCCGCGCGATCACGCGGTGCGCGCGGGTGATGTCCTGCGTGAACACGCCCGCGGCGAGGCCGAACTCGGTGGCGTTGGCGCGCGCGACCGCCTCGGCCTCGTCCTCGAAGCCCAGCACCGTCATCACCGGGCCGAACACCTCGTCGCGCACGATCGCGGCGCTGTCGTCGGCGGCCTCGAGGATCGTCGGCTCGACGAAGAAACCGCGCGCCAGCGCGCCCTCGGTCAGCCGCCGGCCGCCGGCCACCAGCCGCACCCCCTCGCGCCGAGCCCGCCCGATGTGGGCGAGCACGAGGTCCATCTGCGCCTCGGACACGAGCGGCCCGATCTGGGTGTCGGGATCGAGCGGATCGCCGATGCGCAGCCCGCGCGTCCGCTCCGCCAGCCGTTCGAGGAAGCGCGCGAGGATCGGCCGCTGGACGAACACCCGCGTGCCGTTCGAGCAGACCTGCCCGGTGGAATAGAAGTTGGCGAGCATGGCGCCCGACACCGCATTGTCGATGTCGGCATCGGCGAACACGATCAGCGGGGACTTGCCGCCCAGCTCCAGCGTCACCGCTTTCAGCCCGCGCGCCGCGCTTGCCATCACGGCGCGTCCGGTCGGCACGGATCCGGTGAGCGACACCTTGGCGATGTCGCGATGCTCGACCATGGCGCGGCCGAGATCGCCATGACCCTGCACCACCTGGAACAGGCCGTCGGGCAGCCCCGCCTCGCGGAACACGTCGGCCAGCGCGACGGCGGTGAGCGGCGTCTGCTCGGCCGGCTTGAAGATCATCGCATT
>CAXTPE010000054.1:0-14942 GCA_964245925.1 uncultured Sphingomonadaceae bacterium
GGGATTGGTTCGACTATGCAGGTTGGAAGAGCAACGGGTATCCGGACAGCTTATACGTATTTATGGGGCAGGACGACGCTTACGCCTACGCGGTCTCGCGTCCCGCCGGAGTTCCCCCGCGCACGCAATGGGAATATACGAATTGCCAGCCTCTTGTCGTGGGCAAGGCGTTGACCGATTTGCTCGCAGCCAAGGGAGACTCTCCTTTTCAATGGCCGCAAGCCGCGCTGTATGACAAGATCGGCATTCGTTCGATGGTCGTCGAACCGGACCGAACCGGTCATCTCCTCACATCGGCTTACGGGTATGCAACAGCACGGGATTGGGCCAGGCTAGGCTTGCTTTATCAGCAGGATGGAAAGTGGGCGGGACAGCGGCTGCTGTCACCCGATTTCATGAGTTTCGTCCGATCTCCGGCTCCCGCCGCCAAGCGGCCGGACTATGGCGGGCAAGTATGGCTTAATCTCGCGTCAAGCTATCCGTTGCTGCCCGAAGACACTTACTGGTTTGCCGGAATCGAAGGTCAGCGCGTCTTTATCGTGCCTTCCTACGATCTGGTGATCGTCCGACTCGGGCATGGCGCGGGAGAGGATCCCGCGCAAACGCTTCCCTCTGCGGCGGCACATAGCATTGAGACCGCAACTGCGACCTTGCTGTCATCCATTCACAGGCCGGATTTGAATCGCGCTCATGAAGTCGAAACAGTCGTAGACAGGTTCTTCAAAGCGCTGTTCCAAGACGACGAGCCCGGCTTTCGCGCCACGGTCACGGATGACTTTCTGATTTATGAATCGAATGGACACCCTTACACAGCCGATGAACTCCATGCGCTAATCAAATCTCACCCAGTCAAGCGCAATTGGATAATCAGTCAATTCCGGAGCACGGTTGGGAAAGAGGTCGCTTCCGTTACTTACCATAACTTGGCCGTATTCAGCCATAACGGCAAGCGTGAAGTCCACGAGTGGGTGGAGACTGCAGTTCTTCGACGCGAAGACGGTCGGTGGATGATAACCCTGCTCAATTCAAACGCGCTGGAAGCCGAATGATCAAGCAGGAGTAAAGGTCAAAGTAGTGCTAAAAACTAAACTCTGGGCCGATCAGCCCTGATTTCGATAGATGGGCTCACCGTATCATGAGTAAGGAATTATCTGAAACCGTTTTTGGGCATCCCCGAGGCCTTTTTCTGCTGGCGTCGGCCCAGTTTTGGGAACGCTTCAGTTTCTATGGGATACTAGGGATCCTCGTACTCTATCTGGTCGCCCGGCCCGTCGATGGGGGCTTGGGCTGGCTGCAACCGGATGCGCTAAAGCTTGTCGGGATCTTTAGTGGCTTGAGCTTCGCGCTCCCTTTTGTCGGGGGACTCGTGTCAAGCCTGTGGCTGGGCGAGCGACGATGTATCACGATTGGGAGCATCGCTATCGTATCTGGCCACGTCGCGCTGGCGGCTCAAAGCGCCGGCGGGGCGTCCATGGAGTTCCGTAATAGCGCGCTATACATAGCGTTAGCCTTGATCGCGATCGGCATCGGATTTCTGAAGCCGACCATAACGTCGATGGTGGCACGTCTTTATCCGCAGGGTGGGGAACGGAAGGATAGCGGTTTCATCATTTTCATGATGTGCATCTATGCCGGCTCATTCCTATCGTTCATCATTGTCGGAGCGCTCGCGCAGAGTTTCGGCTGGGCCTATGGTTTCGGGGCGGCCAGCATCGGCATGGCGATCGGTTACTCGATCTATTTGCTTTATTCGCACCGGCTTCTCGGTGACCTCGGAATAAAGGCTGACTCTTCGCAGCCCGCTCGGGACGACGATAGCTCACCGCGGGGGGGTATCATGCTCATAGCGATATTCAGCTTCTTCACCTTGCTGTACGCAACCTGCTTCTTTCAAGCGACAGGCATCTTTTCCCTGATCCTCGAACGTCAAATCGATAGATCGGTAGGCGGCTTTGTCATTCCCGTTCCATGGTTCATTGCGCTGGTCGAGCTTTTCTTTGTGTTGTTCGGGCCGTTCGCCGCCTGGCTCAATCGAGCGATGGCACAAGCTGGAAAGCCACTAGATGTACTGTCTAAGCAAGCGATCGGACTGGCGCTGATGGCGCTGATTTACCTAATTCTCTGGTGGCCGGCAGTGGTCCGATCGTCGCATCCCGAGATAAAGACCTCGATGCTTCCGTTCGTGACAATTTATATACTCATGGGAATGGCAGACTTGTTTATTTGGCCAGTGCAACTGAGTGCCGTCACGAGCCTTGCACCAAATCGTTCCAGAAGCCTTTTCGTTGGCATATGGTGGGTAGCTGCTGGCGCCGGTATCTTCCTTACCGGGTATGTCGCCGGTCTTTCCGAATGGATTGGCGTGGACGGCTTGTTTCTCGGCCTGTCGGCACTCTGTGCTTTGTCGGCGGTTATCGTGCTCTTGATACGAATACGACTTCGACCGCTTCTTGCCGTCACTAGATCGACATTTGAGCATGTAAAACCTTAAATATTTGAGCACGCAAGCGCGGCGTTTGTGTTCATCGCATCGCTGCACCATAGGAAAAGGCGTCCTTCAATGCATATTTCCAGGCGTTCCATATTGACCGGATCGGCGAGTTCGGTGCTTCTCAGCGCAGCTGGGAGCTTGCCAGCGCGAACGAAGCTTCTCACGGATTCAAAATCCGGTTTCGAGATTTGGAAAACCGTGGCGGGACCCGTGAGCCGGGGGAACGGCCCAAGCAACGCGGGCCCCATTCCCGCCGATATGGGGTTTATAGATGTACCAGCCGATCATTTTCGATCGGGTGGTTCGGCGCGCCTACCGCCGTTTAGGCTGCGCTTCTGCCGGTTCCGCGCGCGGCGTCCTTCTGGCGCGGATCCGGTCTTTTGTCTCTTCGGCGGGCCGGACTGGCGAAACGATCTGTATCTCGCTCTTGAGAGCGGCGTCGCCGACGATCCAAAATGGCAATTCATAGATTTGATTACGCAGCACTCGGACCTCGTTTTAGTTGATCATCGCGGCGGGGCTGGCTCTCTGTTTCCGAAGCTCTATCCGCTCGGCATTTGCCCACAGATGCCGTTGAACCGACCTGTCAGCATAGAGGAGCGTCACGACTATCATTTGCGGACCAATCAAAAGATAATCGATGCATGGTACGAGATGGGCATCGATCTTTCTAATTTCCGAACACCGCAGCTCACACAGGACATCAATGCGCTTCGTGTCGCTCTTGGCTATACGAGCATTCGCTTGATCGCAGACTCAAATGGAACTTACCGAGCGCGCGACTATCTGCGTCAATTCAGTTGGCATGTCTCATCGGCGCTACTATTCATTTCTCATGCGTACCGGAAGTCGCCTGATCCACAACATGTTCGAAGGGCAGTCTCCCGTATCGACGCCGCCATTGCGCGAGACACCGGGATCAATTCGTACATGACCAGTTTGTCAGACGTCTTAGACGACGTAATGATGATGCTTGAGCGGGAAAATCCAAAAGTCCGAGTGAAAAATGTGGCAGGCGATGGCGATACGGAGATCGTCCTCGGCGCGCAGGACATCATTCCATACTTTTGGTATCGAGGTGGCGAAGACCCTGCTATCCGAGACCTTCCAGGCAGGATCTGGAAGCTAAGACAGGGTAATTATAAAGACCTCGCCGAGATAAGTGTTTATACGAGACTACTTGATGGTGCCGAAAACAGTGCAGCGGAACTGGCCTTCTCGGGAGGCTCAATGCCTACGAATTATGCCGTCGATCGCTTAAACGCAGGGCGGCAAATTTATCTCAGCCGGGAGCTATCCGATGGACCGATGTCCGCTTGGCCCTTGCCGCATGACGCTCAGACTCCTTTTACTCATAACGTGCCCATAACCTATATATTGGGAGAGTGGGACATCAAAACTCCGCTGGAGGCGGTAGAGACCCTTGGCGAAAAGTCTAGCCGGATCCACATCGTCGGTAACATGGCACATAACTGCTCATTTGACGGTGGTGGCGGCTCATTCTGGGAAAAGGATATTATCAAGGCCTATCTCACCAACAATACCATTCTGACGAAGTCATTCTCGTCATCCTTTAATGTCGAAGCTTTTCAAGCCTAACGACCTGTTTGACTTTTGAATACATGCTCCTCATGCGCTGCGCTTTTACGCCTCAAACACGGAACACGTCTCTCATTCTAATTGGTTGTGGCTGACCTCAAAAGCCACGGAGGGCATTACGGCCACGTCCTCAAGGGTGTTAAATGTGTTCGTACACTTATCCATAACTCCGAACAATTGCGTATTCTGCAAAGGCCACAATTAGTCAGCCAACATGGTTATGCAGTTGCCTCTCCATACGCCCGGACTGACGCCTATCGCCGCTTTGAACCGCCGAGAAAAATGGGCCTGATCGCTATAGCCTAGCTCAGCCGCAATCTGCGCCAGCGGAACCGACTTTTCCATAAGACTCAGGGCATGCTTTAGTCGAATATCATAGGTCCATGCTGACGGAGGCAGACCGTTAGCCCGTTTGAATCGGCGAACAAGTTCTGGTACACTGATCCCTATTTCCTCGCATATGTTTTTCAGCTTTTCGGTTCTACCGCTTGGATCGACAAGCCGCTGTTTAATCTTGTAATCGGCGGCATCATCTACTGCAGGAGAAATTGCTGGAGAACCGGCGAGACCGAGCGTCTCACGGACCAAGACAGCAATTTCCGTTTCGATCGCTCCATCCTCTGATCGTGAAAACAAGGCCGTTTGCGCTAAACGACGAAAACCATCAGCAAGAAGCCTCGAATTGATGTAAGGTTTGTTGAAACGCCATCGACCAATATCAGCTACGGATCGATCAATGTATAGACTGATGAACTCCCAAGGCGACGCAAATGAGTGACTAGAGTCCACCTCACCAGTATTCAGTAGGCTTATATCGTCACGACCTAGCGAGACTAACAAGTCACTGCTCATTACGTATTCAATACCAGTAATATTTAAGCTCATAACGTAGGAATTATGAGTGTGCGGTAAAAATCGGTGTTTATTTAGCGACATTGAGACCAACTGATAAGGCCCCACTCGCCTGCGAACCATCGACACTTCAATTCCTTCTCGACGGCCGGAATAATAACTAGCTCGCTGACTATCTGTCGAAAGACGCCGACCCGTCAATGGCGGAGTTGCCGTCGTATCGCTGATTCGCCGTTGTCCAGGGCCGTGTTCCAGATAATTCGGTAGCCGTAGACGCTGGCGGCGCATGGTGCGAATTCGAACAGGTTATATGGAAACCATAGCGGAGATTTGTCTGACGCTCATTCGCCACGAGCGTTCGGAAGAAATAAAACCGAGTCGGCGTGTCTCTGAGATCATTCTTGCCGACGCAGAGTAGGGATCGGTCGAACGCATCGGCCATGGCCCTTCGTTTCAAGGCATCCCTAAAGGCATGCGCAAGCCGGTCGCCACAAGGCAAAATCTCGTTCAATACGGGTGCCTAGAGATCAAATATCCTGGCCGCCTGCGGTCAGGAGCTTTTCGTGAAAATACCATCCCATGCCGAAATCGTCATCATCGGCGGCGGCATCATCGGTCTCAGCACCGCCTATCATCTAGCCAAGGCCGGCTATCGCGACGTCGTGCTGTTGGAGCGCAAGCAGCTGACCTGCGGCACGACGTGGCATGCCGCCGGTCTCGTAACGCAATTGCGTGCGACCGAGAGCATGGCACGGCTGGCGCAATACACCGCCGCGTTGTTCCGTGAGTTGGAAAGCGAAACCGGGCAGTCCACCGGCTTTACGCAGTGCGGCTCGGTCACGGTCGCGACGTCGGTCGAGCGACTTGAGGAATTGCGGCGAGGCGCATCTATGGGGCTGAGTTTCGGCTTGGACGTCGACATCATCAGTCCGGCAGAGGCGCAGGGTTTGTTCCCGCATTTGTCGCTCGACGGCGTGATCGGCGCGGCGCACATCCCGTCCGACGGCAAGACCAGCCCGATCGACACCGCGCAAGCCTTTGCCGCAGGCGCGCGCAGATACGGTGCATCAATCGTCGAGAGTTGCACCCTACTCGATGTCGTCGTGGAGGGCGGAAAAGTTCGGCGCGCGGTCACCGAGCATGGCGACATTCAAACGAACAAGATCGTCATCGCAGGCGGGATGTGGAGCCGCGAACTCGGTGCCAAGCTCGGCGTCGCCGTGCCGCTGCATGCAGCCGAACATTTTTACATCGTGACCGAGCCCATCGCCAAAATCGACCATTCCCTGCCGGTCCTCCGCGATCTCGATGCGCGCTTCTATTTGAAGGAGGACAATAGCCAGATCCTGTTGGGCGCCTTCGAAGCGAAGGCAAAGCCGTGGGGCATGGACGGTATTCCCGAGACCTTTTGTTTCGATCAACTGCCGGACGATTTCGAACATTTCGAGCCGATCCTTAACAATGCCATTCGGCGCGTGCCGATTCTCGGCGAGGCAGGCGTTCGCCTGTTCTTCAACGGCCCGGAAAGTTTCACGCCGGATAATCGGTTCCTGATCGGCCAAGCGCCTGGGGTCGAGGGCGTCTATGTCGCCTCGGGCTTCAATTCCTGCGGCATCGAATCGTCGGGCGGCGCCGGCAAGGTCGTCGCCGACTGGATCATTGGAGGCGAGGCGGCGGACGACCTCTGGGAAGTCGATCTCCAGCGCATGATGCCGTTTCAGGCCAATCGCCTGTACCTGCACGATCGCACGGTGGAGGCGTTGGGGTTGCTGTTCGGCCTGCACTGGCCGCATTTCAGCCCGCAAAGCGCTCGTGGCGTCCGGCGCTCGCCGGTGCATGACCGGCTCGCTGCAAAAGGCGCCTGCTTCGGCGAATCGGCAGGTTGGGAGCGCGCCAACTGGTTCGCGCCGGTCGGGCAAGCGGCGCGCTACGATCACAGCTTCGGCCGCAACAATGCGTTCGCGGCGTCCGCGAAGGAGCATCATGCCACTCGCGAGACGGTCGCGCTGTTCGATCAGACGTCCTTCGCGCATATCATGGTCGAAGGGCGCGACGCACTAGGGCTACTCGACCGGGTTTCGACTAATATCGTAGATGTGAGGTTGGGGCAGGTCGTCTACACGCCGTGGCTAAATCGCCGCGGCGGTATTGAATCCGATCTCACGATCACCCGACTTGGGGTCGATCGGTTTTTGGTCGTCACTGCTGGCGTTCAGATTGTGCACGACATGGATTGGTTGCGGCGTCACGTCCGCGATGACGAGTTCGTTACGATTACCGACGTCTCGTCCGGTTACGCCACTTTCTCGATCATGGGTCCCGAGTCGCGCGCGCTGATGGGTAAGCTCACCCCTGCTCTTCTAGACGATCAATCGTTTCCCTTCGCGACCGCGCGCCAGATCGAGTTCGGCTATGGGCTGGTATGGGCCAGCCGAATGACGTTCGTCGGAGAGCTTGGCTGGGAACTGCACATTCCCAGCGAATTTGCCCAGAGCGCGTTCGACGACATCGTGGCGGCGGGTGACGCACACGGTCTGCGACTCTCCGGCTACGATGCGATCGCTTCGTTGCGCCTGGAGGCCGGCTATCGCGACTGGGGCCACGATGTCGGACCTGACGACACGCCGATGGAAGCCGGCATTGGCTTTACCGTGGCTTGGGACAAGCCGGTACATTTCGTCGGACGCGAAGCGCTCCTCCCACGCAAGGGTATGCCATTGGCGAGACGGCTGGTTCAGGTAGCGCTAACCGATCCAGAGCCGCTCGTCTTCGGAACCGAACCGGTTCTGCGCGACGGCAAGGTCGTCGGCTTTCTGAAATCAGGTAGCTATGGCCATACGATCGGCCGTGCAGTGGGAATGGGATATCTGTCAAATCCGGAAGGCGTGTCTTCAAATTGGCTGAACGAGGGGTCTTATGAAGTAGAGGTTGCTGGCAGGCGCCATCCTGCTTCGGTGTCGTTGAAGCCTTTTTACGATCCTCGCCGCACGCGCGTAAGGGGGCTACATCATCCTACGGCTTCGCTCGTCGGAGTGCCCAAAGTGTGAGGTGAATGAAAAGTATTTTGAGTTAACGCATTACTTTCAGAGTTGAATCGTTTCGACGTAGATATCTCACATTTTTACGTTCTTAGTGATGCGGCCGGGACTGGGCTATTCGCTTTGATTTGACGCATAGAGACTAACGTTTTGAAGCTCTTTACATGATCGTCCGAATAAAGGACGTCACGCGTCATTGCTTCGAAACTTTCCATATCTTCCGCAACAACGCGCAGCACGAAGTCGTAATCGCCCGTTACATACCAGGCATCTACGATTTGGGGCACCGATTGAACCTTACGAATGAATTGATCGATGATCTCACTCCGCTCCCGTTCCAACGTCACGAGCACGAGCATCATCAACGGCCAACCCATGGTTCGCACGGAAACGACGGAAATGTCGCGCACGATCGCCTTGCTTGACCGCAGACGCTGGATGCGCCTGTAACAGGCCGGACTGGACAGACCGACGAGGTCGGCAACCTTTCCGATCGCCATGCGCGCATCGGCCTGCATCAGCTCCAGCAACTTCAGGTCGATGTGGTCAAGTTCGTTCACGGCAAACCCTTAGGATCTTTTTTCGATAATCTTTATCGCATACTTTTGAATAAACAGTAATTTTATCAATACAATTCGCTAGATTCCATCGAGGAGGAGTCGGCAAATGATGACGGAAATAGATCGCATAATAGCGCTCGATCGCGCGGCGGTGTTGCATCCCTTTACCAACGCCAGGGATTATGAGGCCGGTACTGTCGATTCCTACGTCGTTTCGTCCGGCTCGGGGGTTCGCATTCAGAGTGCCGACGGCAGCGAACTGATCGACGGCTTTGGGGGCCTCTATTGCGTCAATATCGGCTATGGCAGAACCGAGGTCGCCGAAGCGATCGCGGCACAGGCGCATCGTCTGGCTTATTATCATAGCTATGCTGGACACACGACCGAAGCACTGGCGATCCTGTCCGACCGGCTGATCCGAATGGCGCCGGGCCGCATGAACAAGGTCTTCTACGGTCTGTCGGGTTCTGATGCGAACGAGACCCAGGCCAAGCTCGTCTGGTATTACAACAACCTGCGCGGCCTGCCGCGCAAGAAGAAGATTATCGCGCGCGAACGCGGCTATCATGGCTGCTCGGTTGTCTCGGGGTCGATGACGGGCATGGCATTCTATCACGACCATATGGACCTGCCCCTGCCGATCGTTCGTCACGCCGGCGTTCCGCATCATTACTGGGGGGCGCGGGAGGGTGAGAGCGAGCGGGAGTTCTCCGCCCGCCGCGCGGTCGAGCTTGACGCACAGATCGTCACCGAGGATCCGGACACGGTGGGCGCGTTCATCGCCGAGCCGGTGCTTGGCACGGGTGGCCTGATTCCCCCGCCGGACGGCTATTGGGACGCGATACAGCCTGTGCTCGCCAAACATGACGTGCTGCTGATAGCGGACGAAGTGGTCACTGGTTTCGGCAGGATCGGCACGGCGTTCGGCAGCCATCGTTACGGCATGACGCCCGATCTCATCACATGCGCGAAAGGCCTGACGAGCGCGTATGTGCCGATGTCGGCGGTGCTGATCGGCGAGCGCGTCTGGGAGGTGATCCGCGATGGCGCCGACACCGTCGGCGCGTTCAGCCATGGCTATACCTATAGCGGCCACCCGCTGGGCGCGGCGGCGGCCAACGCCTGCCTCGACATCGTCGAGCGTGAGGACCTGGCGGGTAACGCGGAGCGCGTCGGCGGCTATCTGCGCCGGCAACTGGCCGACGCGCTTGGTGACCATGACCTGGTCGGCGAGATACGCGGGGTCGGGATGCTCGCCGCAGTCGAGTTGGTGGCTGATCGAGCCAGCCGGCGGCGCTTCGACCCAACGCTCAAGGTGGGCGCGAAGATGTCGGCGGCGGCGCGGCGGCTGGGGCTTATCACCCGCGCCATGCCGCACGGCGACATCCTCGGCTTCGCTCCGCCGTTGGTGCTGACGCGGGCGGACGCCGACGAGATCGTCGCGATCACGAAGGCCGCGGTAGCCGAGGTGGCGGACGGCCTTGCCCTTGACGGGGCGTTGGCCGCGTGAATGCCACGCTCGCCCGATCCCGCGCCGACATGCTGGTCGTGCGCGATCCGGACGACGCGAGCGTCGTCGGCGAGATCGCTTGCGCCTCGGCGGCGCAAGTCGAGACCGCGTTGGCGCGCGGCGCGGTTGCCTTTACGGCACGCCGCCTGCCGGCATATCGCCGCGCGGAAATCCTGGCCGAGGTCTCGCGCGACGTGTCCTTGCGCAAGACCGAGTTCGCGCAGCTAATCGCTAGCGAGGGCATCAAGACGATCCGCGAAGCATCTCGCGAGGTCGAGCGTTGCGTCGAGACGCTCCGACTTGCGAGCGAGGAAGCGCGGCGGATCGGCGGGGACGTCGTCGGCTTCGATCAGGTGCGGGGCGCCGAGGGGCGAACCGGCTGGTACACGCTGCGGCCCGCCGGTCTGGTGATTGCGATTACGCCCTACAACGATCCGCTGAACCTCGTCGCCCACAAGCTGGCCGCGGCATTCGCGCTGGGTGCGCCGGTGATCGTCAAACCGCATCCGCAGACACCGTTCTCGGCCGATCGCCTCGTCCGTAGCTTTCACGCTGCCGGCGCACCGGAGCCGATGGTCCAGATCGTCCAAGGTCGCGTCGATACGGCTGTGACGCTGGTCCGCGACCCCCGGCCGCGCGTCATCTCGTTTACCGGCGGGCGGCAAGGCGGCGCGGCCATCGCGGCCACGGCCGGGCTGAAGCGGCTGCTTCTAGAACTGGGCGGCGTGGGCGTCGTCGCGGTCGCCGCCGATGCCGACCTCGATCGGGCGGCATCGGCGATCACGTCCGGCGCTTTCTGGGCAGCGGGGCAGAATTGCGTCCATGCGCAACGCATCATCGTGCACGCCGAACTCGTTGCGGGGCTGATCGAGCGGCTGGTCGACCAGGCGCGGAGCGTGCGGCTCGGGCCGAAGCGCGACGAGGCCACGGATATGGGGCCGATGGTCGACGAGGCGGCGGCGCGACGCATAATTGACGTGACTGCGGCAATCCGCGCGGCGGGTGGCCGCATCCTTACCGGCGCAACGGCGTCTGGAGCACGCGTCCAGCCAACATGGGCCGACGGATTGCCGGACGATCACCCGCTGCTCGGAACGGAAATCTTCGGCCCGGTTTCGACGATTGAGACGGCGGAGAGCGATGACGACGTGCTGGCAAGGCTCGGCCGGGCGGGCGACGCGGTCAACGCGGCGATCTTCACAGGCCGGATCGGACTCGCGCTGGACGCCTACGAACGAGCGAACGCCGCCGCGTTGATCGTCAACGACAGCACGGATTTCCGCATCGACGCCATGCCCTTCGGCGGCGTCGGCGCCGCCGGGCTGGGCCGCGAAGGCATTGCCGACGCGATCGACGCGATGAGCGAGAAAAAGCTGATGGTGCTTCGCCGTGATTGAGAAACTTGTCGGCGGCTCCTGCTCGTCGCTCATCACGTATTGGAACGGCTTGTCGGCTGCGGCATGGCGAGCATGGACACTCGTCGAAGCATGACGCTGGCATCGCCCGAACTTATGGCCTTCCGCATCGCAGCTGCCGCTCGGCGCATCGCTGACCACGGGCTTAGTACCCCGCTGCTGGCCGCGCCGGCCCTTTCCGCGGCTGCCGGGAAAACTGTTCTCATCAAGTCGGAATTCCTACAGCCGACAGGATCGTTCAAGGTGCGCGGTGCCTACAATGCCGTAGCGGCGCGGGTCATCGATGCGCGCGCTCGCGGCGTCATTACGTTTTCGACCGGCAATCACGGACGCGCGCTCGGCTGGGCGGCGCAGGCGCTCGACGTCTCCTGCACCGTGTTCGTGTCGCGATTGGTGCCGCCTTACAAATTGGCCGCGCTAAGGGCGACCGGCGCCAGCGTGCGCATCGTCGGCGACAGTCAGGACGAAGCGGAGGCGCAGGCCTGGCATGAGGCCGAGGCGACCGGCGCGCTGATGATCTCGCCGATCCACGATCCGGAGGTCGCGTCGGGACACGCGACGGCGATGATCGAGATCATGGCGCAATGCCCTGACGTCGGCACCGTCATCGTGCCGGTCAGCGCCGGCGGGCTTGCTGCGGGCATTGCCTTGGCAGCGCGTGCGACGGCGCCATCCGTTCGGCTTGTCGGGGTGTCTATGGAGCACGGCGCGGCAATGCACGCGAGCCTCGCCGCCGGCCGGCCCGTGACGGTGCGGGAAGTGGCGTCGCTTGCGGATTCGCTCGGCGGCGGCATCGGCGGTCCGGATAGCCCTACCTTTCCGATAGTGCGCGACGGGTTCGACGACCTGCTGCTTGTCAGCGAAACGGCAATTGGTGCTGCGATGGTGTTCGCACGCCGACACGAAAATATTTTGCTTGAGGGTGCGGCGGCGACGACCTTAGCGCTAGTGCTGGATCCGCGCGCGCGGGACTTTCCGGAACCCCTGGTGCTCCTCGCTACTGGCGGCAACGTCGACCCCGCCGTCGTCGATCAGTTGGAGGCACGCCCATGATCCCCGTCATCCTCGACGAGGCCACGCTCCGCGCCGCGACCGGTTTCGATCGATCCGCACTCAACGCCGTCGAAGGTTCGTTCATCGCACTTGCGGAAGGGCGCGCCATGACGCCGCCCGTCATGCATCTGGAAGTCACGGCAGCGCCCGGCGATGTCGATATTAAGAGCGCGGTGATCTCCGGGTTGCCGGTGCTCGCGGTGAAGATCGGCGCCGGCTTCTTCGGCAACGCTGCGCTCGGCCTTCCCAACTCGACAGCGATGATGGTGGCGATCAGCGCGCGTACCGGCCGGTGCGTCGCAGTGCTCCTCGACAACGGGTGGCTGACTGACCTGCGTACCGCGCTGGCCGGTGCAGTCGCGGCACGCCATCTCGTTCCGGGCGGACCGCTCGCGGTCGCCGTAATCGGGGGCGGCGCACAGGCGCGTTATCAGATCGAGGCGCTGACGATCGAACGGCGCGTCCGTTCGGTCCGCATCTATTGCCGGCGGGACGAGCAAGCACGTGCCTTCGCTTCCGACATGACGACCCGTCTGCGCCTGCCGGTCGAGGTCTGCGCCGACGCGGCATCGGCAGTTCGCCCGGCCGATCTCATCGTCACCACCACCAACGCGACGCGCCCCGTTCTCGACGCAGGCTGGTTGCGACCCGGGCAGCACGTCACCGCGGTCGGTAGTGATCTGCCGGGCAAGCGCGAACTCGATCCGGCGTTGCTTGCGCGCGCCGATGTACTGGTCTGCGACAGCATCGAACAGTCGTGTCGGCTTGGCGAATTGCAGGGTGCGTCGGCCGCAACAGTGGCGCGCGCGATCGCGCTAGGCGATGTTGCACGCGGTTCCGCTGCCGGTCGTCGCGCCGACGAGGCGATCACCGTCTGCGATCTGAGCGGCCTTGGCGTGCAGGACACCGCCATCGCCGATCACGTCCTCAACAGTCTGGGAATAAAGGAATAGGAAGATGCGTATCGGCGTACCACGAGAGATCAAGACGCACGAATATCGCGTCGGACTGGTGCCGGCAGCGGTGGCGGACCTAGTCAATGATGGCAATACGGTAGTTGTGGAGACCGGCGCCGGGCGGGGAATCGGCTTCTCCGACGACGATTATGGGGCGGCGGGAGCACGCGTCGTCGCCGACGCGGCCGAGGTATTCGCCACGACCGACATGATCGTAAAGGTGAAGGAGCCTCAATTGCACGAGTGCGCGCTTTTGCGCCCAGACCAGAGCCTGTTCACCTATCTTCATCTTGCCGCCGACCGGCCGCAGGCGGAAGCGCTGATGCGTTCGGGTGCGACCTGCATCGCCTATGAAACCGTCACCGACCGCCATGGCGGACTGCCGCTGCTTCGCCCGATGTCCGAAGTGGCCGGGCGGATGGCCGTACAGGTCGGTGCTCGCTACCTTGAGAAAGAACAGGGCGGGCGGGGTGTTCTGCTGGGCGGCGTGCCAGGGGTGGCACCGGCGCGCGTCGTCATCCTCGGCGGTGGGGTTGCGGGCGTAAATGCCGCGCAGATCGCCGTCGGTATGCGGGCGGACGTGACCGTCTTTGATATCTCGCCGCCACGGTTGGCGGAACTCGACCATTTGTTCGACGGTCGGCTACGCACACGTTTCGCTTCCAGCCACGACATCGCGGCGGCCGTGGCCGACGCGGATCTGGTCGTAGGTGCGGTGCTTGTTCCCGGCGCGTCGGCGCCCAAGCTCCTCACCCGCGCGATGCTCGATGGAATGCAGCCGGGCAGCGTAGTGGTCGATATCGCTATCGACCAAGGCGGATGCTTCGAAACCAGCCGCGCGACCACGCATGACGATCCCGTGTTCATCGTGGCCGACGTGCTGCACTATTGCGTCGCCAACATGCCCGGAGCGGTGCCACGCACGTCGACGTTTGCGCTCAACAACGCAACGCTGCCATTCATTCGCCGTATCGCCGGTTTAGGGCCGGTCGCCGCGCTCGACTCGGATCCGCATCTTGCCGCCGGACTCAATGTGGCTGGCGGGCAAATTCGACATACAGCCGTCAAGTTGGCTTTGGGTTGAATTGATCTTTAGTTTTTGAACGAGCCGCGCGACCTCAACAAACCTCGCTTCGTCCGCCGGGATTTTAAGATCACGCGCCGTAGTCCGCTAACCTTTTGCAATGGAGTACGTGCGCTTGTCACAGGTCTGGATATTGACGCTTTCTTGCGGCGATAAAATTGGTATCGTAGCAAATGTGGCAGAGTTCGTAGCATCGCGTGGGGGCAATATCCTTGATGCGCAGCAGTTCAGCGACCAAAAAAGTGGCCGCTTTTTCATGCGTGTGCTTTTTGCAATAAATGACGAGGCTACTCGCATTGCACGGCTGCACTCCGATTTTGAAACCATAGCGCAAAGTTACAATATGGAATGGCACATTAGAAACAAAAAAAAAAAAAAAAACGT
>CAXTPE010000055.1:0-14730 GCA_964245925.1 uncultured Sphingomonadaceae bacterium
ACCTCGTCATCAACCCGACCGAGGCGCTGGTGTCGATCGACATCAACTCGGGCCGTTCGACCCGCGAGCATTCGATCGAGCAGACCGCGACCGCCACCAACCTGGCAGCCGCGCAGGAGATCGCGCGGCAATTGCGGCTGCGCGACATGGCCGGCCTCGTGGTCATCGACTTCATCGACATGGACAACAATTCCAACGTCCGGAAGGTCGAGAAGGCGATGAAGGAGGCGCTGAAGAACGATCGCGCGCGCATCCAGGTCGGCCGCATCTCGTCGTTCGGGCTGATGGAGATGAGCCGGCAGCGGCTGCGCACCGGCGTGCTGGAGGCGTCGACCCGCCAGTGCCCGCATTGCGAGGGCACCGGGCTCGTCCGCACCGCCTCGTCGGCGGGCTTGTCGGCGCTGCGCATGCTCGAGGAGGAGGCCGCGCGCGGGCGCGGCTCGCTGCTCTGCCTGCGCGCCAGCCAGGAGGCGGCGATCTACGTGCTCAACCGCAAGCGCGGCGAGCTCGCCGAGATCGAGGACCGCTACGGCGTCCGCATCGAGGTGGTGCCGGACGGCGCCGCCGAGGGCGCGCGGATGAGCGTCGAGGCCAGCGGCGGGCAGCCGGCGCATGCGCCCAAGCTGCCGCCGCCGCCGGTCATCGAGCCGGACGATGATGACGATGACGAGGTGATCGCCGAGGACGAGGATCATGGCGACACCTATGGCGACGGCGAGGAGGGCAACGTCGAGGACGCCGCTCCCCGCCAGCGCGGCGACGGCGGCGGAGGACGCCCCGTGGAGGGCGACGCCGATGGCGAGCCCCGCCGCAAGCGCCGCCGCCGCCGCCGGGGCGGACGCCGCGAGGAAGGTGCCAGCGAAGGCGGCGCCGGCGAGGCCTTGACCGGCGAACCCGGCGAGGAGATCGCCGACGGCGAGGCCGATGGCGAGCGTGACGCCGCTCCGGTCGAGACCGAGCAGGGCGAGGGCGAGGGCGGGGGCGAGCCACGGCGCGGCCGGCGGGGCCGCCGTGGCGGCCGGCGCAGGAGCGGCGGGGGCCAGCAGGAGACGGCAACCGATGCGGGCGCCGGCCCGGTCGAGGCCGAGCTGCCGCTGGAGGAGCCGCAGCCGATCGCGGAGGATGAGGAACGGCCCGAGCCGTCCGTCGTGGCGGCCGACGAGCCCGAGGAGCGTCCCCGCACCCGCCGCCGGCCGCGCGCGCGCGCCGAGCAGCCGGTGCCGGAAGCCGTCGAGACGCCGGAGCCGGTCGTCGTCGGCGGCGAGCCCGCGACGGTCGCCGATGCGGGCGAGGAGGCACCCAGGCGCGGCCGATCGCGCCGCAAGCCCGCCGAGCCGGCAGCCGAAGGCGAGGCGGCTGACGCGCCGAAGCCGCGCCGCTCGCGTGCCAAGGCCGCCGCCGCCGAGGCGCCGGCCGAGCTGACGGCGGAGATCGAGGCCGGCGATGACGAAACGGCGCCCTTGGAAGGGGTGCCGGAAGCGGTGCCGGAAGCTCTGCCGGAAGCCGTGGCAGCCACGTCGGACGACCAGGATGGCGACGGCACGCCGCGCCGCGGCTGGTGGCAGCGCACCTTCGGGAACTGAGCGGGCGGCCGCGCGCCGCCGCCGCCGCCCGTCCGTCCCGTCGGGGATCGGGCTGGCGGCGCGGGGCGCGGCTCGCGCTCGCGCTGCTGCTCTCGCTGGTGCTCGCGGCGCGCCCGGCGCTGGCGCAGGGCGTGCTGCGCGATACCGAGACCGAGCGCTATCTCGCCGACATCTCGGCGCCGCTCATCAGGGCGGCGAATCTCGATCCGGCCAACGTCAAGGTCGTGCTGCTCAACGATCCCGCGATCAACGCGTTCGTGGCGGGCGGGCAGGTCGTCTATCTCCAGTCGGGGCTCGTCGAGGCGGCGGGCGGCACCGGCGAGCTCCAGGGCGTGATCGCGCACGAGCTCGGCCATATCGAGGGCGGGCACATCCCGCTGGCGGGCGAGCACGAGAAGCCGGCGATGGCGATCATGCTGCTCTCGCTGCTGGCCGGCGCGGCGGCGATGGCGGCGGGCGCCGGCGAGGCCGGCATGGCGGCCCTGATGGCGGGGCAGACCGCCGCGCAGGGCAAATATCTGGCGTTCAGCCGCGCGCAGGAGGGCAGCGCGGATGCGTCCGCCGTCCGCCACCTCAACGACGCGCATCTGTCCGGCAAGGGCATGGTGAGCTTCTTCTCGAAGCTGAAGCGCGAGGAATATCGCCTCTCGCCGAGCTACACCGCGGTCGATCCCTATGCCCAGAGCCACCCGATGACCGACGACCGCCAGGCCGCGCTCCAGGCCGATCTGGAGAAGTCGCCGTGGTGGAACGCGAAGACCGATCCGGCGCTGGAGGCGCGCTTCGACCGGATGAAGGCCAAGCTCGCCGGCTATCTCGACGATCCCGACGTCACGCTGCGCCGCTTCCCCGAGAGCGACCAGAGCGTGCCGGCGCATTATGCGAGGTCCTATGCCTGGCACCGCTCCGCTTACCCGGACAAGGCGGCGCAGGAGGTGGCCGCGCTGCTCGGACAAGCCCCGCACGATCCCTATTTCCTCGAGCTCAAGGGCCAGATCCTGCTCGAGGGCGGCAAGCCCGCCGATGCCGTCCCGCCGCTGCGCGACGCGGTGGCGCGATCCGGCGAGGCGCCGCTGATCTCCGCGCTGCTCGGCCAGGCGCTGCTCGCCACCGAGGATCCGAGGAATTTCGACGAGGCCAGGCGCGTGCTCAAGCTCAGCCTGGCGCGCGACGACGAGAATCCGGACGCCTGGTACGGCCTCGGCATCATCTACGACCGCCAGGGCGACCAGCCGCGCGCGGCACTGGCGACCGCCGAGCGCTATGCCATGCAGGGCGAAAACCGGCTCGCGCTGGGCAATGCCGAGCAGGCGATGAAGAACCTGAAGATGGGCACGCCCGACTATCTGCGCGCCGAGGACATCGCGATGAGCGCGCGCGCCGCCGTGGAGCAGAAGAAGCGATGAATCCGGGTTGGCGGCAGATCGGCGCGGGCGTGCTCGCGATGGCGTTCGGCGCGTCGGCGGCGGTGCTGGCGCAATCGCGGATCGCGGCCGCGCCGCCCGCCGACCGCGCCGCGATCGAGGCGGTGGTGCGCGACTATATCCTCGCCCATCCCGAGATCATCCCGCAGGCGATGGACAAGCTCCAGGCCAACCAGACGGCGCAACTGGTGGCGCGGAACCGCACGGCGATCGAGACGCCCTTTCCGGGCGCCGAGGCCGGCAATCCGAACGGCGACGTGACGCTCGTCGAATTCGTCGACTATGCCTGCGGCTATTGCCGGGCGAGCGTCGCCGATGTCGACCGGCTGATCGCGGCGGATGGAAAGCTGCGGGTGGTGTTCCGCGAGCTGCCGATCCTGAGCCCGGCCAGCGAGACCGCCGCCAAGGCAAGCCTCGCCGCCGCCGCGCAGGGCCGCTTCTACGCGTTCCACAAGGCGATCTACGCGGCGGGGCAGCTCTCGGACGAGAAGGTCGCCGCCGTCGCCAGGGCGACCGGGGTGACGCCGCCCGCCACGCCGCCGCCCGCCGCCGCGAGCGAGATCGCCGCCAACCTGGACATGGCCCACCTGCTGCACCTGTCGGGCACGCCGAGCTTCGTCGTCGGCGACCAGATCCTCGGCGGCGCGGTGGGCTATGACGCGCTCGCGAAGGCGGTGGCGGACACGCGAGCGGGGCGGAAGGGCTAGGCCGGATCGACATTCAGCGTTCGAGGCGTGAGCTCCCTTCTCCAGCCGCGGCAGCAGCTCGCGGCGCCCGAGCTCGCGGCAATCGGTCCCGAGCTCGCCGACATGATGCTTGTGGCTGAACGGCACGATCTGCTCGACGAACCGCCCCTCGCCGGTGACATAGGGCGAGCGCGCCACCGCGCCGGCGAGCACCGCCAACCCCAGCGGCACGGCGAGCACCGCGCGCGTGACGGCGTTGGCGCCGGGGCGGAAGAGCTGGGCCTCTCGTCCCCGGATCGATCGGCAGGCATGATCCTGGCGGCCGGAGCGCGGTCGTGGAAGGGCAAGCTCGCGACGCGCGTCAGCGCCGGGCGGCGCGCAGCTTGTGCCGGAGGAAGGCGAGGCCGCCCAGCAGGATCGCGATCAAGATGATGAAATCCAGCTTGTGGAACAGCGCCTTGACACGCGGATCGCGATCCCACGCGGCGCCGAGCTTCATGCCGGCCCAGGCGAGCGCGAAGCAGAACGGCCAGGAGCCCGCGAAGGTGTAGACGTGAAAGCGCGCGCGGTTCATCCGCGCGAGCCCGGCCGGCACCGCGATGAACGTCCGCACCACCGGCAGCATCCGGCAGACCAGCACCGCGACGCCGCCGAAGCGCGCGAAGAAGCCTTCGGCGCGATCGAGATCGTGCGCCGACAGCAGCACATAGCGCCCGTAGCGCTCGACCAGCGGTCGCCCGCCGAACCGCGCCGCCTCATAGGCCGCGATCGAGCCGAGATTGCACCCGAGCGCGCCCGCCGTCGCCACCCAGAAGAGGCCGAGCTCGCCCCGCGACACCAGATAGCCCGCGAACGGCATGATGATCTCGGACGGCAGCGGGATGCAGGCGCTCTCGATCGCCATGAGCAGCGCGACGCCCCGATAGCCGCCGGCGGCGATCACCGCGACGATCCAGGCGGCGATGGAGGCGAGGAGGGTGGAGAGCATCGGCGAGGCGTTAGCGGATTGCGGCGGCGAGCACGATAGCGGCCGTCGACGTCTCCATTTCGGACAAGCGGGCCGCGGCGCGAGGTTGACCGCCGGCGTGTCCGGACGGAACATCGTTACGGGGACGAGGCAGGAAGGAGGGGCGGTTGCGGGGGTCTGGCCGGACGGGGCGTGCCGCGGGAGGCGTCCTCGCGATGCTCGCGCTCGCGGGCTGTGATGCGCGCGGCGTCATCGGACTGCGAACCGAGCTGTCGGCGCCGCCGCCCTCGACCCATCGGGAAGAGGAGGCGCTGATCGGCAATCTCTTCGCTGCCTATGAGCCGTGCAGGCCATCGCCGAACCCGATGGCGACCGGAACCTCCCATCGCCAGGGCGAGGACAGGGCCGGCACCTGCGTCGTCTTCAAGTACAAGGACAGCGACGAGGACGGCGTTCCGCGTTTCCTGCTGGCGGGGCTCACCCTCTCCGATTATTACTGCGACAAGTTCTTCCGCGAAACCAACCAGAGCGCGCGGCATCGCAGGTTCAGCCGCGGCGTGGCCAATGACGCGGGCGGCGTCGTCTCCGCCGTGCTGGGTCTCGTCAAGGCCGGTTCGGTGGCGACCGGCGCCGCCGGCGCGGGCTTCGCGGCGATCGACAGCAGCTTCCGCAACTACGACGACAGCTTCCTCGTCACCCCCGATCTTGCCACGATGCGCCGGCTCGTGCTCGCGGCGCAGGACGATATGAAGGCCAACATCGTCGGCCTTCCGCCGAAGAGCTTCCCCGCCGCCGAATCGGCGATCCTGCGCTATGCCGGCCTCTGCTCGTTCCTCGGCATGCAGGATCTGCTCAACGCGTCGATCGGCAAGAGCACCAAGGAACTCGACGACAAGAATGCGAAGACCGCCGGGACGCAGGCCGGGGCCGGCAAGGGCACCACGCCGAAGAGAGCGGCGGCGCACGCGGGCGCGGCGGGCAAGGGCGGGCACGGCAAGCCCGGCGCGGCGGCGGGCCATCCGGCCGTGCCGGCGCGGCCCGCTCCCGCCGCGCTACGGCTACGGATGCGATCGCTGCCGCTCGACGACACCATCGCGCCGCCGCCGCCGCCGCACGACTGACGCGTCACAGCACATATTTGCTCAGGTCCGTATCCCGCGCGATCCCCGCGAGCTGGGCATCGACATAGGCGGCGTCGACCACCACCGCGCTGCCGCGACGGTCCTCCGCCTCGAAGCTCACCTCCTCCAGCAGTTTCTCCATCATCGTCTGGAGCCGCCTGGCGCCGATGTTCTCGAGAGCGGCGTTCACTTCCGCCGCGATGCGCGCGATCGCGGCGATGCCGTCGGCGCGGAATGTGACCGTCACCTCCTCGGTGGCGAGCAGCGCGCGATACTGCTCGGCGAGGCTCGCGCGGGTGTCCGACAGGATCGCGATGAAATCGGCCTCGGTCAGCGCCTTCAGCTCGACGCGGATCGGCAGCCGGCCCTGCAGCTCCGGCAGCAGATCGGACGGCTTGGCGACATGGAACGCGCCGGATGCGATGAAGAGGATGTGGTCGGTCTTGATCGGGCCATATTTCGTGGCGACGGTGGTGCCCTCGATCAGCGGCAGCAGGTCGCGCTGCACGCCTTCGCGGGAAACCGAGCCGCCGCGCACGTCGGAAACCGCGATCTTGTCGATCTCGTCGAGGAAGACGATGCCGTTGGCTTCCGCGTCCGCCAGCGCGGCGCGGTTGAGGTCGTCGCTGTCGAGGCGCTTGTCGCTCTCCTCCTCGACGAGCTTGGTCCAGGCGGCACGCACGTTCATGCGGCGGCGTTTCGTCCGGTTTCCACCGAGCTTGCCCATGATGTCGCCGATGTTAATCATGCCGATCTGGCCGCCGGCACCGGGGATGTCGAACGGCATCTGGGCCACGTCCTCCACCTCGATCTCGATCTCGCTCGCCTCGAGATGGCCGTCCTCGAAGCGCTGGCGGAAGGAGGCGCGGGTGGCGGCGGACGCATCCTTGCCGACGAGCGCGTCGAGCAGCCGCTCCCGCGCGGCCTCCTCGGCCTTGTCGCGCACGGCGCTGCGGCGGCGCTCGCGCTCCAGCCGGATCGATTCCTCGACGAGATCGCGCGCGATCTGCTCGACATCGCGGCCGACATAGCCGACCTCGGTGAACTTGGTCGCCTCGACCTTGACGAACGGCGCGTCGGCGAGCCTGGCCAGCCGCCGGCTGATCTCGGTCTTGCCGCAGCCGGTGGGTCCGATCATCAGGATGTTCTTGGGGGAAACCTCGTCGCGCAGCTCGGGGCCGAGCTGCTGGCGGCGCCAGCGGTTGCGCAGCGCGACCGCGACCGCGCGCTTGGCGTCGCCCTGGCCGATGATGTGCCGATCGAGCGCGGCGACGATGGCCTTGGGGGTGAGGGCGTCGTTCATGTCGTTGGTCCCGTCGCCCCGGCGGCGTCTTCGCCAATGTTCTCGATCGCCTCGATCGTGAGATTGCCGTTGGTGAAGACGCAGACCTCGGCGGCGATGCCCATCGCCTTGCGGCAGATCGTCTCGGCATCGCTCTCGTAGTCGACCAGCGCGCGCGCGGCGGCGAGCGCGTAATTGCCGCCCGAGCCGATCGCGGCGATGCCCTTCTCGGGCTCCAGCACGTCGCCGTTGCCGGTGAGGATGAGGGTGATGTCCTTGTCGGCGACGATCATCAGCGCTTCCAGGTTGCGCAGATATTTGTCGGTCCGCCAGTCCTTGGCGAGTTCGACCGCCGCGCGGAGCAACTGGCCGTGATGCGCCTCGAGCTTCTTCTCCAGCCGCTCGAACAGGGTGAAGGCGTCGGCGGTCGCGCCCGCGAAGCCGCCGATCACCGAGCCGTCGTGAAGGCGGCGCACTTTCCGCGCATTGGGCTTCATGACCGTGTTGCCCATCGAGACCTGGCCGTCGCCGGCCACCACCACCCGTCCGCCCTTGCGCACCGAGAGGATCGTCGTCCCGTGCCAGCCTATCGTGTCCGCCATGCCCATCCCGCCTCGCCTGCATCGGCGATATGGGATGGCGACGCGGCCGGTGCAAATGGCGCCGACCGACGCGCGTCGCCGATCGCTCAGCGCGAGCCCTGCGCCTTGCCCCATTCGCGCGCGACCGTGTAGCCAAGATAGCCGGTGGCGAAGAGCGCGTAGAGCGGCTCGGGGATGGCGGCGAGATAGGCGGCCATCGCGTGGCTGATCGCCGCGGCCGCCGCCGGCCGGATCGCGCCGACCAGGCCGACCGGCATGCTGCCGAGCAGCAGCGCGTACATGACGTAGAGGAACGCCGGGCGCGCGCGGCTGGTGAAAGGGTCCGGGGCGGTAAGCGCGGTCTCGGCCGGAGCGGGGGCGGCGTCGCTCATGCCAGGCGGTTCGCGAGCCAGCCGTAGAGGAACGCCTCGTCGGCCGGCCGTTCCTCGGCGAGCGCGACGTAGCGCGCGCCCTGGAGCGCATCGAGCGCCTTCAGCAGCACCGTCTCGCCACCCGCGCCCCGGCGCGCGAGGAAGCCCTTCAGCGCGGCGAGCAGCGCCTCGTTGATTGCGCCGGAGACAGGAATGTCGGGATAGTCCGACGCGCCGCGGTTGAGCGCGTTCAAGGCGCGGCGCAGGAAGTTGGCGGCGACCGCCGGGCCCATGTTGACGCCGGTGTCGAACAGTTCGGCGGCGAGCTTGGGCGCGAGCGGCGCGATGCGATCGAGCCCCGGCTTCAGCCAGTAGCGCCGCCGGTAGATCGCCGCCGCCTCGCCGCGCGGCAGCCGAGCCATGTCGCCGGCATAGCCCTGCGCGCGGGCTACCGCCTCGGTGATGCCGAACCGGCTCGGGCCGCCCCTGTCGGCGGGGCTGGCGACATAGCCGCCCTCGCGCGCGATCAGCCCGTCGATCAATGCGTCCACGTCCATGTTCACGACCATGTCCCGCCTCCCGTGCTGCGGCGACTCGTATAACCTATGTGGTTATCTGTAGGACAGCATCGCGGCGGCATCCGCTTCCCGGCATCTGTTGCCGGGCCGCAACAGTGTCTTCGGCATAGTTGATCGCCGGCGTATAAGCCGTTGTGCGATGCGGCCGTCTCCGGCAGGGAAGCGGCGTTCCGGTGATGCACGGCCCCGCGCGAGCGAGAGCGCCGGCGCGCGGAACGCAGGAGGCCACAGGGCCCACGATCGAAAGGGATCTTCACGATGCGCACCTTCGTCCTCGGCCTTGCAGCCGTATCCCTGGCGGCGCTCGCCGCGCCTGCCTTCGCGCAGGACGCCGCCGCCCCGGCCAGCCCGATCACAGTCACCGGCGGCGCCACGCTGACCAGCGACTATCGCTTCCGCGGCCTCTCGCAGACCAATAAGCGCTTCGCGATCCAGGGTACGCTGGGCGTCAGCCACGAATCGGGCTTCTATGTCGGCACCTGGGGCTCCTCGATCGACGACTATGTCGCCGGCGGCAGCGACCAGGAGATCGATCTCTACGGCGGCTACAAGAAGACGTTCGGCGGCACGACCGTCGACAGCGGCCTGCTCTATTATTATTATCCCGGCTCGGGCGGCGGCAATTCCGACTTCTTCGAGCCGTACATCAACGCCTCGCACAGCTTCGGTCCGCTCGGCGTGAAGGTGGGCGGCAACTTCGCCTGGAAGCAGCACGGCCTCGCCGCCACCAAGGAGCGCAACGGCGGCATCTACGGCTATGCCGAGCTTTCCGCCGCGATCCCGAACACCGGCCTGACCGTGACCGGCCATCTCGGGCGCTCGTTCAAGAAGAACTACATCACGTTCGGCGAGCGTTATACCGACTACAGCCTGACAGCCGCCTATACGTTCAAGGCGCTCACCTTCAGCGCCGCCTATGTCGACACCAACAAGAATCTCGCCAGCTATCCGGCCGGTGGCGGCCCCAACCGCAACATCAGCAAGGGCGGCTTCGTCGGCGCGGTCGCCGCCGCCTTCTGAGGTATCGACCATGGGGCCGGCCCGCGCCCGCCCCGCCAGTTCCTAGCCGGGGGGGTAGGACGGGGCCGCGGCGCCAGGCGCCGCGGCCCCATTTCCTTGCGCGGCCGCCAACAGCCGCCGCGTGACGGCGTGGCGCGGCGCTGCGAGCAGCGCCGCCGTCGCGCCCTGCTCGACGATCCGGCCGGCCTCCATCACCGCGGTGCGGTGGCACAGCCGCCGCGCCACCGCCAGATCATGGGTGATGACCAGCATCGCCAGCCCGCGCTCGCGCCGGAGCCGCGCCAGCAGATCGAGGATCCGCGCCGCGACGAGCATGTCGAGCGCCGAGGTCGCCTCGTCGAGCACCAGCAGCGCCGGCGCCGCGACCAGCGCGCGCGCGATCGCGACGCGCTGCGCCTGCCCGCCGGAGAGCGTGCGCGGGCGGCGCGCGGCCAGCCCGGCATCGAGCTCCACCTCCGCGAGCGCCGTCAGCACCCGCTCGCGCCGGCCGCGCGCGTCGAGCTCGGGGACGAGATGGCGGAGCGGCTCGGCGACGCTGTCGAGCACCGTCCGGAGCGGGTCGAGGCTGGCGGCCGGATCCTGGAACACCGGCTGGATCAGCCGGACGTCGGCCCGGCGCCGGCGCGCCGGCAGCACCGCGCCGTGCCAGCGGATCATGCCATGATCGAGCGGGCCCAGGCCCGCGATCGCCATCGCCACGGTCGACTTGCCCGAGCCGGACCCGCCGACCAGCGCGAGCGCCTCGCCCGGCCGGATCGCGAGCGACACGTCGGCGACCGCCGCCAGCCGCCCTCGCCGCCAGCCGGGCAGCGCGAAGCTCGTCGCGAGCCGCTCCGCTTCCAGCAGCGGCGCGCCCGCCGGCGGCGGCGCGGGCGACGGCCCGTCGAGGCGCGGGATCGCCGCGACCAGCGCGCGGGTGGTCGCGGCGGTGGGCGCGGCGATCACGCGGGCCGCCGGCCCCTGCTCGACGATCGCGCCGGCGTCGAGCACGACGATCCGGTCGGCATGGGCCGCGACCGCCCCGAGATCATGGCTGACGAGCAGCAGCGCCAGCCCTTCTTCCGCGCGCAGCCGATCGAGCAGATCCAGGATGCCGGCGCGCAAGGCGGCGTCGAGCGCGGTGGTCGGCTCGTCGGCGACGAGCAGCTTCGGCCGGTGCGCGATGGCGCACGCGATCAGCGCGCGCTGGCGCTGGCCGCCCGAGAGGCGGTGCGGATACTGGTCGAGCCGGTCGCGCGGACGATCGAGCCCGACCCGCTCCAGCGCGGCGGCGAGTTCCGCGCCGCGCGGCCGGGCCGCGCCCGCCTGCCGCCATGCCTCGGCGAGCTGCGCGCCGATGGTGAGATGCGGCGTGAGCGCGGTCAGCGGCTGCTGGAAGACGAAGCCGGCGTCGCGCGCGCGGACGGTGCGCAGCGCGCGCTCGGCCCGGCCGACCAGCTCGGTGCCGCAGAGCCGCGCCGATCCGCTCGCGATCCCGGCGGAGAGTCCGAAGGGCGCGAGGCAGGTCTGGCTCTTGCCCGAGCCGGAAGCGCCGACCAGCGCGACGCATTCGCCGGCTTGAACGGCGAAGCTCACCTCGCGCACCACCGGGACATGATCGATGACGACGCTCAGTCCTTCGACCGCGTAGATCATGCCAGCCGATCGCGCAGCCGCTCGCCGGCGATCGTCAGGCAGACGAGGATCGTCACCAGCAGCCCGCCCGGCAGCAGCAGCGCGAACGGCGCGACATCCATGTCGTCGGCGCCGTCCTTGACCAGGATGCCGAGCGAGGTGAGCGGCTCCTGCACGCCCAGGCCGAGAAAGGAGAGGAAGCTCTCCACCATCACCACCTGCGGCACGGTGAGCAGCAGATAGGCGATCGCCACGCCGGCGAGGTTCGGCACGACATGGCGCCACAGGATGTTAGGTGCCGGCGCGCCCGCGGCGCGCGCCGCCAGCACGAAGCCGCGCCGGCGGAGCGCCAGCGTCTGCCCGCGCACGACGCGCGCCATCGTCAGCCACTCGACCGCGCCGATGCCGAGGAACACGAGGCTGATCGATCGCCCGAACAGCACCATCAGCAGGATCACCACGAACATGAAGGGCAGCGCGTAGAGCGCATCGACGATCCGCATCATCGCCTCGTCGATCCGCCCGCCGCACCAGCCGGCGACCGCCCCCCATGCCACCCCGAGCAGCAGCGCGACCGCCGCCGCCGCCGCCGCCACCGCCAGCGTCACCCTGGTGCCGATCGCGATCCGCGCGAGCAGGTCGCGCCCGACCAGATCGGTGCCGAGCAGGTGATCGCGCGAGAGCGGCGGCACGCGCACCGCCCCCCAGTCGATCGCGTCGTAGCGCCACGGCAGCAGCGGCGGGAGCAGCAGCGCGGCGAGCGCGATGGCGGCGACCACCAGCAGCGGGCGGGCGACGCGGCTCATGCGCGGGTTCGCGGATCGAGCCAGCCGTAGAGCAGATCGACGGCGAGGTTGAAGAGCAGGATCAGGCTCGCGTAGAGCAGCACCACGCCGAGCACGAGCGGATAATCGCGGTTGAGCGCGCCCTGGACGAAATAGCGGCCGAGCCCCGGCAGTGCGAACACCGTCTCGATCACCACCGCGCCGGTCAGCAGCGCGGCGGCGGCCGGCCCGAGATAGCTCGCCACCGGCACCAGCGCGGGCCGCAGCATGTGCCGCGCGACAAGCCGGAACGGGCTCAGTCCGCGCGCGCGCGCGGTAAGGACATGATCCTGCGACATGGCGGTGGCGAGCCCGGCGCGCGTCAGCTTGGCGATGGCGCCGGCGGCCGGCAGCGCGAGCGCGATCACCGGCAGCACGAGATGCGAGGCGTCGCCGGCCTGCCAGCCCGAGACCGGCAGCCAGCCGAACCCCAGCGCGAAGACGAGTACCAGCAGCGGCCCGGTCACGAAGGTCGGCAGCGCGGTGGCGAGCGTCGCCAGCAGCATCAGCGCGCCGTCCGCCCGCCCGCCCGGCCGAAGCGCGGCGGCGATGCCCGCGGTGAGGCCGATCGCCAGCGCCAGCAGCAGCGCCGCGCCGCCGAGCGCGAGCGACACCGGCAGCCCCTGCGCGACGAGGTCGCTCACGCTGAAGTCGCGATAGACCAGCGAGGGGCCGAGATCGCCATGCGCGATACCCAGCAGGTAGCGGCCGAGCTGGACGGGGAGCGGCCGGTCCAGCCCGTAGCTCGCCTCCAGCGCGGCGCGGGTGGCGGGATCGAGCGGGCGCTCGGCATCGAACGGCCCGCCCGGCGCGACCCGCATCAGCAGGAAGGAGAGCAGGATGACCGCGGCGAGCGTGGGGAGCGTGGTGGCGAGCCGGCGCAGGATCAGGCCGCGCATCGGCTCGCCCGTCGTGGCCGGATTATTGCGGCGTCGAGACCTTGGCGTCGGTGCCTTCGCTCGCCGGCGCGTTGACGATGTCCTTGGTCACCGCGCCCTTGTCGACGACGTTGGTGGTGGGATCGCCGGCGGCCGAGCGGATGCCCGGATCGGCGCGGTCGGCGCCCGCCCGGGCGAGCAGCGCCTGCTCGGTCGCGCTGCGCGGCGCCGCGCCGCCGAACATCGCCTGGAGCGCCTGGGTGCTCGAATCGGCCTCCTGCGGGCGTGGCGCGCCGGGCTTGGGCGGCACCAGCGCGAAATCGGGCGGCACCACCAGCGGCGCCTCGCGGGTCACCGCGAACTCGTTCGGCCCGCCGTGGCTGAACACGCCGGCGCTCTGCGTCTTGCAGCCGGCGAGCGCGGTCATCCCCGCCATGCCGATCAGAAGCCCGAACCTACGCATGCGCATCCTCCGCCGGATCGCGCTCCCTGCGCGCGAGCAGCGCGCGCAGCAGGAGCAGCAACACGCCGATCGTAATAGCGGCATCGGCGACGTTGAAAACCAGGAAAGGATGCCAGCCGCCGAAATGCAGATCGGCGAAGTCGACGACATGGCCGAAGCGGATGCGATCGAGGATGTTGCCGAACGCGCCGCCGAGCACCAGCCCGAGCGCGAGCGCATCCTGGCGGATCTTCTCGCGCCACAGCCAGACGAGCACGGCGGCGGCGATCGCGGCGGTGAAGCCGACCAGCAGCCAGCGCTGGGTCGCGCTGCCGGCGGTGAGGAAGCCCATCGAGACGCCGTAATTCTCGACCCATTGCAGATCGAACACCGGCAGCAGCGCGATCGTGCGGCGGCCGGGCAGATCGAGCGGGCCGGTGACGAGCCACTTGGCGGCCTGATCGGCGACGAACACGAGCGCGGCGGCGATCAGCCCGAGCGCCTGGGCGCGCAACCGCATGGCGGGGCGATCCTGTGCCCTGGTGTCAGCCACCGACCACCTCCGCGCAGCGATCGCAGAGCGCGCCGTCTTCCGTCACCTCGGGGAGGTGCCGCCAGCAGCGTCCGCATTTGTGATGGTGCGTGCGATGCACGATCACCACCGGGCCGTGCGTCGCCTGGGCGACGCCGACGTCCGCGACGATGAAGAGCTCGGCCAGCTCGGCCGAGGTGAGCGGCTGGTCGGTGGTGTCGGGATAGCCGAGCGTGACTTCGGCCTCGAGGCTGGAGCCGAGTTCCTTGTCGCGGCGCCGGGGCTCGATCTCGGCGGTGACGATGCCGCGCAGCCGGCGCAGCTCGTCCCAGCGCTCGGCAAGGGGGGCGTCCTCCCAGTCGGGATCGATCGCCGGCCAGTCGAGCAGGTGGACGCTGCCGGCTTGCGCGAAGCGGGTGCCCCAGACTTCCTCGGCGGTGAAGCACAGCACCGGCGCGGCCCAGCGGACGAGCGCATGGAAGAGGATGTCGAGCACGGTGCGACAGGCGCGGCGCCTGGGGTGCGCGGGCGCGTCGCAGTAGAGACTGTCCTTTCGGATGTCGAAGAAGAAGGCGGACAGGTCATTGTTCGCGAAGTCGGTCAGCGCGCGAACATAGCGATTGAACTCATAGGCCTCGGCTGCGTCTTTCAGCTCGGCGTCGAGCTTCCGGAGGAGATGGAGGACATAGCGCTCCAGCGCCGGCATGGCGTCGGCATCGATCCGCTCCTCGTCGGTGAAGCCGTCGAGCGCGCCGAGCAGGTAGCGGAACGAGTTGCGCAGCTTGCGATAGGCGTCGGCGGTGGTGGCGAGCACCTCCTTGCCGATG
>CAXTPE010000056.1:0-14631 GCA_964245925.1 uncultured Sphingomonadaceae bacterium
CATCGCCGGCGGCATCATGCTCTTCCTGATCGCGCTGGAGATGGTATTCGAGAAGCGCACCGAGCGGCGCGAGGAGCGCGGCCGCCGGGTGAAGCAGGATCCCGCGAGCCTCGAGGACATTTCGGTGTTCCCGATGGCGATCCCGATGATCGCGGGGCCGGGCTCGATCGCCTCCGCCATGCTGCTCACCGCGCGCGCGCATGGCGCGATCGAGACGCTGGTGGTGCTGGGCGCGCTGGCCGCGGTGATGCTGATCCTCGCCGCCACGCTGCTGGCGGCCGGCCCGCTGATGCGCTTCCTGGGTGTCCGCATCGAGGCGATGCTCACCCGCGTGCTCGGCGTGCTGCTGGCGGCGCTCGCCGCGCAGTTCGTGATCGACGGGATCCACGCCAGCTTCGCGGTGTGACCGTCTTCGACCGTCCCGTTCGTGCCGAGCGACGTCGAGGCACGGCCAGGATCGTGGAGCGTTCGCGTCAGCCCGTCACCCTCCACAGCCGGTAGGGCGAATTCTTCGGCAGCGGCACCGGCGCGAGCCATGGCGGGATGCGCCCGTTCAGGAGCTGCATGTAGAAGCCCTTCGGCGCCTCCGCCTGGTAGATCGTCGCCTCGGCCATGCCCGGGCAGATCAGCACCATCGTCACGCGATGCTTCGCGATCACCGCATGCGCCGTCTCGGGCGGCCCGCGGAAGGCATGGTGGACGTCGAGGATCGCCTGGCCGTTGCGATGATAGGGTCCGGCGATCGCGCGATGATGGGTGAGCGTGATGAGGCGCGGGCCGAAATCCACCATCGTCAGCATCGTCTGCGGCGGGATCGCCTCGAGCTGACGAAGCGCCGGCACCGTCGGGCACCAGGCGGAATGATCCGCGGCGCGCTTGAGCCGCGTCTGCCGGGCGGCGAGCGCTTTTGTCGGCGGCAAGAGCTGGATCGCGAAATACATCCACAGCCCCGAGACGAGCAGAAATCCCGCCACCGTGCCGAACACGCGCACGAGCAGCAGGCGATGCTCGGAGAGCCGCGGCAGGAAGGCCCAGCCGAGCGCGGTGGCGCCCGGCACCGCCAGCAGCTGCGCGCTCGGCCCGGTGCGCGTCTGCCAGGCGAGCAGCAGGCCCGCGAAGGTGCCGAACACCGCGACCGGCGCCCAGGCGCCCGCCAGCGCCGCGCCGCGCGCGCGCCAGATCGCCAGCCACGATCCGATCGCGCCCATCACCGGCAGCGCCAGGATCGGCAGCGCGATCGTATAGGGATGCATATAGAGCGGCTTGGCCTCGCGGACATGATCGAACCAGAGCAGCTTGAGCTCCGGCGACATGCCCTCCAACTGGCCCAGGCATTTCGGGAACAGCGCCGCATAGGTGCCGGCGACGCCCGCGCCCGCCGCGAGCACGAGCGCGAACCGCAGCCAGCGCCGCTCGACCGGCAGCAGCGCGCAAGCCCCCAGCAGCCCGCCGCCGAGCAGCGCGACCGTCAGCCACACCGGCGAGAGCGCATCGCAGACCGCATGCCAATTGTCGTTCGACGCGAAGCCGAGGAAACCGAGCGCCGTCGCCGCGCCCAGCGCCAGGCCGTAGGCCAGCAGCCGCCGCGCCTCGCCGCGGTCCCAGGCCCAGTGGACCGCGAGGATCGCCCCCGAGCAGGCCACATAGGGCAGCATCTCCAGCCCGATCGTCAGCGACAGCGCCGAGGTGAGCCCGACGACGATCCCGCCGCGCATCCGCCTGCCGTCGGCGAGCCCGGCGACCGTCCCCATCAGCAAGGCGAGCTGCCAGCCGTGATGATCGATCCTGAGCGGCATCCACATGAACAGCGCGCTCTGCCCGCACAGCAGGATCGCGCAGCCGAGCACATAGGAGGCGGGCGCCACCAGCCGCCGCACCGTGAAGGCGGTGGCGTACATCGCCGGCAGCATCGGCAGCAGCGGCGCCACCGCCACCGCCGTCTTGTTCGCCACCACCCAGCCGAACACGGGCTTCACCGCCAGCATGATCGCGGCGAGCGGCAGATCGACCAGCCGCGACCAGTGGATGTTGGCGCCCGCCGGCGGATCGAGACGATATTGCCGCAGGTCGTACCAGCCCTGGCCGTTCAGCCAGTCGCGCACCTGGTCGAAGCGGATATTGTCGTCGGTGTCGCCGAGCGCGAACCAGTGGATCGCGTGCCACTTGTAGTAGAGCATGCAGGCGCATGCCGCGAGCCACAGCAGCGGCACCCGGCGGCGCCAGTGGCGATCGGGAAGCTCCGGATCGTGCGGCGCGGGTGCGGCCGGCGGGGCCTCGGACAGGGCGAACCTCGAAGATGACGGCGGCGTGCGCTGCCTGTAGAGCAGGATGCGGGGCGAGGGAAACAGGGGGCCGCGTGAACTTTGCTTCAAGCTCGGCGTGGCATAGAGCCGGCGCGCGCCCGGGCGCGCGTGCGGAGGACGGGACGATGATGGCCCATTGGCGCGACATGGATGCCGGGCGCCGCGCGCTGCTCGGCCAGCTCGTCCGCTACGGCGTCACCGGCGGCGGCGTGACGATGGTCTCGACGCTCGTCTACTGGGGCTGCGCGCGGCGCGACGGGCCGCTGGCGATGCCGCCGCTGCGCGCCAATCTGATCGCCTATCTGGTGGCGGTCTGCATCGGCTATGTCGTCCACAGCCGCTACAGCTTCCGCGATCACGGCACCCGCGACAATCCGGCGCGCACGACCTTCCGCTTCGCCGTCGTCAGCCTCGGCAGCCTCGCGCTCAACAGCTTCTGGGTCTGGCTGCTCGTCCACGCGCTGCACGGGGCGACCTGGTGGCCGATGCCGCTGATGGTGCTGGTGACGCCGCTCGCGATCTTCTGGCTCAACCGGACCTGGGTGTTCGAATAGGGAGCGCGGCGATGGGGTTCATGGACGTCACTGCCGAGGAGCGCGCGATCGCGGCGGCCGCGCCGCTGATCTCGATCATCGCGCCGGTGATGGACGAGGAGGCGGCGGTGCCGGGCTTCGTCGCGCGGCTGACCGCGGTGCTCGACGGCCTCGGGGAGACGCGCGGCTGGGAGATCCTGTTCATCGACGACGGCAGCCGCGACGCGACGCTCGCCGCGATCATCCTCGCCCATGCCGCCGATCCGCGCATCCGCGCCGTCTCGCTCTCGCGCAACTTCGGCAAGGAGGCGGCACTCTCCTGCGGCCTCGATCACGCGCGGGGCGACGTCGTCGTGCCGCTCGACGTCGATCTGCAGGATCCGCCCGAGGTGATCGCCGCGATGCTCGCCAAATGGCGCGAGGGCTATGAGGTGGTCTATGGCGTGCGCCGCAACCGCCTTTCCGACAGCCTCCCCAAGCGGCTCACCGCCGACCTCTATTATCGCGCCCACAACTGGCTCTCGGCCGACAAGATCCCCGAACATGCCGGCGACTTCCGGCTGCTCGACCGCCGCGTCGTCGAGGTCATCCGGCGCATGCCGGAGCGCAACCGCTTCATGAAGGGGCTGTTCGCCTGGAGCGGCTTCCGCCAGGCGGCGGTCGAATATGACCGCGAGGCGCGCGCCGTCGGCGAGACCAAGTTCAACTACTGGAAGCTCTGGCAGCTCGCGATCGACGGCATCACCTCGGGCTCGACGGCGCCCCTGCGCATCTGGTCCTATATCGGCGCGGCGGTGGCGCTGTTCGCCTTGGGCTATGCCGGCTTCATCTCCGTGCGCACCATCGCCTTCGGGCGCGACACGCCGGGCTATGCCTCGATGATGGTGGCGATCCTGTTCTTCGGCGGGGTCCAGCTCATCTCCTTGGGCGTGCTCGGCGAATATGTCGGCCGCATCCTCGTCGAGACCAAGCAGCGCCCGGTCTATATCGTGCGCGAAGAGATCGGCGGGGGCTGAGCGGCGTCGGGGCATGGAACGCGCCATCTACGATCGCATGGCCGAGATCGACGGCGAGCATTGGTGGTTCGCCGCCCGCCGCCGCATCGTCGCCGCCGCCATCGAACGCCACGCGCCGCGGCGCACGCGGCTGCGCATGCTGGAGGTCGGCTGCGGCACGGGCGCGAACATCGCGATGCTGCAGCGCTTCGGCCATGTCGACGCGGTCGAGCCGGATGCGCCCGCGCGCGCGCTCGCGGCGCGGCGCGGCGGCATCAAGGTCGCCGGCGGGCTGCTCCCGGACGGGGTGCGGCTCGACGATGGCGCCTATGACCTGATCGTGCTGCTCGACGTGCTCGAGCATATCCCGGCCGACGTCGCCTCGCTCAAGGTGCTGCGCGGCAAGCTCGCGCCGGGCGGGCGGCTGCTGCTCACCGTGCCGGCGATGCCGTGGCTGTGGAGCGCGCACGACATCGCCCACCACCACCAGCGGCGCTATACCGCGCGCGCGCTTCGCCGGGCGCTCGCCGACGGCGGCTTTACGCTGCGCCACATGAGCCATTTCAACTGCCTGCTGATGCCGGTGATCGTCGCCGTCCGCGCCCTCAACCGGCTGCTCGGCCGCACCGGCGGCGACGATCACGGCATGCCGCCGTCGATCGTCAACCGGGCGCTGACGGCGGTGTTCGCGGCCGAGCGTCACGTCGCGGTGCGCGGCTCGCTGCCTTTCGGGGTGTCGCTGCTGGCGGTCGCGGAGCCGACGATCCGGTAGAGCGCGCCGCTCGCCGGACCTTGCCAGATCCTGACGAGCCCCGGATCGTCGGGAAGCTGCGCGCGCGGGCGGTCGATCAGCCAGAGATAGTCGAACGCGTGGCGCGGGAAGTTCGCCAGCGTGTCGGCGAGCAGCGGCTCGCCGCGCGCGCGGCAGTCCGGCCGGCGGAGGAGCTGGGTGGGATCGCGCGAGAAGCGGCCGGCGTCGCGGTAGCGCAGCGTGAGGAGCTGCGCGCCGGGGGTGAGCCACTGGTCGTTGACGAAGGTCTGGCGCCGCACGATCGCCATGCTGGAGAGATGCTCGGTGCGATCGGTGGCCCATACCGTCTGGCAGGGCGTCGTCGCGAGCACCATCACCCGGCTGCCGGGGACGATGTGCGGCAGGGCGGCGAGCTGGGTGTCGTAATGCCGGTCGAACATCGCGTAGCTCACCGTCTGCGCACCCATCCGGACGACGAAGAACGCCACCGCCGCGCCCGCGACCAGGGTGCGCCCGCGCACCGCGACGCGCGGCCGGAGCGCGACGATCGCGACCGCCAGCGCGAACGGCGCCAGCCGCATGTCGGCATAGGCGGACGAGAGCAGGATGCGTGGCAGGCAGACGAAGGTGAGCGCCAGCAGCAGCGCCGCGAAGCCGAGCGTGGGATCGAACCGCCGCCGCGGGTTCCACAGCCCGCTCAGCGCGACGATCACCACGATCCCGGCGCTGGCGAGATCGAACGCCTGCCAGCGATCGCGCAGCACCGAATAGAGATAGCGCCATTTGAAGGTCCAGTGGAACCAGTCGGCGGTGCCCTTGGGCGCCTCCGCGCCGCGCCACGGCAGCAGCAGCAGCGCGGGGGGGCTGAGCGGCATCACCGCGAGCGTCGCCTTCCACCAGGCGCGCCACCAGCCCGCGCCCTCGTGGCGCTCGCGCACATATTCGGCCACCCAGCACAGCATGCCGAGCGTGCCCCAGGCGAAGCTGTGCGTCAGCCAGATCGCGAAGCCGACGAACAGATAGATCCTCGCGCGCAGCCGCAGGTGGCCGGTACGCGCCAGCCGCAGCCAGAAGGCGAAGGCGATCAGCATCAGCGCCATCGCCAGCGCGAAGTTCACGAAGCCGAACTGGAACGGATAGCTGTAGGCCAGCGGCAGCGCGAACAGCGCGGTCGCCGGCACGCGGCCGTGCGCCTCGCGCGCCACCAGCAGCAGCCCCGCGACGGTCAGCGGCGGGATGCACAGCACGATCAGCTTGGTGCCGAGCTCCAGCCCGAACAGCTTGGCCGCCGGCACGATCAGCAGGTCGACGCCGAGATTGCCGATGATCCCCCACTGGAAGCCGTAATAGCGATCGAGAAAGGGCGCGCCGTCGAGCTCGACGCGGTAGCGGCCCATGTGGCCGAGCAGGTCGGTCAGCGGCGGGATCGGCGGCCAGACGAGCGGGATCGCCGCCAGCAGCATCATCGCATAGGCGAACCGGCGTGTTTCCCACCAGCCGAGCGGCCGGTGCGACGAGGCGGGAACATCGATCATGGGCCGAAGCGGCATATCCCCGAGACGCACCGTGGCGACAAGCCGCGCGCGGTCGGCCGGGATGAATATTTGTTCAGCCGATCACGCGCCAGAGCCGCATCCGCCCCCCATCCACCAGCGGCACCGGGCGCAGCCACGCCGGCGCATGCCCGTCCGACAGCGCCGCGGCGAAGCCGTGCGGGCCATAATGCCGGTAGACCGCCACCTCGTTGGCGTGCCGGCAGAGCGCGACATAGCCGATGCCGCGCCGCGCGACGATCGCGTGCGCGGCGTCCGGCGAGCCGGCATAGGCGCGGATCACGTCGGCGATCGCGGCATCATTGCGGTGGTAGCCGCTCGCCACCACGCTGCTGCCGGTGTTGAGCAGGATGCCGGGCCCGAGATCGAGCGGCGCGAGGAAGCGCGACGGCGGCACGACGCGGAGCGCGCGGAAGTCGGCGGTGCCGGCGCAGAGACCGGCCGAATCGGCGGTGTTGGAAGCGGATGTGTTGCCGGGCACGAGCATGGTGATCGCGAGCGCCGGCGTGACCGGCGCGAGCAGCAGCACGGCGCCGGCGGTCGCGAGCAGGCGCAGCGGCAGGCGCGCGATCGCGCGGGCGCGACGCAGGGCGGCCGTCATCAGCCAGACGCCGCCGGGCAGCGCGAGCATGTTGGCGGTGCCGCCGATACGCTGGACGAGCACGGTCGCCGCCATCGTCGCGGCGAGGATGAAGAGATAGTCGCGCCACAGCGTACGCGCCTCGCCTCGCGCCGCCCGCCAGGCGAGCAGGCCGCCGACGAGGCCGACGACCGGATAGCCGATCGCCAGCGCCGCGATCGTGGCGGACTGCTGCCAGAGCGGCAGGCCCTCCAGCACATTGTCGTACCAGACCGTCCGCACGATCGGCGCCATGTCGGCGAACGCGTCGAGCCCGCAGCGCGGCGCGAAGCCGTGCAGCACGGCGAGGCAGCCGAGCGCCAGCAGCGCGCCGCCGCAGAGCCGCGGGACGCGCCGCGGGGGCAGCAAGCGCAGCGCGACGCTGCCCGTGGCGGCGGCGGCGAACATCGCGAGCTGCGGCGCCGAGATGCTGTCGCACCAGGCGAGCGGCCATTCGGCGCGGGGGATGAAGGCGGCGAAGAGCAGCGACGAACCGCCGGCAAGCGTGGCGAAGAAGGCGACCAGCCGGCCGTCCTCGCCGCGCGTCGGGCAGAGCGCCCATCGCAGGCCGACGAGCGCCCCGGCGGCGGCGGCGAGCGGCAGCCCCTCGAGCGAGATGCGCAGCCAGACCGCGAGCACCGCGCCCGCGACCGCGCCGGCGCGTAGCGGCCGCCGATCGAGCAGCGCCACCATCACCGCGATCGCGAGCCCGATCTGCCAGCCGTGGTGATCGACCCTGAGCGGGCGCATCTGCTGGAGCGCGCCGGGGCTCGCGGCGGTGAGCAGCGCCGCGAGAATCGCGGCCTCGCGCCCGATCAGCCGGCGGACGAGCAGCGCCACCATCGCCATGCAGAAGCCGAGCGTCACCATTGGCACGATCACCGCGGCGGCCGCCTGCGCGTCCTGCGCGCCGAGCAGCGGGCGCAGCAGCAGCTCGAAGCCCGCGATCGGCAGGTCGACCAGCCGCGACCAGTGCATGAGGCCGCCGAGCGGCGGATTCATGCGGTGCTGCGAGACGTCCCACCAGCTCTGCCCGCCGAGCCAGTCGCGCACCTCGACCAGGCGGAGCTGGTCGTCGGGATCGGGATAGGCGAGCGTGGCGATGTCGTGCCAGTTGACCGCGATCAGGATCGCGCAGCCGAACAGCCAGCAGCCGAGCAGCAGCGGCGCGAAGCCCGGCCGGGCCTGTTCCGCCTCGATCGCGGGCGCCAGCGCCGGCGCGCCGGACATGTCCATCAGGCGGACAGGCGGACGGGCACGAGCCGCTGCGAGGCGAGCGCGCCGCGCGCATCGGGTGCGAGGCTCGCGCGCGCGCCCTCGTCCCCGGCCTCGTGATATTCGGCGTCCTCGTTGACCGCCCAGATGTCGTGGCGGTTCTCGCCGGCGAGGATGTTGCGGACCGTCAGCATCGCCGTCATCATCGCATGATCCTGGTTGTTGTAGCGATGCATGCCGTTGCGGCCGACCAGGTGCAGCGTCGGATAGGCTTCGGACAGCTCGCCCCGGATCGCGTCGACATGCGTCTTGTAGGCGTCGTCGTAGACCGGATAGGCCTTCTCCTGCCGCACCACCACGCCGCCCTCGACGCTGCCGGGGTCGCACAGCCCGAGCGCCGCAAGCTCGTCGCGGGCGAGCGCGACCAGCGCGTCGTCGGACATCGACCACAGCCCGTCGCCCTCGAAGCAGAAATATTCGAGCCCGACGCAGGCGACCGCCGGGTCCGGCACCATCTCGGGCGACCAGGAGCGGAAATTCTGGATGCGGCCGACGCGCACCTTGGGATCGTGGATATAGATCCAGTTGTCCGGGAACAGATCGGCCGAGCGGACCATCACCGCGACCGTGAGGAAGTCGCGGTAGCGCAGCGCCAGCGCATGGCCGAGCGTCTCGGGGAGCGGATGGAGCCGCCCGGCGAGCTCGCGCATCGGCGCGGACGAAATGACGTGCCCGGCGTTGATCGACAGCATCGTGCCGTCCGCCGCGCAAGCCGCGACGCGCCAGCGGCCGGTCGTCTGATCGCGGCCGAGCTGCTGGAGCGAGGTGCCCATCAGCACGCGGCCGCCGCGCTCCTCGACATGATCGCGCGCGCGCTCCCACATCATGCCGGGGCCCCGCCTCGGATAACGGAAGCTCTCCAGCAGCGTCTTGGTCTCCATGCCGTCGTTCGGGCGCCGGTTGAGCCCGAGCGAGCGCTTCAGCCCGTCCAGCACCGCGCCGCCGAGGCTCAGGCCCTTGATGCGCTGCGCCGCCCAGTCGGCGGAGATCTCGTCGCAGGGCATGCCCCACACCTTCTCGGTGTAGGTCTTGAAGAAGATGTTGAAGAGCTTGCTCCCGAACTGGTTGATCGTCCAGTCCTGGAAGCTCTTCGCATCCTTCTTGGGGAAGAGCTTCCAGCGCAGGTAGCTCGCCATGCACAGCGTCGAGCGCCAGAGCCCGAGATTGCCGAGCGCCTCGAACGCGCGCAGCGGATAGCTGTAGAAATGGCCATCGTAATAGATGCGGCTCATGCGCGGGCGCTGGATGAAATCGTCCGGCAGGATCTCGTTCCAGAGGTCGACCACCTCCTTCGACTTGGAGAAGAAGCGGTGCCCGCCGATGTCGAAGCGGAAGCCGTCATGCTCGACGGTGCGGCTGATGCCGCCGACATAGACCGGATCCCGCTCGATCACGGTCACGCGCTTGCCTGCCTTGGTGAGCAGATAGGCCGCGGTCAGCCCCGCCGGACCGGCGCCGATGATCGCGACATCCACCTGCCCGTCCGCGCGCTCGCCGCTCTGCCCGCTCAACTGGCCCATGCACCCACTCCCGGATCGATGGGCGGGGATTGCGGCAAAGAGGCTAAGGCTTGGTTAAGCGCCCGCTAAGAGCCGGCCGATGCGGGCAGGCCATTGACCCCGCCGGCGCTGCGACGCAGCATCGCCGCATGCCAGCCCCGCCACCGATCACCCAGAATCCCGACATCCGCTATCTGGGCAAGCTGCTCGGCGACGTGATCCGCGGCTATGGCGGCGAGCAGCTCTATCGCCGCACCGAATATATCCGCTCCACCTCGGTCGATCGCGCGCGCGGCATCGTCGAGGCGGATGCGATCGACGCGGGGCTGGGCGCGCTCGGGCTCGACGACACGCTCGCCTTCGTGCGCGGCTTCATGCTGTTCTCGATGCTCGCCAACCTCGCCGAGGACCGCCAGGGCATCGCCGCCGAGGCCGGCGCCGACGTCGCCGACGCGATCGCGCGGCTGGAGAAGGAGGGGATCGGCCGCGCCGCCGCGCTCAAGCTGCTCGATCATGCGCTCGTCGTCCCCGTGCTCACCGCGCATCCGACCGAGGTCAGGCGCAAGAGCATGATCGACCATCGCAACCACATCGCCGCGCTGATGACGCTGCGCGACAGCGGCGCCGAGGAAACCCTTGACGGCGACCGCATCGACGAGGCGATCATGCGCCAGATCGCGCTGCTCTGGCAGACCCGGCCGCTGCGCCGCGAGCGGCTCTACGTGGCCGACGAGATCGAGACCGCGCTGGCATATCTCCGCGACGTGCTGCTGCCGACGCTGCCGGCGCTCTACGCGCGCTGGGAGCGCGCGCTGGGCAGCCGCCCGCCGAGCTTCCTGCGGCTCGGCAACTGGATCGGCGGCGACCGCGACGGGAACCCCAATGTCGACGCCGCCTCGCTCCGCCTCGTGCTCGCGCGTTCGGCCGAGGCGGTGCTCGGCCATTATTTCGACGAGCTGCACGCCCTGGGCGCCGAGCTCTCGATCTCGACCGAACTCGCCGAGGTCGATGCTGGCGTGATCCAGCTTGCGGGCGCGAGCGGCGACGCTGGCCGGACGCGCGACGACGAGCCTTATCGCCGCGCGCTCCGGGGCATTTACGCGCGGCTGGCCGCCAACCACGAGGCGATCGTCGGCCGGCCGCCGGCGCGGCCGTCGGCGCTGAAGGCCGCGCCCTATCCCGACCCTGAGGCGTTCCGCGCCGATCTCGTCGCGCTCGGGCGGGGACTGGCGCGGGGCGGCGGCGGGGTGCTGCGCTCGGGCGGCGCGCTCGCCCGGCTGATCCGCGCGGTCGAGACCTTCGGCTTCCATCTCGCCACGCTGGACCTGCGGCAGAACGCCGACGTCCACGAGCGCGTCGTCGCCGAGCTCTTCAGGACGGCCGCCGTCGAGGACGACTATCTCGCGCTCGACGAGGCGGCGCGCGTCGCGCTGCTGCGCCGCGAGCTGGCGCACGCCCGCCCGCTCTCCAGCGCTTACGGCGACTATTCGGACGAGACCCGCTCGGAGCTGGCGATCGTCCAGGCGGCGGCGCAGGCGCACGCGCTCTACGGCCCGGGCTGCATCACCATCTACAACATCTCCAAGGCGGAGAGCGTGTCCGACCTGCTCGAGGTCAACCTGCTGCTGAAGGAGGCCGGGCTGTACCGCCCGGCCGCCGCGCCGGGCGGCGCGCCCGCCGCCGCGATCATGGCCGTCCCGCTGTTCGAGACGATCGGCGATCTGGAGAATGCGCCGCAGGTGATGGCGGGCTATTTCGCGCTGCCCGAGATCGTCGCCATCGCCGCCGCGCGCGGCCACCAGGAGGTGATGGTCGGCTATTCCGATTCGAACAAGGACGGCGGCTATCTCACCTCGGTGTGGTCGCTGCACCAGGCGAGCCGGGCGCTCGCCCCGGTGTTCGAACAGGCGGGCGTCGCGATGCAGCTCTTTCACGGGCGCGGCGGCGCGGTCGGGCGCGGCGGTGGCTCGTCGTTCGCGGCGATCCGCGCGCAGCCGCCCGGCACCGTCGCCGGGCGCATCCGCATCACCGAGCAGGGCGAGGTGATCGCCGCCAAATACGGCACCCGCGAGAGCGCCGCCGCCAACCTGGAGGCGATGGCCTCGGCGACGCTGCTCGCCAGCCTCGAGCCGCCGGCGCTCTCCGAGGCGGACTATGCCCGCTTCGCCGAGGCGATGGCCGGCATCTCGGAGGCGGCGTTCCAGGCCTATCGCGCGCTGGTCTACGGCACCGAGGGGTTCCGCACCTTCTTCCGCGAGCTGACGCCGCTCCCCGAGATCGCCGGGCTCAAGATCGGCTCGCGCCCGGCGTCACGGACGAAGAGCGACCGCATCGAGGATCTGCGCGCGATCCCGTGGGTGTTCTCCTGGGCGCAGGCGCGCGTGATGCTGCCGGGCTGGTACGGCGTCGGCCAGGCGCTGAAGGGTTTCGGGGATCAGGCGCTGCTGCGCGAGATGCTGGAGGCTTGGCCGTTCCTCCAGGCGACGCTCGCCAATCTGGAGATGGTGCTGGCGAAGTCGGACATGGGGATCGCCCGGCACTATGTCCCGCTGGTGCGCGACGCGACGCTGGGCGAGACGATCTTCCAGCGCATCCGCGATGGCTGGCAGGTGACGCACGACTGCCTGCTGTCGGTAACGCGCCAGACCCGGCTGCTGGAGAAGAACCCGGCGCTGGAGACCTCGATCCGGCTGCGGCTGCCCTATATCGAGCCGCTCAACCACCTCCAGGTCGAGCTCTTGAAGCGCCACCGCGCCGGCGAGGACGACCCCCGCGTCCGCGAAGGCATCGAGCTCTCGATCAACGCGATCGCGACGGCATTGCGCAACAGCGGCTGAGCGGCCGGAAAATCACCTCTCGTCCGTCATTCCGGCGAAGGCGGGAATGACGTAAAAGCCATGCCGTCACGGCCGCTTCGCCGCCGCCGCGGCGCACAGCCGCGCCTGCGCCTGTTGCGGCGTCGGCACCAGCGTCGCGATCGTCAGCGCGCCGCTGCCGGCGGGATCGAGCAGCGCGAAGCGCTTGGCGGCGGCGTCGCGGAACTCGGCGAGGGTGACGCCGCGATTATAGTCCGCGTCCGCCGAGGAGACCGGCTCGGGGATGTTGAGCTGGGCGAAGCGGCCGGCGCCGAGCGCATCGCTCCGGTAGAGCAGCTTGCTCTTCTTCCGCTTCGCGTCGAGCGGCGCGCCGCGCTGGTAGAGCCGGATCTCGGGCGCGATGTCGATCTCATAGGCGCTCACCTCCTGCGGATCGATCTCGCCATCGCGGTTGCCGTCGAGCGTCCGGAAGAAGCGGTCCGCGTTGGCGAGGAACTCGGACAGCGTCACCCTGCCGTCGCGGTCCGTATCCGCCTGCGCGAACCACGCCGCCATCGGATCGGGTCCGCCGGCCGGCGAGCGGAACGGCTGGCCCATCGCGGCGACATAGAGTTGCGGCCCGGGCGCGCAGGGATCGATCCGGCGCGGCCGGTCGGCGCCGTCGGGATAGGGATCGTCCGGCGGCGGCGCGGGCGCGAGCAGCAGGAAGGCGCCGGCGATGAGCGCAAGCCGCCTCATTCGTGCCGCAGCGCGTCGATCGGGTTGAGCGCCGCCGCGCGCCGCGCCGGGAAATAGCCGAACACGATGCCGATCACGGCGGAGAAGACGAACGCCAGCAGGTTGATCTGCACGTCGAACAGCCACGGCACCTTCATCAGCGGCGCCAGGACGAGCGTCGCGACCAGCGCCAGCACGATGCCGACGATCCCGCCCAGGCAGGCGAGCGCCACCGCCTCGACGAGGAACTGCAGCATCACCTCGCGCCCGATCGCGCCGATCGCGAGGCGGATGCCGATCTCGCGGGTCCGCTCGGTCACCGATACCAGCATGATGTTCATGATGCCGATGCCGCCGACCAGCAGGCTCACCGCGGCCACCGCGCCGAGCAGCCCGGTCAGCACCTTGGTGGTGCCCTGCAGCGTGTCGGAAATCTGCTTGGTGTCGAAGATGTTGAAATCGTCCTGCTTGTCGCCGGTGATGTTGCGGCGCTCGCGCAGCAGGTTGGAGATCGCATCCTGGACCGCCTGCGAATCATAGCGCGGATCATAGCCCGCCATGATCGCGCGGATGTCCTGATTGCCGTTGAAGCGGCGCTGGACCGCCTTCAGCGGCATGATGACGGTATCGTCCTGATCGCCGCCGAAGCCCTGCTGACCACGCGTCGCGAGCACGCCGATCGCCTCGCACGAGACGTTGCCGACGCGGAAGCGCTGGCCGAGCGGGTGGCCGTCCGGGAAGATGTTGGTCACGACCGTGGTGCCGAGGATGCACACCGCCTTGCCGGCCTGCTCCTCGGCGGGCGTGAACATCCGCCCCTGCGTCACCGCCCACTGGTTGCCGATCAGATAGTCGTCGGTGGTGCCGTTGACGGTGGTCGACCAGTTCGCCGAATTATGGACGACGGTGGCGGTGGTCTGCGCCTGCGGGGCGACGGTGGTGAGCCCCGCGACCTGGGCACGGATCGCGTCCACGTCCTCCGGCTTGAACGGCTGCGGCGGCGGTCCGCCGCCGCCGCGCCCGAAGCCCTGGCCGGGGCGGATCTGGAGCACGTTGGCGCCGAGGCTGGAAATCTGCGCCGCCACCGCCTTGGTCGCGCCACGTCCCAGCGTCACCATCGTCACCACCGCCGCGACGCCGATGACGATGCCGAGCGTGGTCAGCACCGAGCGCAGCAGGTGCCGCCGGATCGCGCGCACCGCGAGCAGGATGGTGGTGCCGAGCAGGCGGGTGGCGCCGATCGTGATCGTCGCGGGCGTCGCCGGCGCATCGGCGAGCAGCGGCTCGGGCGCGACGTTCATGCCATTGCCCCCGCCTTCTCCTCGACGCGCGCCACCAGCCCGTCACGGAAGTGAACGATGGTGCGCGCAAAGGCGGCCATGTCCGCCTCGTGCGTCACCATCAGGATGGTGATGCCGCTCGCCTCGTTGAGATCCTTCAGCAGCGCCATGATCTCGATCGAGCGCTCCGAATCGAGGTTGCCGGTCGGCTCGTCGGCGAGCAGCACGTCGGGCCGGGTGACGATGGCGCGCGCGATCGCGACGCGCTGCTGCTGGCCGCCGGAAAGCTC
>CAXTPE010000057.1:0-11646 GCA_964245925.1 uncultured Sphingomonadaceae bacterium
ATCCAGCATCAGCGGAATCCCCCAGTGATTCAACCTGATCGGCTTCGAGCCTAGTGTTCCCATCCAATCGTAGACGGTTGCCGAGGGGGAACAAGACTCCCTGACTGGCCCTACTTCGGCCCCAAAAATCGGCGATCGGATGATGGTCGCTTATTCACGATGGCCAGCGTTGCTTAATCATTGAGCAACCTTAGGGAACGTCAATTCCACGCAAACGCCGGGGTCATTTGACAATATGGTCATCTTACCATCATGCAGTTTGACGATTGCCTGTACGAGCGAGAGCCCCAATCCCACGCCGGGTGCATGGCGGCTTGCGTCGAGCCGGTAGAAGCGGCGAAGCACCTTATCCCGCTCGTCGGCCGGGATGCCGGGCCCGTCGTCCGATACGGTCGCAACGACCGGACCGTCGTTCGAGTGCACCGATACCGTGATCGTAGTTCCCGCTGGCGTGTATTTCAGTGCATTGTCGATCAGGTTGGCGAACAGCTGCGCCAGCATCTCTGGGTCGCCGAGCACCAGTCGGCTGGGCTGGACCGACACACGGATTGCCTTGAATTCGTCTTCGGCGGTTGGACGGTAAAATTCCGCCATTCGAGCGGCAACATCGGAAAGATCGAACGGCACGAAAAGCTGCTTTGCTTCTCCTGCCTCGATCACGCTGATCCTGAGCAACGCCCGAAAGACCGACAGAATGCTCTCCGTTTGCGCAAGAGCAGTCTCCAGTCCGACACGCATGTCGCCGATCGAGGTGGCATCCTGCATGGTTTCCAACTGATGCTGCAAGCGGGTCAGGGGCGTTCTGAGATCGTGGGCGATGTCCGTGCTAACCTGCTGCACCCCCTCTACCAGATCGCCGATGCGATCGAGCATGAGGTTGAGATTGCGACCGAGATCGTCGAGCTCGGGCGCCATGCCGATCGGTGGCAGTCGTTCGGATAGACTGCCCGCCATGATCCGGCCGACAGCATCGTTGACTCTTTCCAGGCGCCTCAGAAACAGCCCGCCGACAAAGTAACCGCCAATCAGCGCCAGCAGAGTGATCGCGATCCCCGACCAAATGGTGAAATTGTCGAGGCGCCTGCGGAGTTTCTGGATGTCGAAAGTGTCCGTCGCCACAACGAGGATACGGTGATTGGGGAGCGCTGTGCCGAGAGTTTGCAGCACTTCGGGGCTGCCCTCCTCACCAGGCGGCGGATGATCGTCGAGGAAGCTGACTTCGCCCCAGCCGATTCTGGCGGCGCTGAGCGGCAGGTCTCCGACCAGGCGCTTGCCATCGGTCGTGGCGAGCAGATAGCGGAAGGGTTGCTCGGTGACCGTCCCTTGCCGCCGCGTGATCGTGTCGATGAGTTCCATTTCGCCACCGTCGGGAAGCTCGCGTACCAGCACAGCGGTTTCCGAGCGCAGCCCGGTCGCGGTCGCCTCACTGGCATAGGTTCTGATCGATCGCTCGACGACGAAGAGGATGAGGATCGAACCGACCGCGAACAGCGCTGCGATCAACAGCGCGAAGCGAAACGCGCCGCTGTTGAAAGAGCGAGGTATTTTCACGCTGCGGGATCGTCCAGCCGATAACCCGATCCGCGTACTGTCAGGATCAATGCGGCATCTTCGCCGCGATCGATCTTCGCGCGAAGCCGGCTCATATGGCCTTCGATCACGTTGGTGCCGGGGTCGAAATGCATCGACCAGACATTCTCCAGCATCATCGTCCGCGTGACGACACGACCCTTATGCCGCATCAGATATTCGAGCAGCTTCATCTCCTGTGGCTGAAGGTCGATCCGGCGCCCCCCGCGCGAAACGGAGCGCTTCATCAAATCCATTTCGAGATCGCCGACCCGCAGCGTGATGACCGATTCGATCGTCGGCGGGCGGCGCGCAAGCGCTTGTACGCGGGCAACGAGCTCCATCGCAGCGAAAGGTTTGACGAGATAGTCGTCAGCGCCGCCATGCAATCCCTCGACGCGGTCTATGATCCCGTCGCGCGCGGTAAGTAGAATTGCCGGCGTGGCATTACCCGAACCCCGCAAGCTCCGCAGCGCTGACAGCCCGTCCACGCCCGGCACCATCCGATCGAAAACGAGCACGGCATAATCGCCTGTCGATGCGAGGTGGATCGCATCGTGACCGGCGTCGCACTCGTCGACGACATACCCGGCTGCCGTCAAGGCTTTCGCGACGTGAGTACGGGTCGGCGCGTCGTCTTCCAGAAGAAGGATCTTCATGATCCCGATGCCTTTCTCTGCTCGATCCGTGACAAGCTGTTGTTTCTGGCCGCTCGGCAAGTTCGCAATTCCGAATGTGCCGCGCAGCTTTCGCGAATGTAGGAACGCCTAAGTAGATCTCAGAGGCATCCCGCCTCCGGAGAGAGAAGATGCGTAATTTCATTCTTGCCGTCGCCACCGTCGGTCTGGTCGCAAGTGGCGCCAGTGCCGCTATGAAGGGCGCGAAGCTCGCACCGATGGCCAAGGTGTCGCTGGCGACCGCTCGGGCGACGGCGCTGAAAGCGCGACCGGGCAAGATCACCGATTTCGAGCTCGAGCAGGAGAAGGGCGGAAGCGGGCTGCGCTACTCGTTCGACATCGCCAGCCACGGCAAGCCGTACGAGATCGGCGTCGACGCAAAGACCGGCGCGGTGCTGGAGAACATTGCCGAAGGCAAGAACCCGGACTGATGTTCGACGCGACAGGCCGCGCCTCGAAGGCGCAGCCTGCATGGCTACCGGCCCGACGCAAACTAAGAGAGACCGAATGAACAGGAGCGCGTCGGACGGATACGTCAAACGGAGTGTCTGTATTCTGGGTGTGGCGGCATTATCGAGCTGCGCCCATTACACTCCGCTGCCGTTGGTCGCCACCTCCCCATTGGCACCATCGGTGACCGCGCTTCCGGGCCTTGCCCCGGGAGCGCGGTTGACCGTGGCCGACGTCACGTCGCTGGCACTCGAGCGCAACCCCGGCCTGCTGACGACGCGCGCGCGGCGTGGATTGGCGCAAGCGCAGCTCACCCAGGCGGGCATCCTGCCCAATCCGTCGCTGGCCGGTGCCTTCCTGCCGTTGATCTCGGGAGCGGGTAGCGTCCCCGCCTGGAACTTCGCGCTGACGCAGAACATCAAGGCGCTTATCACCTACCGCGCGCAACGCCGCGCCGCGAACTACTCGGCGCAGCAGGTCTATGCCGACGTGCTTTGGCAAGAGTGGCAGATAGCCGGGCAAGCCAGGAAAATCACCGCCGACCTGATCGCCGGCGAACGGACCCGGCCGCTGCTCAACGAATCCTTTAATCTGCTCTTGCGCCGTAACACGGTAATCCAACAGGCGCTGCGCCAGGGCAATGCGACGCTGGTCACCGCGGCGCCGACGCTGGTGGCGCTGCAATCCGCCCGGACGGCGATCTTCGCCCTCGACCAGCAGCAGCTCTCGCTGCGCCACCAGCTCAACGCGCTGCTCGGCCTCGTGCCGGACGCGGTCGTCCCGCTCGTCGCCGACATCGCACTGCCGCCGTTCGATCCGGCGGCGATCCGCGCCGATCTCGCCACGTTGCCCGATCGCCGGCCGGACCTGCTGGCGCTCCGCCTCGGCTACGCGGCGCAGGATGCGAACGTCCGCGCCGCCATCCTGTCGCAGTTCCCCGACTTGGTGCTCGGAGCCTCGACAAGCAGTGACAACAGTAAGGTCATCAATGGCGGCCCGACCGCAACGGTCGGATTGCCGGTGTTCGATCGCAACCAGGGCAATATCGCGATCGCCAACGCCACCCGCGAACAGCTGCACGAAGATTATACCGCCCGTCTCGGCATCGCGATCGGCGAAGTCGGCGCGACGCTCGCGGAGATGGAACAGCTACAGGCGCGGCTTTCTACTGTCCGCCGCGACCTGCCGGCGGCGCGGCTCGCAGCGCAGCGCGCAAGCAACGCCTTCGGCGCCACGCTGCTGGACGAGCGCAGCTTCGTCGAGCTGGTGACCAATAGATATACGAAGGAACAGGAGATCATGACGCTCGAACTCGCGCTGCTCGACCGTCAGGTCGCGCTCCAGACATTGCTCGGAGCCGGCCTGCCGACGATCGACACGCTGCCGACGATCCCGGCCGGAAAGGTGGTCGCGCGATGAAGCGGATCATGATGGTTGCGCTCGCCTCGACGCTGGCGGCTTGCGGAAGCAAGCCGGCCGATCCTGCACCCACGCCGAAAGTGCTGGTGAGTCTCGCAGCACCGCAACGTGGCAGCCGGCCCGAATGGATCACCGGCTATGGCAGCGCGGCGCCTTCGGTGAACAGCGTCGTCACGATCAGCATGCCGCAACCGGGACAGGTGACCTCGCTCAGCGTCGTGCCGGGCACCCCGGTACGCGCCGGCCAGACGCTTGCGGTCTTTGTCGTCGCGCCGACATCGGTCAGTGCCTTCAAACAGGCGCAGACCGCACTCGCGGCGGCGCAAAAGCAGCGCGCGACGACGGGGCAATTGGTGACGCAACAGCTCGCGACGCGCGACCAGCTGACCCAATCCGAAAAGGCCGTCTCCGACGCGCAGGCGATTCTAGTTGGCTTGCAGCGCGAAGGTGGCGGGCAGCCCGTACGACCGCTGCTGGCGCCGTTCGACGGCGTGGTCACCGGCGTCTCGGTCGCGCAAGGCGATCGTACCCAGCCGGGCGCGCCGATCCTGACGGTAACACGAGCCGGCGGCATCATCGCGCTCGTGGGGATCGACGCCTCGAGCCGTAACCTGGTCCGTGTCGGTCAACAGGCGCGGATCACGCGCCTGAACGGTGGGCCGACCATGCTGGGACGCGTGATCCAGGCGAGCGGGGCACTGAACCTCAAGACGCGGCTGATCGACGTCGGCGTGTCGATTCCCGCTGGCGTGTTGCTGCCGAACGAGGCGATCAGCGCCGATATCGCGACCCGGCAAGTTGGCGGTTGGCTGGTGCCGCATCGCGCCGTCGTGACAGCCAACGGCCCGACGCATGTGTTCCAGGTCGTCGGCGGTAAGGCCAAGGCGTTGCGCGTCAACCTCTTGCTGGCCGGCGACCAGATCGACGTCATCGACGGACCGCTCGATCCCAACCAGCGCATCGTCGTTAACGGGGCGTATCAGGTGAGTAGCGGCGACGCCGTTCGGACTGCGGCCGGCCAATGATCGATAAACTCCTGACCCGCCAGTCGCGGGCATTCATCATCATCGCGTTCGCGCTGGCGCTAGCCGGCCTCGTCGCCGCGTTCGCGCTGCCGATCGGGCTGTTCCCACAGACTTCGTTCCCGCGCGTCGTCGTCGATCTCGACGCCGGCAGCCGACCGGCCGACCAGACTGCGCTTCAGGTCACCCGACCGGTCGAGGAAGCGCTGCGCGCCGTTCAGGGCGTACAGGACGTCCGATCCGAAACGACCAGAGGCTCGGCGCAGATCTCGGTCGATTTCGGCTGGGGCCGCGACATGGTCGCAAGCACGCTGCTGGTCGACGCCGCAGTGTCGCGAGCGGTCTCAACCCTTCCTGCGGGTACGAAGTACAATGTCCGGCGTATGGACCCGACCGTCTTTCCGATCATTTCCTACGCGCTCCAATCGGACACGGTGTCGCAGACCGAGTTGCAGGACATCGCCCGCTATCAGATTACGCCGCTACTCTCGGGCATCAAGGGGCTCGCGCGCGTCAACGTCCAGGGCGTGGACACCGCCGAGATCGAGGTGCTGGCCGATCCCAACCGGCTGGCGAGCTACGGCCTGGCGATGACTGACCTCGCGACCGCGATCAGGAACGGCAACGTGCTGAGCGCGGTCGGCCAGGTGCAGGACCGCGGGCGCCTGTCGCTGGTCATCGCCGATCGCAGCGTCGTTACTGCCAAGCAGGTCGGGGAAATCGTCGTAATGGCCGACCCGTCCGGCGTAGTGCGGGTGCGTGACGTCGCTACCGTACAGGACGGCATTGTCCCGCAGTATCTGCGGGTCGTCGAGGACGGCAAGCCCGCGGTCCTGTTCATGGTCTACGAACAACCCGACGGCAACGTCGTTCAGGTCGAGAAGCAGGTCGCCCAGGCGCTCGCCGGGTTCAAGCTCCCGCCGGGGGTCAAGATCGTCAACTGGTACGACCAGAGCGAGCTGGTCAAGCAGTCGATGTCGAGCGTCCGCGACGCGGTGCTGATCGGGCTGGTTCTTGCCGCAATCGTGCTGCTTTTCTTCCTGCGCAGCTGGCGGGTAACGATGGTCGCGGTGATCGTCGTGCCCACGACGCTCGCCGCCACCGTGCTGGTGCTCAGCGTCGCGGGCATGAGCTTCAACATCATGACCTTGGGCGGCATCGCCGCTGCGGTCGGCCTGCTGATCGACGATGTGATCGTCATGGTCGAGCACATCGCCCGGCGCGCGGGCGCGACCGACAAGGACGGACACATCGCCGGCGACGCCGCCGTGATCCCGGCCGCGCAGGAGTTCATGAAGCCGCTCACCGGCTCCAGCCTCGCGACGCTGATCGTCTTCCTGCCGCTGTCGTTCCTGACCGGGGTCACCGGCGCCTTCTCCAAGGCGCTGTCGATCACGATGGCGGCGGCGCTCGCCATCTCGTGGGCAATGAGCGCGTTCGTGGTGCCGGTACTCGCGAAGCGCTTCGTTGACTTCGAGAAGTGGCACGATCCCGGCGCGGCCGGCGAGGGCTGGCTGGCACGTCAGCACGATCGTGCGCTCGACAAGGTGGGGGGTCGACCGTGGATCCTCGCCGTCATCCTCGTGCCGCTGCTGGCGATCGGCTATCTCGGCTACTCGAAAGTGCCGAGCGGATTCATGCCCAAGGTGGACGAGGGCGGGTTCATCCTCGACTATTACACCGCCGCCGGCACCTCGCTCACCGAATCCGACCGGCAGATCGGCCAGATCGACGCGATGCTCCACGCCAACCCCGATGTCGCCACCTTCTCGCGCCGTCTCGGCACCAGCCTCGGCGGCAATCTAGGGGCGAGCTTCAGGGGGGATTATTTCGTCAAGCTGAAGCCCGACCACAGCAAGCCGACCGAGCAGATCATGTCCGAGACGCGCGCCAAGGTGAACGAGATGGTTCCCGGCGTGCAGGCCGAGGTCGCGCAGCTGATGGAAGACCTGATCGGAGACCTGACGGCGGTGCCCCAGCCGATCGAGATCAAGCTGTTCGCCTCCGACATCGCATCGCTCAGGCCGCAGGCGGAAAAGGTCGCCGCGCAGATCGGGAAGATCGCGGGCGTGATCGAGGTAAAGAGCGGCGTACCGCTCGCCGGCGACGCGCTCAACGTCCGCGTCGATCCCGTCCGCGCCGCGGTCGAGGGCGTCGCGCCCGCCGATGTCGAGGCAGCGCTGAATGCGGCTTTGTCCGGCACCGTCGCCACGTCGGTGCCGCAAGCGACCAAGATCGTCGACGTGCGTGTGCGTTTGCCCAATATGATGACGATCACCGAGGCGCAGCTCGCCAAGCTGCCGATCCGCGCCACCGACGGTCACGTCTTCCCCCTGGAGCGCGTTGCCGCCATCACCCCACAATCCGGACAGCCGCAGATCACGCGCGAGAACCTCCAGCCGATGATCGCGGTGACCGGCCGGATCGAGGGCCGGGGACTCGGTGCCGCAGTCACCGACGTGAAGGCGATCCTCGACAAGCCGGGCGCACTGGCGCCGGGCGTCCGCTACGAGCTGGGCGGCCTCTACGCACAGCAACAGATCGCCTTCGCCGGGCTGACCAAGGTGTTCGGCGCCGCGTTGATCGCCGAATTCGTACTGCTGCTGATCCTCTATCGCCAGTTCTGGCGGCCGACGATCATCATCGGCTGCTCGCTGCTCTCCACCACGGCAGTGTTCACCGCGCTGTGGCTGACCGGCGTCGAGCTCAACATCACCGCGCTGATGGGGATGACGATGATTATCGGCATCGGCACCGAGATGGCGATCTTCTATATGTCGGAGCTGGAGGAGCTGTCCGAACGGATGCCGGCGCGCGAGGCGACGCGCGAAGCGGCGCGCAACCGCTTGCGGCCGATCACGATGACCACCGCCGCCGCGATCCTGACGCTGATGCCGCTGGCGCTGGCGATCGGGGCAGGTTCCGGCATCCAGCAGCCGCTGGCGATCGCGATCATCGCTGGCCTGTTGCTGCAATATCCGCTGGTGCTAATCGCCATGCCGATCCTCGTCCGGCTAACGCTGCCGCGCGAGGACCAGGAGAAAAACCGCACGTTCGCCGGGGTGACGGCATGATGCCGGACACGTTCCGAAAGGTCGAACCGTCGCCCTATCGGCCTCGCGATCGATCGACGCTGGAAGTCGTCATCGGCGCCTTTGCCGCCATCTGTGCGGTATCGACCGCCGGCATTCTCCTCGGCTCGCTCCTCGCCTTCGGCGACGCCACGGCGATCGACCGGGTCGCCCTCGTCGCGGTCCGCCATGGCGTTGACTGGGCGGGTCGGGGCTGGGCGGCGCTGAAGCAGGCTATGCTGCTGGCGACGGCGATCGGGGCGTTTCCTGCGCTAGCGGTCCTCACGCTCGCGGTCGCCGGCTACCTGCTGTACGAACGGCGTCGGTCGACGGTGATCCGGCTCCTGCTGCTCGCCGGGAGCGGCGTCGTGGCGGCGAACCTCGTGAAGGACGTGTTCGGACGCGCGCGACCAGATGTGGTCGCGCACTGGATCACGGTATCGAGCCTCAGCTTTCCAAGTGGACACACCGCCGACGGATCGATCGTCTACCCGCTTCTGGCGGTGCTTGCGCTGGGCGGCGTCAACAATGCGATTGCCCGTCGCTGCCTAGCGACCGGTGCTTTCATTCTTGTTATCCTGATCGGCGTTTCACGCGTCTACTTAGGCGTGCATTGGCCCACCGACGTCTTCGCTGGCTGGGCGTTCGGATGCACTTGGGCATTCATCGCCGCGCCGTTCATGCGAGACAAAAAAAGATAAGCTCAGGGCAAAGAAGTTTATCTTCGGGCGCTCGCTAGACAAGAGGCGTTAGTTCAGGCCAGCTTCAGGCTTAAGTGCAAGAGAATTCCGTATCCGAGGCGTCGCCCGCTCCTGCAATGACGCGGACCGTTACGCTAGCGTGTTAGAATGCGGGCGCTTGTGTTCGGCTTCGCTGCAAATTTAGATTACATCCGTCGATTGCGTCAAAGGCAATGACTGTCGGCATCAAAACGCGAGGTGACGCTACATACAGCTTTTGCGTTAAGCCGGGTCCCGATCCGGCCGACGCGATCGACGATGGCGCGGGGCGTTGATCAGATCCTAATACCGTACGCCTAGACTCGATTTCGTAAGGCCTTTCGGCTTGTCCGTGACGAACATGATGCGCCATACTCCGATGATTGACATCGACGATGACATATGTCGCTTCGACGTATCGCGCATCAAAAAGCTCGTCGAACTCGGCGATAAAAGGGCAGTGCTCTGATGCTGTTGGAGGCGCTTGTACAGCGATCCCCAGCCTGCAAGGTAGGTTAACCGCAGCGCGATTTAGTCGGTAACGGACAACACGCGTGCCGATGCCCATGCGTGTCCGTTGAGCCATAATGCACCCAAGGCCTGGTCGAGCTTCGGCGGGTCGAATGGGTCGAGCCCGGAACCCGGGTAGAAGGTCATCTCGCCGAACCTTGGCTGCCCGTCGATTTCATAGAAATCTGTGCGAACGAAATCGAACCCGCGTGCCAGGGTCTCGGCGCCACCTATCATACGCGCGAGCGAAGTCGGCCGACAGGGAGCGGCATCGTTGGTCGGGGATGAGACCCGGGTCCAGTCGCGATCGAACAGCATCCAGCGATGGCGGTGCTCGCGGTTGAGATGAACCTGGATGAACGCAACCCGTCCGTGAAAAACGTAGAGCTTGTAGTCGACCGGCAGCGTGACCCCGTCGCCGACGAACGGTTCCACCAGCAGCCCGCGTGGGACGCCTCGATAGCCTTGTTCGTCAAGCCAGAAGCCGTAATCGCGCCGCATCCACCGGGCGGCGGCGCGGCGTATCGTTGCCCAATCCTCTGTGCCGGTTCGGACAAAACGGCGCTGATTGCACCCGTGGCGCGATTTTACCACGAACGGGTAGGACCAGCATGACGTCTCCGGCAGTACCGTCCCACACCAGAGTGTCGGCGTGACCCATTCGTCGCCAAGCTGCTTGGCCACGAAGCGCTTGGCACCGATCTTGTCGATCAGCAGCGGCAGTCTTTGATCACGCTCGAACAGTTTGCGTCGTTGCACGAGCTCGGTGAAGCGCGTCGGCGTGTCCAGCGACAACCGTCGTCCGTGCCGCCATAGATAGGTGAGATGGACCCGCAGCAGCGCGGCGAGCGGCGCGCCCGGCGCAAGCGACCGGGACGGCCTCGCGGTGAGTGCGCTGGCGTTGCGACTTTCCGTCAATGTCCATGACTGACTTGCGCAGCATCTGCCATGTCCTTCATCATCGCATCGTGATCCGCCGGCGCGCTTGCCACGAGCGCCTTGTAGCGTTGTGGGTTGAGGGTCGGCATCGTTCGCACGAATGCGACCATGTCCCAGATCAGCGGATCGGGATGCGTCTTGCCCCAGGCCGGCATCGCACTGAGCTTTACGCCGTGCTTGATGATCCAGAATTGCTCGGCTGGGGTCATGTCCTGCGGCTCGGCAAGTTTGGGCGCCTGGGGATAAAGACCCTGGCTGATCTCGCTGCGTTCGAGCCCCGGTCCGAGATGGCAGCTCGAGCACATTTCCGCATAGAGCCCTGCGCCGGCCGATACGCGCGCCGGTGTCATCAGGTCGGCAGGTGTCACGATCCCGCTCGCTCGAACCGCGATCGACCGGTCGCGGACCGCCTCGAGCAGCGCGTAGACCGGCCGTGTATGCGGCACGTCAGCCCCGACGTCGTAAGCACCGGTCGCAACGGTTATTGCTCCGATCAGGGTCGTCGCGGCGAGGGTGACGACCACGAAGGTTGCGCTGGGCAGGTGGCGGCGAAGTGTGTCGCGGATAGCCATCAGAACCAGAACCGCACGCCGGCGACCAGGCTGGTCGTCGTTACATCCTTGCCGTCGGCCCGCGCATAGTCAGCGGTGCGACCGGTCTTCGCTTCATAGGAAATCCCGATATAGGGAGCGAACTCGCGCGCGATCTCGTAGCGGAGCCGTAACCCGAGTTCGGCATCGGACAGCCCCGCACCAACCCGCGTTTCGGGAATATCCTGCGCGGACAGGTTCAGCTCGACACGCGGCTGGAGCACCAGGCGCTGTGTGAGGCGCTGGTCGTACCAGCCCTCCAGACGGCCGAGCACCTCGCCCTTGGTCGACAGGAACACCGCCGTCTCGGTATCGAACATGTACGGTGCGAGACCCTCCACGCCGATCGTCGCATAGGTCCGCGTCGGCGTCGGCGCGAAGTCGTGGCGGATGCCGGCCTGCAGATCGAAATACGGTCCGATCGCGCGGCTGTAGAGCGCTTGCGCCTCGGCCGCCTCGACACCCTCGCGAAAAGCGCCCGAGCCTTCGGTCTTGATGACGACACGGTCGATGTCGCCGCCGAACCAGCCTTCGCCGTCCCAGCGATAGCCGTCCCTGCCGTCACGGACCTGATATTCGGCGAGATTGAACATCACCTGCGACAGGCGCTGCGCCCCGCTTTCACGCATCATCTGCGCGCGGGACGGTTGCATGGCGGACGTGCCGAACTGGCGGTCGGC
>CAXTPE010000057.1:11746-14400 GCA_964245925.1 uncultured Sphingomonadaceae bacterium
GCATCATCTGCGCGCGGGACGGTTGCATGGCGGACGTGCCGAACTGGCGGTCGGCGTAATGATCGGTCGGCAAAGGCGGGGGAGCGGCATTGCCTGGAGGCAGTGTGGTGCCGGCCATCGCAACATCATCGGTCGCCATGCCGGGCATCGCCATATCGTGTCCGGCATGCTTACCGGACATATCCATGCCGGGCATCGCCTCCTGATCCGCCGGCTTGGCGGCTTCGGGCATCGTCATGCCCGGCATGCTGGTGTGATCCATGTCCGGCATCGCGGCTGGCTTGGCCTTTGGCGCGACGGGACGAGCCGAGCGCCGTGCAGGGAGGGCCTTGCGCACCGCGGCGGGACGCGCCGGTTTCTTCGCCGCCGCCGGTTTGGCCGGCATCGGCATCGTCATGCCGGGCATCGAGTGATCCTGCGCCGCGACGGGAGTAGCCACGATAACGCTGCCGGTGACCACAAAAGCAAGAATGCGGTTCATGCCGCCTCTCCTGCCGGGCGGACGCTCACCGTCCGCATCATCCCGGCATGCATGTGATAGAGCAGATGACAGTGGAACGCCCAGTCGCCGACCGCATCGGCGGTGAGATCCCAACTCACCTTGCCGCCGGGCTGCACCATCACCGTGTGCTTGCGCGGCGCATGGTCGCCGTGGCCGGTCACCAGTTCGAAGAAATGCCCGTGGAGGTGGATGGGGTGCGCCATCATCGTATCGTTGATGAGGGTGACACGGACGCGCTCGCCCAGTGTGAAGGGAAACGGATCCATCGTGTCCGACATCTTCACGCCGTCGAACGACCACATGAAGCGTTCCATATTGCCGGTCAGATGAATTGCTAGCTGTCGGGTCGGTGCGCGGACATCGGGGTTGCGGTCCAGCGCCATCAGGTCGCGGTACGTCAGCACCTTGTGGCCGACATCTTCGAGGCCCTGGCCCGGAAAGTCGGTGCGGTCGATCGGGGCCATCGCGATCGTCTGGACACCGGGGTTCCGGTCGACCGCGGGCGCGTTGGCAAAGTCGCGCATCGACATCTTCATGTCGGCCATGCCGCCGGATTTCGCGCCCGACGACGGACCCATGGCCATGGCCGAATGATCCATGCCCGCCATCGCGCCGTGGTCCATCCCCGCCATCGGCGCGGTGGTCGCCGCCGCTGCACCGGTCGCGAGCGCCGCCGACGCATTCTGCTCGGCGGTCGGATCGATTCCCCGGTTCGGCGCGGCCATGTCCATGCCGCCATGGTTCATGCCGCCCATGCCCATGTCGGTCATCGTCGCCAGCGGTCGCGCGCGCAGCGGCGGAACGGCGGCGGCCATGCCGGCGCGCGGCGCCAGCGTGGCGCGCGCCATGCCCGAGCGATCGACGCTCTCGCCGACCAAAGTGTAGGCCATGTCACCGGGCACGACGATCGCGTCATAGGTCTCGGCGACCCCGATCTGGAATTCATCGACCGCGACCGGGCGTACATTCTGCCCGTCCGCCTGCACGATCGTCATCGGAAGCCCGGGAATGCGGACGTTGAAGGTCGTCATCGACGAGGCGTTGATGATCCGCAGGCGCACGCGCTCGCCGGGCGTGAACAACGCGGTCCAATTGTCGCGCGGGCCATGGCCGTTGACGAGATAGACATAGGCGGCGCCCGTCCCGTCCGCGATGTCGGTCGGCGACATCCGCATCCCGCCCCATTTCAGCCGCTCCTTCAGCGGCTGGTCACGGCGGCCGATCGTTCCGGCCAGGGTCTGCTTCTGGAAATCATAATAGCCGTCGCCCAGCTTCATCCGGCGGAAGATCGCCTCGGGCGAGGACGGGCTGTGATCCGACAGGACGATGACGTGTTCGCGGGTCGATACGACCGGGTCGGGGCCGGCAGGATCGATCACGATCGGGCCATATAGGCCGAGCTGCTCCTGCAAGCCCGAATGGCTGTGATACCAGTAGGTGCCGGCCTGCTTTACCGGAAATTCGGCGACATAGGTCGATCGCGGCGCGACACCCGGAAACGAGATACCAGGCACGCCATCATATTGCGCGGGCACGAGCAGGCCGTGCCAGTGGAGCGAGCTGTCCTCGTCGAGATCGTTGACCACCGACAGCCGCGCGGTCTGGCCTTCGCGGAGGCGGATCAGCGGACCCGGCACGGTGCCGTTGATCCCGATCGCCTTCATAGCCTGCCCGTCGATCGTCATGCTCTGCCGCGCAATGGTGAGGCGGATGTCGTCGCCCGACACGCTCGGCAACGGTGTGGTCAGCCCGGCCGAAACGGACTGCGCCCACGCCGGCATCCAGGCTGTGAAAGCGGCGGCTCCGCCGGCAAGGCCGGCCGTGCGTAACAGGGTCCGGCGGGTAAGATGGTCGTGCATCGATGCTCCAGGCGACCTCATGGTCGATGATGATACGCGCGCCGGGATTTGTCCCCTCGACGCTGCGTGACTTTTACCGCTCAAGCGCGATCCGCAGCGTTTCACGCGCTCGCCTAACGCGGGTTTCGACCGCCTTCACGCTGATCCCCAGCACGGTGGCGGCATCGGTTTGACTCATGCCGTCGATCGCGCAGAGGACCAGTGGTTCGCGTGTCGCAGACGGAAGGGCTACGATTGCGCGCATCGTCCGCTCGAGCTCCTGCCGGTCACTGGTGATGATATCCTGATGCGGT
>CAXTPE010000058.1:0-14379 GCA_964245925.1 uncultured Sphingomonadaceae bacterium
GCGCGGCGACGGTGTGGCTGCGGGTCGGGAACACCTTGGTGATGCAGGCGGTCTTGAGGCCCGTCTCGGCGATCCCCATGGTGGCGCGCAGCCCCGATCCTCCGGCGCCGACGACGACGGCGTCATAGACATGGTCGATGATCTTGTACGCTTCCGGCATCAGGCGGCTCCTCGCCCTGCGAAGGCGATACGGAAGATCGAGAAGATGGCGAGCGCGGCGCCCCCCACCGCATAGAAGTTCAGCGCCACGAGCGCGGCGGTCTTGGCGCCGGCCTCGTGGACATAATCCTCGATGAACACCTGCAGCCCGAGCCGCAGGTGCCAGAACACCGAGACCGTCATCAGCAGCAGCGGCACCGCCACCAGCGGCGAGCCGACCCACTCGATCATCGCCTTGTAGCCGAGGCTGGGCAGCCGCAGCAGCGATGCCACGAACCACAGCACCAGCAGCAGATTGCCCACCGCCGTCACCCGCTGCATCCACCAGTGACGCACGCCGCTCTTGGCGGACCCCAGGCCGCGGACGCGGCCGATCTGCGTTCCCGTTCCCATGCCCGTCAGCCCCGCGTGAAGATCGCCGCCCAGAACAGCAGCGTGGCCGCGAGCGCGCCGAACATCGTCGCCATCGCCGCGGCCTTGTTGGTCCTAAGCTCATAGCCGGCGCCAATATCCATGACAAAATGTCTCAGCCCCGAGAACATGTGCTGGAAGAAGCTCCACGTCAGCCCGATCAGCACGACGGCCGGGATCAGGTTGAGCCGCCCGGAGGCATCGCCCGTCATCAGATTGGCGAAGCGCGCATAGGCGTCCTGCCCGCTCGCGGCGGCGACCAGCCACCAGGTGAACATCACGCCGCCGCCGATCGCCAGCGCCGTGCCGGTGGCGCGGTGCAGGATCGAGACGAGCATGTGCGGCCCCCACCGCCAGATCGTGAGGTGCGGCGACAAGGGACGGGCGGTGTTGCGCGCCATGATGGCTCCCTGCTGGGCGGAACGGCCCCGTCCTTTAGCGCAAGGTGTCGACGTTGCAACCGAACAGCGGCGGCGAACCCGCCCCGCACGGTCAACGCGCTGTTTACCATTGCGGCGCTACGACCGGCGGGAACTCCCCGGGGGATGCCGACGATATGACCGAAGAACAGCGGATCGATCAGGCGATCATGCAGGCGACGCTGAGCGAGAAGGCGATCGCCGCCCGCCTGGCCGTCTACAATCCCTCCGGCGCGCTGGAGCGCGATCTCGCCGAGCTGTGGGCGAACTGCGAATCCATGATAATGCCGCAGGCGCGCACCACCTGGTCGTCCGTGCTGCGCACCCTCAAGCGCGAGCAGCGCGGCCTCGATGTCGACATGCTCGTCGATCATGTGCTCGCCACGCTGCGCGACATCTTCACCACGCCCGTCGACAAGGACTGGCTGCTGGCGATCGCCAACCGCGCGACGGGGCTCTACCAGGTCCGCCTCTCGATACCGGATACGGTGCGGGGCTATTACGAGATGTACGAGGCGATCACGACCGAGATCGGGATCGCCTTCCACAACAACGACGCGCTGCTGGGCAAATGCGTCTTCACGCTCCAGCGCATCCAGATGATCGAGCTGGACATCATGCTGACCCAGGTCGGCGCGATCCGGCGCGCCAAGACGACCGCGGTGCGCACCGCCGAGAGCACCAGCTTCCGCGCCGACATCGCCGACATCCTCAAGCTCGCGCTGCAAGGCTCCGGCGAACTGCGCGGGCAGACCGAGGAGGCCTCCTCCTCGGCGCGCGGGATGCTCGGCAAGGCGTCCGAGGTCGCCGCCGCCGCCGAGCAGTCTGCGGTCGCGATGCGCGAGGCCGCGCAGACCGCCGCCGGGCTCATCCGCGCCATCGAGGAGGCGCGCTCGGAAGTCGAGATCGCCGCCGGCGTCGCGACCCGCGCCGCCGATCAGTCGGCCGCGGCGCTCGGCATATCGGAGGCGCTCTCCGGCCATGCCCAGGCGATCGAATCGATCCTCGGGCTGATCCGCGACATCGCCGGCCAGACCAACCTGCTCGCTCTGAACGCCACCATCGAGGCGGCGCGCGCCGGCGACGCCGGCCGCGGCTTCGCGGTGGTGGCGCAGGAGGTGAAGAGCCTCGCCAACCAGACCGCGCGCGCCACCGACGACATCGCCGCCAAGATCTCCGTCATCCAGTCCGCCACCCGCCAGACGCTCGACGCCAACGGCCACATCCGCGACATCGTCGGCGAGGTGCAGTCCTCCGCGGAACGCATCCGCACCGCGATGGAGGCGCAGGCGCAGACCGTCACCATGATTACCGCCGCGGTGGACGAGACCGCGCTCGCCGCCGATTCGATGTCGAGCACGATCGCCTCGATCCGTGCCGATACGGAGAGCGTCGCCAGCGACATCGACGCGCTGGGCGAAGGCTTCCGCTCGGTCGACAGCCACCTCGCGAAGCTCGACACCACGGCCAGCGAATTCGTCGCCAAGGTCGCCAACCTCGCCGCCTGAGCTTGCCGCCGCCGCCAAGCGCCCCTAACCGGCGGCGATGGAGCGGCCGACCGACGCCTGGAAGATCACACTGCCCTGTACCCGCGCCGAGGCCGACGCGCTGGCGGCGAATCCCGATCCCCTGCCCGAGTGCGAAGAACCGCCGGTGCTCAACATGCGCGAGCCCGATCCGGCGCGGCCCGAGGCGTGGCTGTTGGAGGCCTATGCCGAATATGCCCCCGACGCCGCGCTGCTCGCCGCGCTGGCGGCGCTGGCACCGTCCGCGGGCGTGCCGCCGCGGGTCGAGCCGGTCGCCGCGCAGGACTGGGTGACGCTCAGCCAGGCCGGGCTCGCGCCGATCCGCGCCGGCCGCTTCTTCGTCCACACCGCCGCGCACGCCGGCGACGCGCCGCCGGGCGGCACCGCCTTCCGGATCGAGGCCGGCCGCGCGTTCGGCACCGGCCACCACGCCACCACCGCCGGATGCCTGGCGATGCTCGACCGGCTGGCGCGCGCGGGCGCCGGCTTCGCGAACATCATCGACGTCGGCACCGGCACCGGCCTGCTCGCCTTCGCGGGCCTGGCGATCTGGCCGGCCGCCTCCGCGCTCGCATCGGACATCGATCCGGTCGCGATCGAGGTCGCCCGCGAGAACGCCGCCGCCAACCGCGTCGCGATCGGCGACGGCCCCGGCGCGGTCGCGCTGGCGATCGCCGATGGGCTCGATCACCCGCGCATCGCCGCCCGCGCGCCGTTCGATCTCGTCGTCGCCAACATCCTCGCCCAGCCGCTCATCGATCTCGCCCCCGCGATCGGCGCGGCGACCGCGCCGGGCGGGCGCCTCATCCTCGCCGGCCTGCTCGACCTTCAGGCCGACGCGGTGCGCGCCGCCTATGCCGCCGCCGGCTTCGCTCCGGCCGACCGGATCGACACCGCCGAATGGCCAACGCTGCTGCTGCGCCGGTGCTGATCCGCCCGTAACGATTTGCGGGCACCGAACGACCGCTCGCCCGTTGCATGGCCAAGCGCCGGGCTGACGGCGTGTGGTATCCGAAGGAGCGTATATGAACAACGACACACTCGCCGGCGAAGGCCGCGATCTCGCCGGCAAGGTGAAGGAGACCGCCGGCGACATCACCGGCGACCGCTCGCTGCAGGGCGAGGGGCTGGCCGATCAGATCAGCGGCAAGGCCACCAAGGCGATCGGCTCCGCCAGGGATGCGATCGCCGGAGGCGCCGGGCCGATCGTCGATCACGTCAAGGGCTTCGCCAAGGATCGCCCGTTCGCGTTCGCGGCGGTGGCCGGCGTTCTCGGCATCGCGCTCCTCAACACCCTGCGCGGCAAGAAGTAGCGAACCGACGCCGGCCGGCGGGTCAGCCGGCCGGCGCGCCATGTGCGGTCCGGTGGAAGCGGCGCCTCACACCGCCTCCGCCACGATCGCCGCCCAGCCGGCCTCGTCGATCACCTCGATGCCGAGCTCGGCCGCCTTCTTGAGCTTCGAACCCGCGTCCGCCCCCGCCACCACCAGATCGGTCGATCTGGAGACCGCGCCCGCCGCCTTGGCGCCGAGCGCCTCGGCCTGGCTCCTGGCCTCGTCGCGGCTCATCGTCTCGAGCCGGCCCGTGAACACCACCGTCTTGCCCGAGACGCGCGAGACGCGGGTCTCGTGGACCACGTCGGCGATCGCCAGCTCGGCGGCGAGATCGGCCATCACGTCGCGGTTATGCGGTTCGGCGAAGAAATCGAGCAGCGCGGCCGCCACCTCCGGGCCGATGTTGGACGTGCCGATCGCGGCGACCAGCGCGCGCTCGCGCCGCAGCTCGAGCTTGCGCTCGGTTTCCCCCTCTTCCGGCGCCAGCGCGGCGCGCGTCGCCAGCGCCGCCTCGATCATGCCGGTGAACGCCGCCATGCTCCCCCAGCGCCGCGCCAGATCGCGCGCCGTCACCTCGCCGACGTGGCGGATGCCGAGCGCGAACAGGAAGCGATCGAGCGGGATGCTGCGCTTGTCCTCGATCGCCTGGAGCAGATTGTCGACCGAGACCTCGGCCAGCCGCTCGCGCGCCAGCAGCATGTCGCGCTTCTCGCGCAGGCGGAAGATGTCGGCCGGCGAGGCGATCAGGCGATCACCGAAGAAGCCCTCGATGCGGGTGAGGCCGAGGCCGCGGATGTCGAAGGCGTGGCGCGAGGCGAAGTGGATCAGCCGCTCGACCCGCTGCGCCGGGCAGATCAGCCCGCCGGTGCAGCGATAATCGACCTCGCCCGGCTCGCGCTCCGCCGCCGACCCGCAGTCCGGACAGGCATGCGGGAAGATCCAGTCCGGCCGCGCCGCCTCGCGCGTCAGATTCTCGACGATCTGCGGGATGACGTCGCCGGCGCGCTGGATCAGCACGCGATCCCCGGGACGGACGCCCAGCCGCGCGATCTCGTCGGCATTGTGGAGCGTCGCGTTCGAGACGACCACGCCGCCGACCGTCACCGGCTCGAGCCGCGCGACCGGCGTCAGCTTGCCGGTGCGGCCGACCTGGATGTCGATGCGCTCCAGCGTCGTCTGCGCGCGCTCGGCCGGGAACTTGCGCGCCAGCGCCCAGCGCGGCGCGCGGCCAGCCTGCCCCAGCCGGCGCTGCCAGTCGAGCCGGTCGACCTTGTAGACCACGCCGTCGATGTCGAACGGCAGATCGGCGCGCACCCCCTCGATCGCTTGATAGTGCGCCAGCGCGGCGTCGAGCGTCTCGCAGCGGACGAGCCTGTCGGACACCGGCAGCCCCCAGCCGGCGATGCTCCGCATCACCTCGCGCTGCGTCGCGCCCGGCAGCTCGCTCGCCTCGCCCCAGCCGTGCGCGAGGAAGCGCAGCGGCCGCTCGCGCGTGATCGCCGCATCCTTCTGGCGCAGCGACCCCGCCGCGGCGTTGCGCGGATTGGCGAAGGTCCGCTCGCCCGCCATGCGCGCGTTGAGCGCGGCGAAGTCCGCTTTCGCCATATAGACCTCGCCGCGCACCTCGAACATCTCCGGCGCCGCGCCCGTCAGCCGTTCCGGTATGTCGGCGATGGTGCGCGCATTGGCGGTGACGTCCTCGCCGATCGCGCCGTCGCCGCGCGTCGCCGCCTGCACGAGCACGCCGGCCTCGTAGCGCAGCGAGCAGGACAGTCCGTCGATCTTGGGCTCGGCGGTGAGCGGCACCGGCTCGCCGTCGCCGAGCGCGAGGAAGCGCCGCACCCGCGCGAGGAACTCCGCCACCTCCTCGTCCGAGAAGCCGTTGTCGAGACTCAGCATCGGCCGCGCGTGCGGCACCTTGGCGAGGTGCCCCGCCGGCGCCGCGCCCACCATCGTCGACGGCGAGTCCGCGCGCACCAGTTGCGGGAACGCCGCCTCGAGCGCGCGGTTCTCGCGGACGAGCGCGTCATAATCGGCATCGCTGAGCTCGGGCGCGTCGTCGCGATGGTAGAGCGCATCGGCGCGCGCGATCGCCTGCGCCAGCTCGGCGAGCCGCCGCGCGGCGGCATCCTCCTCGCCGATCCCGCCCGGGATCACGCCGCGCCCGCCCCCGTCCAGCCGAGGCAATCCGCCCGCGCCGGACCCTGCCTGGCGCACACGCCCCGCATGCGATTCCGAAGCCGGGCGAACACCACGGCACCTCGGTGCGCCGCGCTCCACTTGTCCAGCCGGCCGCCCCAGGCCCGCATCTTGCGCCGCGTGCGCTCGAAATAGCCGCCCTCGTCCTCGTCGAGCGCGTCGATCACCGCATCCGCGCCGCGTTCCACCGCGGCGATGTCGTCCGGCGTGTTGCGGATCACCGCGTCCGCATAGTCGATCGCCCACTGGACGCGCGTCGCCGGCCCCCGCGCGGCCTCATAGGCGCGGCGCGACCACGCGATCGCCGCCGCCTTGTCGCCATGCTCCTCGGCGATGCCGGACAACAGGCTCATATGATAGGCCGGTGCCGCGGCGTCGGCGAGGTTCGCCTCCAGGAGCCTGCTCGCCCCGGCCGCATCGCCGGCATCGTCGAGCGTCTCGGCGATCAGCGGGATGATCGACTGCCGGACCATCGGGCCTTTCGCATTGGCATCCGCCCAGGCCGCCCGCGCGCGCACCCTGGCCAGCACCGCCGGCGGCACCTTGCCGCCGTTCTCCGCCTTGGCCAGCGCGACGTCCGCCGCCACCACGGCGAAGCGGTCGCCGATCGGCAGCGACGGATCGTCACCGAGCCGATCGAGCGCGGCGACCAGCGCGCGCCCGAGCGCATGCCGCTCGCCCGGATCGGGCAGCGCCGCGACGAGCTTCGGCGCCGCATCGCCCAGCATCTCCCCGCTGGCGCGGACCTCGTCGTGGCGCGCCAGCATGGCGGGAAGCACCGTCGCGATCTCGCGCTGCTCCGCCGGGGTGGGCGCGAGTTTGGCGTCGCCGAAGGTCCGTGTCGCGAGCGCCTCCAGCGTGAAGCGGCGGGCGAGCGCCGGATCGCGCGCCGCGGCGGCCAGCCGGCGGAGCGTCGGCGCGGCGCTGCGGGGGTCGGCGAAATGGCGCGGATCGTTGAACCATTCATAGCTGCCGAGCAGCTTCCAGTCGTCGGGCGACAGCCGCGCGGGATCGGCCAGCGCGATATGCAGCAGCTCGTCCGACGAGGTAGCGCGCGCCGCGGTCGCCCGCAGCACTTCGGCGAGTTGCGCCGGCGCGACGCCGCTGGACAGCCGCGTCACCTCGTAGCGATCGGGACGCAGGATGATGACGGTCGGGTAGCCGGTGATCCGGAACCGCTCGCCCCAGGCCTGCGCGCCCCTGGCGTCGCCATCGAGATAGACGGGCACGAAGGCGCGCGTCCGGGCGATGAACGCGGGATCCCTGAACAGCGTCGTCTTCATCGCATTGCAGGGCGGGCACCATTTGGCGCCCCAATAGAGCAGCACCGGCTTGCCGCTCTCCCTGGCCTCGGCGAACGCGTCCTCGACATCGCCCTCGCGCCAGGCGATCGTCGGCAGGGGCGCGCGCGACGCGCCGTCCCGGGCCGCCGGCTCGCGGTGGCATGCCGACGCCGCGATCGCCGAACCCGCCAGCATCGCCGATACGATCGTCCGCATGCCGATCTTCTCCTTGTCCAAGGCACGCACGCGGCGCATGACATGGATGACCCGATCCGATCGCGGAGACAACTGCCCGCGCGGCCTGGGGGGATGTTCCGCCATGGCATGGCGCGCACCCTCATGCGGGGAGCGACGCGCTCTTCGGCGATCGCCGGGTCACCAGATGGCGGAGCCCGACGAGCGTGGCCGCAGCGGCGCCCGCATGATGTCAGCCGCGCGGTGCCGCCGCGTCGAGCTCCGCGAACTCCTGGTCGCTCAGCTCGATCGCGGCGCCCGCGACATTCTCCTCCAGATGGGCAAGCTTGCCGGTGCCCGGGATCGGCAGCATCACCGGGCTGCGCTTCAGGATCCAGGCCAGCGCGATCTGCCCCGGCGTCGCGTGCTTCGCCCTGGCCAGCGCATCGACCGGCCCGCCCGGCCGCGCGAGATCGCCGGCGGCCAGCGGGAACCAGGGAATGAAACCGATGCCGTTCGCCTCGCAATGATCGAGCACGTCCTCGTCGGCGCGGTCGGCGAGGTTGTAGCGGTTCTGCACCGTCGCGACCGGAAACACCTTCCGCGCCGCCTCGATGTCCTCGACCGACACCTGGCTCAGCCCGGCATGGCGGATCAGCCCTTCGTCGAGAAACGATCGGATCGCGTCGAACTGCTCGCCCCGCGGCACCTTGGGGTCGATCCGATGGAGCTGCCACAGGTCGATGCGGTCGACCTTCAGCCGCCGGAGGCTGAGATGCACGCATTGGCGCAGATAGGCGGGATCGCCGATCTGCGGCCACGGGCTCGGGTTGTCCGGATAGCGGACCAGCCCACCCTTGGTCGCGATCGTCAGCCCGTCATACGGGTGCAGCGCCTCGGCGATCAGCTCCTCGCTGACGAACGGGCCATAGCTGTCGGCGGTGTCGATCAGATCGACCCCGATCCCGGGCAGGCGCCTCAGCACCCGCAGCGCCTCGCCCCTGTCTTTGGGCTCGCCCCAGATGCCGGGTCCGGTGATCCGCATGGCGCCGAAGCCGAGGCGATTGACGGTGAGGTCTCCGCCGATGGCGAACGTGCCGGACAGGCTGGCGTCGAGCTGGGGCATGGCTGGGTGGCTCCGTTGCAGGGTGTGTGCCGCAAACCTGCCAACGCCGGCAGGGTTCAATCGGCGCGCGGCGGGCATCCCTGAGTCCGGTTCATGCCGTAAATACCCTGCCCGCGGACGCGCGGTTCCTCCTTGTGCCGCTACCCGGACGGCCGCCACATGTTCGGAGCCCCTCGGGACGGATCGACATCCAGCTTCAAGGAGCGAAGGATTCCGATCTCGGTTGGAGGAGAGAGCTCACGCCTGGAATGCTGAATGTCTATCCATCCCGGGCGGTCGTCGGTTCCGGCCCTCCCTCACGCCGCCCGCCCGCCCGGGTGCAGCACGCGCAGGTCGGGCGCGACGATCGCCCGAAAGCGCTCGCTGGTCGTCGCCCAGTCGATCAGGTCGACCTTCCACGGCAGGTCGCTTTCGTCGAACGCGTCGGCCAGATCGAGCATCACCATCGCCGGTATCGGCCCCGCGCCCGCCAGCGCCAGATCAAGGTCCGAAGAGCGATGCGCCTTGCCCTTCGCCCGACTGCCATAGACCGACACCGTGACGTCGCCGGGCAGATGATCGGCGAGCACGGCGCGCACGATCGCTTCATGTTCGGGGCTGATGTCGAGCGCCGCCGTCACCCGGTCGCCGCCCGCCGGATCAGCATATCGCACAGGAAACGCGCTTCCTCGATGAAAGCCGGAATGCGCGCGATCACTTTGAGCGCCTTTTCCTCGTCATAGGTGTGCGACGTGATGTTGCGATCGTCGCGGTACGCCTTCCATTGCGGCCACTCGTTCAACAGCAGCCCCTGCTCGCTGGCGGTGCGGATCAGCGTGGGGAAACTCATCTGCTCGATCGTCAGCGCGGTTCCGCTGCTTTCCACGAGATACCGCCGCAGCATCCTGTGGCCGAGATCATAGGTGAACTCGAACCGCTGGATCAGGCCATCGCGGATCTGCTCGTCCGACGGATCGGTCAGGTAGCGGGCATGCCCCTCCTCCAGCCGCGCGACGGCGTTGACCAGCGTGGTGAAATCAAGCGCCACGACCCGACCGCCTCCCTGCCCGATGGCCTACGGCATGCGCCGCTCCGCAGGCCACCCGGGCGAGCGGGCGGTCGGGTCGGAACATACCGCCGGGATCCCTTTTCATCGGTGAAGATCAAAGCGGTCGGCTTCCATCACCTTGACCCATGCACCGACGAACCGATCCACGAACCTGTCCTCGCCATCGTCGCTGGCATACACTTCCGCGAGCGCGCGCAGCTCCGAATTCGATCCGAACACGAGGTCCGCGCGGGTGCCGGTCCACTTCACCTCGCCGTCGACGGTCGCCTCGAACATCTCGGACTGCCGATCGGTCGGGCGCCACGTCGTCCCGAGCGCGAGCAGGTTGACGAAGAAGTCGTTGGTCAGCGTGCCCACGCGGTCGGTCAGCACGCCGTGCCCGGTGCCCTTGTGGGTGACGCCCAGCACCCGCAGCCCGCCGACCAGCGCGGTCATCTCCGGCGCGCCGAGGTTGAGCAGATTGGCGCGGTCGATCAGCAGATATTCGGCCGGAAGCCGGCTGTCCGGGCTCTTGTAGTTGCGGAAGGCATCGGCGCGCTGCTCCATCTGCGCGAACGAGGCGACGTCGGTCTGATCCTGGGCCGCGTCGACGCGGCCGGGGGTGAAGGGCACGGTGATCGTGCGTCCCGCCGCCTTCGCCGCCTGCTCGATGGCGACCCCGCCGGCCAGCACGATCAGGTCGGCGAGCGAGACCGTCCTGCCCCCGGCGGCGGTGGCGTTGAAGCCGGCGGCGATGCCTTCCAGCGCGGTCAGGACGGGGCCGATCGTCGCCGGATCGTTGCTCGGCCAGTTGCGCTGCGGCTCGAGCCGGAGACGCGCGCCGTTGGCGCCGCCGCGCTTGTCGCTGTGCCGGTAGGACGAGGCCGACGCCCAGGCGGTCGTCACGAGCTGCGTGACCGTCAGGCCGCTGTCGACGATCCGCCGCCGGAGCGCGGCGATGTCGGCGGCATCGATCGCGGGACCGCTCGGCGCCGGGAGCGGATCCTGCCAAAGCAGCACCTCCCGCGGCACCTCCTTGCCGACGTAGCGAACCTTCGGCCCCATGTCGCGATGCGTGAGCTTGAACCAGGCGCGCGCGAACGCATCGGCGAAGCCGTCGACATCGGCGAGGAAGCGGCGCGAGATCCGCTCGTAGGCCGGGTCGACACGCAGCGCGAGATCGGTGGTCAGCATCTGCGGCGGGTGCCGCCTCGAAGGATCGTGCGCGTCGGGCACGGTATCGGCGCCCGCGCCATCCTTCGGCTTCCACTGATGCGCGCCGGCCGGGCTCTTCGTCAGCTCCCACTCATGCGCGAACAGCGTCTCGAAATAGCTGTTGTCCCACGTGGTCGGCGTCGCCGTCCAGGTCACCTCCAGGCCGCTGGTGATCGTGTCGCCGCCGTGGCCGGTGCCGAAGCTGTTCCTCCAGCCCAGCCCCAGCTCCTCCAGCGGCGCGCCTTCGGGCTCGGGAGCGATATATTTGGCGGGATCGGCGGCGCCATGCGTCTTGCCGAACGTGTGGCCGCCCGCGATCAGCGCGACCGTCTCCTCGTCGTTCATCGCCATCCGGCCGAAGGTCTCGCGGATGTCGCGCGCCGACGCCGCCGGATCGGGGTGGGCGTTCGGGCCTTCCGGATTGACGTAGATGAGGCCCATCTGCACCGCGGCGAGCGGGGTCTCGAGCTCGCGGTCCCCCGCGTAGCGCTCGTCGCCGAGCCACTCGTTCTCCGGCCCCCAGTAGACGTCCTCGTCGGGTTCCCACACGTCGACCCGGCCGCCGGAGAAGCCGAAGGTCTTGAGGCCCATCGATTCCAGCGCGACGTTGCCGGTCAGCACGATCAGGTCCGCCCAGGAGAGCGACTGGCCGTATTTCCGCTTGATCGGCCACAGCAGGCGGCGGGCCTTGTCGAGATTGGCATTGTCGGGCCAGCTGTTGAGCGGGGCGAAGCGCTGCTGCCCCGCGCCGGCGCCGCCGCGACCGTCCGCCACGCGATAGGTGCCGGCGCTGTGCCAGGCCATGCGGATCATGAACGGGCCATAATGGCCGAAGTCCGCCGGCCACCAGGGCTGCGAGGTCGTCAGCATGGTCGCGATGTCGGCCTTCACCGCATCCAGATCGAGCGCCTCGAACGCTTTGGCATAATCGAAATCCTCGGGCAGCGGGTTGGCCGCGGCCGGGTTCTTCGCCAGGATCTTGAGGTTCAGCCGCCGCGGCCACCACTCCTGGTTGGGAGCGCCCTGGGTCGGATGCGCGACACGATCGGACGCGATCGGGCACTTCTGCCCCTCGGCGACCGCGCCGTCGGTGTTCATCTCGGCTTCGACGGCGTCGTCATGCTTCACTTCGGCCATGGACACTCTCCTCTAGCTTTTTGGATCGGGATCGGATCGCGCCGCGGAACAGGATCGGCAGAGCCCGCGGTAGATGACTTCGGCTTCGTCGATGACGAACCCCGCCGCGTCCTCGATCGCAAGGCACGGCGCGGCGCCGATCGCGCAATCGACATCGACGACGAGCCCGCAGGCACGGCAGACGCAGTGATGATGATTGTCGTGCGTCCGCGTCTCGTAGATCGCCGCTCCGCCGTCCATGACAAGGCGGCGCAGCAGGCCGGCATCGGTCAGATGCGCGAGGCAGTCGTAGACGGCCTGATGCGACACGCCCGGCAGGACCGCCGCGACGGCCGCGAGCACGGTCGCCGTGTTCGCGTGCGGCTCGGCCTCGACCGCGTCGAGCACCGCGACGCGCTGACGCGTGACCCGCATCCCGGCCGCGCGGATCCGGTTCTGGGAATTCTGAACAGCCGCACCGCCCATGGCCCGTGATATAGCGAGTTTTCTGGAACGATTCAAGAAAGGACTTGATCTTGCTGTCGTGAGCCGCCTCGATAGTCATGCGCTCGCCGGCAGGCCGATCAGCCGGTCGCCGCGCAGGGCTCAGCGGTGGTGCGTCCGATGAACCGTGTGACGCACGACGCGATGATGGGGATGGCGGTTCGTCCGGTGCGGCCTCGCGCGATGATGGCGGACGTGATGCCCCGGCCTGGGGCGTGCATCCGCCGCGCCGGCGACCATCAGGACGGACGTCGCGAGCAGGGCCATGGCGACAAGTTTCTTCAAGGCATCTTCTCCTGCGCGTGCATCGCGCGGGAGAATGCTAGACCCCGCCGCCCGCTGCCGCCACGGCGATCTGACGTCGGCCGCCCGAGCGCGGATGGTCCTGCCGGAACATCGGCGTTCGCCATCGCTTCGGTAAATCCAGGAGCGGCTCCTCGATCCTTCGGGGGCCTCGGCTGCTCGGAGACGTGCGCAATCCCGCACACGATCGCCAGGGAAGGAACGTCCGATGAAATCCATGCTCATGGGAACGGTCATGTTCGCGCTCGTCGCGGCCATGCCCGCGACCGGCGCATCCGCTCAGCACCGCGACGCGCGCGGGCATGAGGTCCGTCACGCCCCGGTCAAGGTCGTGAAATATCGCGAGATCTCCGCATCGCGCGGTAACAGGTTCCGCAAGGGCCAGCGGCTCGCCGCCAGTCAGCGCCGCTATGTGGTGAGCGATTGGAGCCGCCGGGGGCTGCGCACGCCGCCCCGCGGCTATCAGTGGGTCCGGGAGGGCAACAACAGCGGCGATTATCTGCTCGTCGCGGCCGCCACCGGCATCATCGCGAGCATCCTGTCACAGTGAACTCCGGGCTGCCGGCCGCTCGGCACATAGGAGCGGGAGGAGGGCGCGAAGCCGCTCCTCCCACGCCCTGTGCAGAGGATGCAAGCGCGGCGGGGTAAGCTCGATCATCGCTCAGCGGCGTTTCTCTCAAGCCTCCTTCCAGCGGTCGCGTCACAGCCGTTGCGCGATAGCCGTCGTGCGCCTCCGCACCCCGCCGCGTTATCGGTGATGACCCGACTGAAACGGATCGTCATGGTGGTCGCCCGGACCGAGCCCTCCGCCCATCCCGCCACCCATTCCCATGCCGCCGCCACCACTTCCACCGCCGCCCGCGCCGCCCTGGCGAGCGTCATCCTTGCCGCGCTCCCCCTTGCCGCGAACGCCGGATCCCGAGGGTCGCGTCGGTCCCTGCGTCGGGATCGCGAGGTCGGTCGGGATCGGATCGAGATCGAGCGCTTCCCGGATGAAGGCGCGGAGCGAGACGACGAGCGCGTGCGTGTGGACCGCCCGTCCGGCCACCAGCTCGCGCGCCGCGCTCTCCGCCAGGCGGACATGCTCTTCGGTGCCGAGCAGGATGATGTCCGACAGCGCGGCCTCGGCCGCGTCGCGGATGCGTCGCGCGCGGTCTGAACCCGGCTCGCCGCCGGTGCCCGGATCCGGGGCGGTCGCGCCCTCGATCCGGGCAGGAGGTTCTTCCCGCCGGCGCACGTCGCGCAGGTGGGTCGGATCGACCGCCAGACTTCCGGTGAACGATCCGCCGAGCGTCTTGTAGGCGGCGATCAGCGTGCGCAGGCGCTCGTTGATCTGCCGGTTCACGCGCTCGCGCCGCTGCTGGATCGTGAACATCGTCAGCAGACGGACGCCGACGCCGATCAACGTGAACAGCGCAAGGCCGAGCAAGGTCGTGAGCAGGCTTTGCCACGAACTGAAATCGATGTTGCGCAAGGATGCCTCCGCTGCCGGATGCGCCGACGGATCCGGCTCGCGGACACTGGATATTGGTCGGGGAGAGAGGATTCGAACCTCCGGCCCCTGCCTCCCGAAGACAGTGCTC
>CAXTPE010000059.1:0-14368 GCA_964245925.1 uncultured Sphingomonadaceae bacterium
CGCCTCGCTCAGCGGCGGCACGGGGACGATCACCGTCACGCCCGCGCCCGCCGCCACCGCCAGCGGCGTGACGCTCACCGCGGCGGGCGCGTTCAACGAGCAGTTCCGCGCCGAGAAGGCAGGCCAGACCGCGTTCGTCGTCGGCGAGAAGCTGGTCTTCTCGGTCAGCATCAACGTCCAGAACCCGATCGGCTTCCGCGTGCCGCTGGTCTACTGGCAAGCGCTCGACGCCGGCGGGGCCACGCTGTTCAGCTGCCAGAAGTTCGACGCCACCGGCGCGATGCCCAACGAGAGCTACACCGGCCCGTTCACGACCGATCCCTGCACCGTCCCGGCGAACACCGCGTCGATCAAGCTGCGCATCCTGCTGACGACCGATGGTACCGTCGTCGGTAATGGCGCGACGGTGCAGATCTTCGATCCCTATCTCGAACGGCTCCCGGCCAAGTCCGACGTGCTTGGCGACGCCACGGCGCCGCCCGCTGGGTGGAAGGACGGCCCGATCGACCCGGCCGATCTCGAGCGGCTCCCGGCGTGACGATCGTCGACGCCGCCGGCGAAGGAACGGCGCGGTGAGCATGCTGGTGCTCCTGCGCTGCATAGCGCTCACCAGCTGGGCCTTCTTCGTGCTCCTGCGCGCGCCTGCCTTCTGGCGGGTGCTCACCGGGCGCGCGCGCTATTACGATGTGCTCTGGGCGCTGCTCGGCGCCTTCGCGCTCATCCCTGTCGGGTTTAACGTGCGCGCGCCCGGCGGGGTCGACACCCCTGCGGTGGCGATCGGTCTCCACCTGTTCTCGACGCTGGTCGCGCTGATCGCGATACGCACCGTCAGGGCGTACCAGGATGATCGACGTGGCTGACGTCGCGACGATGCCGGTCGCGGTCCACGGCCTCGGATCGACCGCCTCGCAGCTGACCGCGGCGGGTGTATGGAGCGGCCTGCTCGCGCTGATCGGTTATTGGCTCCGCTCGCGCGTGCCGATGCGCCGCATGCAGCTCGACGCCGACGAGAAATATCGGGACGACCTGACCGACCGCGTGACCAAGCTCGAGGAAAAGCTGGAGACGCAGCGGATCCACTACGAGGCGAGACTCGAGCTCGAGCGCGCCCAGCACACCGCCGAGCTGGCGATCATGCGTCACCGCATGAACAACCTCGACCAGTGCCTCAACGCCTTCTTCATGCTGCTGGAAGCGAGCCCGGACAAGGCGGCCGCGCATGTCGCGAAGATCCGCGAGATGCGCGGTCGCCAGGAGGCCGCGGAAGCTGCCGAGAAGGGCGCGGTGAGCGCCGCCAGGATCACCGCCGCGACGCCTCCCGCAAGTGCTGTCGATACGTCGTCCGGTCCGTCATGAACCACCTCGCGGCGAGCTGAGCGCCGACCGAACCGCGGTTCACCCTCCGCGCTGCGCCTCGCGCGAGCGGCGCCGCGGCTCGCACAAGCGCAACTTCGGAGACACCATGGATCTGCACGAGCTGCAGCGCCGGCTGGCGCGCGACGCCTGCTACGCCGGCGCGATCGACGGCATCGCCGGCGCGGAAACTCGCGCCGGCGTGATGAAGCGGCTTGCGATCGGCGCGGACACGCCGGCGAGCGCCGCCGACGTCGCCCAGGCCGCGCAGGTGCTCGGCTGCACGCCGGCGCACGTCATGGCGGTCCGCCAGGTCGAGGCTTCGGGATCGCCGTTCATCGACGGTCGGCCGACGATCCTGTTCGAGCCGCACCGGTTCAGCCGCGCCACCGGCGGCAAGTTCGATCATTCCCATTCGGCGGTCAGCTACCCGCGCTGGGGCATGCGTCCATATCCCGCCACCCAGTTCGGCCGCTACGCGCAGCTGCTCGAGGCAATGGCGCTCGATGTCGACGCGGCGTTCGCCAGCGCCAGCTACGGCGCGTTCCAGATCCTGGGCGAGAACTTCCGCGCCTGCGGCTGCGCCGACCCGTTCGCGTTCGCTTGCTGGATGTCGACCGACGAGCATGCGCAGCTGCTCGCGTTCGCGCGGTTCGTCGACCACGCCGGCCTGGCGGAGCCGCTTCGCCGCGGCGACTGGGCGGCGTTCGCGCAGGGCTACAACGGCACGGCCTATCGCGCGAACCACTATGACCAGAGGCTCGCGGCGGCGCTCGCGAAGCTAAGGGCTTAGCCTGCTCGCTGCTCTGCTACTTTCGCAGCGCCAGCCTCTTACGAGTGGGACCATCGGGCATCCAGGCGGCCGGAGCCGCCGACAACTCCGCCTTGGTGAACTTCCGCCTCATGGCGAGGAGAGTGGCCTCAGCGCGGAACCGCGTCGATCTTTTTCCCGACCAGCACCGATCATCCCGCCCGCGCCGACGGTCGGCGGCGCTGGCCAGTCTTCGGAGATCCTCATGAACATCCTCAAGACCCTTAAGGGCTACAAGACCTACCTCACCGCCGCCGCCGGCATCCTCGGGACCGCAGCCGGCGTCGCAGCCGGCACCGTCTCGCCGGCGAACGGCGCGATCGCCGCGGCCGTGCTGGCCGCCACCGCCTTCCAGCGCGCCGGCAGCAAGTCGGACACGACGAAGGTGATCGCGCACGTCAACAGCGTGGCGGCCGGCGCGGCCGAGCTCGCGCCGCTCATCGCCGCGCTCATCCCGGGCGCCGCCTCGATCGCGGGCAAGGCAGGCCAGATCGCCGTCGACGTCGCCGAGGCGAGCGCGGCGCGGGCGGTGTGATGCGGACGGCCAGCGCGGCCGTCCTGGCGCTCACGGGCGTCTGGATGATCGCGCTGGTCGAGCTGATGACAATCGCCCGTCCATAGACCGGCGCTCGACCGCGACGCCTGTCCAAAACGGCAGCATCTGTCGCCGTCGCCCTTCTCGACGATCAAGCCGGATCCGCGAAGCGGGTGCAGGAGCTGATCGTGCGCGGCGGGAATTAAACCTAAACATGGTTGTGCGCGTGGGGGCACTTTCGGGGGCACTCTGCAAAGAGACGTTCATCAGACTCACGCATTTCTGCCGTCTTTACACACTTATTCGTTAGAAGCCCCTTCCACCAGCATCAGCGGCCGGAGCGCTCCAGCCCGTCGGTTCGCGGCCACCGATGCCGATGGCGCGGTCGCTCCGGTTCAGCGCCCGCCACGCACGGATCGCGACAGCCACCGGCGCACGGGGACGTCGAAATAGCGGTCGGCCGCCAGCGCCGTCGCCATCATGCAGGCGACGAACAGCAGCTCGATCCCGAGCGCTTCGAACCCGCCGGGCCCGCCCAGGCGAAGCCAGGCCGCCGCCTCCAGCTTGGTGAACGGCGCATGCAGCGCGTACAGCGCGTAGGACATCAGCCCCAGCCCGGTGGAGAGGCGTTGCGGACCGGCGCTCGGCGCCCGCGCCGACGCAAGCACCAGCAGCGGAAACACGACCGCCGTTGCCACCAGATCATAGGCGAAGGCGTGGCGGGCGGGCTGCGCGGCCAGCACCGCGACGAGCAGCCCGGCGGCGGCCCACGCCGGCAGGCGAACCCACCCCAAGGCGCCGCCCAGCCACAGGCGATAGACGCCGACGCCGCCGAAGAACGAGTAGAGCACCCGCTGCGCGCCGCAGCCGAGGGTGCCGAAGCTCGAGCCCCCGGCCAGGCCGCCATATCTCCAGTCGGCATCGATCAGGAGCGCCAGGCCGCAGATGATGATCGCGACCAGGACCGTGTTGCTCAATCGCCGCACGACGATCGCGTACACGATGTTCACCAGCAGCTCCCACAGGAGCGACCAGGCCGGAAAGTTGAACGGATAGAGGTGGCTCGTGTTCGCGGACAGGGCGCGCGGCGTCGGCAGCAGCAGGATGGAGAACAGCAGGCTTGGCGCCAACGCGCCGAAGCGCGCGCGCTCCCCGCCGTGGACGATGAGCGGAGCGACGAATACCGCCACGCCGGCCATCGTCCCCAGCAGGTACAATGGATAGAGCCTGATTATCCGCAGCCTGAGGAACTCGCCCACGCCGAGGGATGTGGTCAGCCGCTCTTCATAGGCGTGGGCGATCACGAAGCCGCTCAGGACGAAGAACAGATCGACGGCGAGATAGCTGGCCGGCAGGATATGCACCATGGCGGTGTTCAGATGGTAGCCGACCACGGCAATCGCCGCGATCCCGCGCAACAGGTCGAGCGAGCGGAAGCTTCTTCGCCGCGAAGCGGGCCTTGCGAGGTCCATCACGATTCCTGCCATTGCGCTCGCGGGAGGGGGCGGGGCGGCCGGGGGCCGCTTCGTCCCGCCCTAACCGCCCGTCCGCAGGCTCCGCGCCACCAGGAAGACGATGCCGCCGAACACCGCGACCAGCGCCAGCAGCCCCACCAGTTGCAGCCAGACGACGAGCGCGCCGCGTTCCGCCGGATCCGGCATCATTTCGCTCCGTCGGGATGATCGGTGAACACGCGGCCGACCGATCGCGCATCCTCCCTGGCGCCCCGCACCGTGTTGCACGCCGCCGCGAGCAGACAGCCGGCGAGCAGCGCCGCGACCGCGATCATCCTCATCCGTGCGATCCTCGCTCCATCGGGAACGCGACGATGTCCCGCCGCGCGCCGAAAGTCGAGCGGCCATCCACGCCCGATGCCCGCGCCGTAACCAATATGTTGATCCCGCGCGGTTTTGCGCGTTCCATCGGCCTGGCCGCGAATCGCCGCGGGCCGGGAGCGCCGACATGAAAGATCTCAGGCGCTGCCTCATCCTGCTCCTGATCGTGGCGGCGCTGGGTGCTGCGATGCTCTACATGATGGGGCTCCAGCACATCCCGACCGCGGCGGACGCCGAGAAGCCGCTGTCGCAGCTCCCGCCGCAGGGCGCCGCGCGCTGACCGGAAACCGCCGCCGGACAGGCGTCAGCCGATCCGGCGCACCCAGCCCTCGCGGTCCGCGATCGTGCCGCGCTGGATGCCGACGAGCTTCGCCTTCAGCCCGTCGGTGATCGCGCCGCCGTCGCCGCCGCCGATCGTGAAATCTCCGGCGCTGCTCCTGATCGCGCCGATCGGCGCGATCACCGCCGCCGTGCCGCAGGCGAACGCCTCGCGCAGCCGGCCGCTGGCGGCGTCGGCGCGGAACTGGTCGATCGCGTAGCGCTCCTCGCGCACCGTCCGCCCCTCGGCGCGCGCGAGCGCGAGGATGGCGTCGCGGGTGATGCCGGGCAGGATCGTGCCGCCGAGCGGCGGGGTGAGCAGCGATCCGTCGTCGAACACGAAGACGATGTTCATGCCGCCCAGCTCCTCCACCCAGCGCCGCTCGGCGGCGTCGAGGAACACGACCTGGTCGCAGCCGTGGCGGATCGCCTCCGCCTGCGCGACGAGGCTCGCGGCATAATTGCCGCCGCATTTGGCCGCACCCGTGCCGCCCGCGCCGGCGCGGCTGTAATCGTCCGACAGCCAGACGCTGACCGGCTTGCCGCCGCCCTTGAAATAGGCGCCGGCCGGCGACGCGATCAGCGCGAACATGTAGTGCGCCGCCGGCCGCACGCCGAGGAACATCTCGTCGGCGAACATGAACGGCCGCAGGTAGAGGCTCCCCTCGCCGCCCGGCAGCCAGTCGGCGTCGATCGCGACCAGCTCCTCCATCGCCCGCAGGAACAGCGCCTCGGGCAGCACCGGCATCGCCATCCGCTCGGCCGAGTCCGCGAACCGCCGCGCGTTCCGTTCTGGCCGGAACAGCGCGATCCCGCCGTCCGCCAGCCGATAGGCCTTCAGCCCCTCGAAGATCTCCTGCGCATAATGCAGCACCGCCGCCGCCGGATCGAGCGTGAAGGGCGCGCGCGCGCGCACCCGCGCATCGTGCCAGCCGTGCTCCGCCGACCACGCGATCGTCACCATATGATCGGTGAACACCCGCCCGAAGCCGGGATCCTCCAGCAGCGCCGCGCGCGCATCGGCCGCGACGGGGGCGGGATGCGGCACCCGCTCGAACATCAGCGCCTGATCCGTCATCGGCCTCTCCGGGATCGTCTGTTGCCGTGGAAGGAAGCTGGAGCGGGTAGCGGGGATCGAACCCGCGTCACAAGCTTGGAAGGCTAGTGCTCTACCATTGAGCTATACCCGCGAAAGCCGCTGTCGAGCGGCACCGCGTTAGCCGCCCCACATCCTTCCGACAAGCCGTCCACCGACGCCGCGCTCCTCGCTGCAAAAGCATTGCGGGACGTAGGGCGGGGCGGTAAATGCGTCAACATGGCTGCCCAACCTGTCCTCGAGCCGTCGCGCCCGGCCTCGCCGCTGTTTCTGCGCGAGGCCGAGATCAGGCGCGGCGTCGAGCTGCTCTATTTCGGCTACAGCCATCTCACCCGCACGATCGACGACGGCCTCGCCGCGCGGGGTCTCGGCCGCGCGCACCATCGCGCGCTCTACTTCATCGCCCGCCAGCCGGATCTGCCGGTAAGCGCGCTGCTGGCGCTGCTGGCGGTCACCAAGCAGTCGCTCGGGCGCGTGCTGGGCGAGCTTTCGGCGCGCGGGCTGGTCGAGGCGCGGGCGGGGCGCGAGGACCGGCGCCAGCGCCTGCTCCGCCTCACCGCCGCCGGCCAGGCGCTGGAGGCCGAGCTGTTCGAAACGCTGCGCGGGCGGCTGTCGGGCGCCTATGCGCAGGCCGGCCCGGCGGCGGTGGCGGGCTTCTGGCAGGTGCTCGAAGGCCTCATCCCGCCGGCCGAACGCGCGCGGGTGGACCGGCTGCAACGCTGAGCGGCTACGGCAGCGCCTTCAGGAACGCCGTCACCACCGCCGCCGAATTGTCCGAGGCGATACCGAAGAAGGCGTGCGCCTGGTTCTTGCCCGGATCGCCGCCGGCGAGGTCGGAGAGGCTGCGGAAGGCGATGAACGGCCGGGCGTTGGCATGGGCGACCTGCGCGACCGCCGCCGTCTCCATGTCGAGCACGCGCGCCTGGAAGGTGCGGAACGCCCAGGCGCGGAACTCGGCATTGTCGACGAACGCCGCCCCCGAGACGCCATTGCCGCCGACGACCACGCGCGGCGTGCCGGTCAGGCACAGCGTCGCCACGCAGCGCCTGAGCGCCACGCCGGGCGCGATCCGGGCGGCGACCGCCAGCATCGCCGGATCGGCCGCGAACCAGAAGCGCCGCGCCGGCGGCGCGCCCGCGCGGCGCGCCATGGTCCCGCGCGGGAAGATCATGCCGTAGTTGGCGAAGCCGTCGGCGCCGCGCTCGGCGTCGGGCGGCGCGAAGCTCCCGTCCGGCCGGGCGCGCGCGAACACCGCCTCCAGATATGGCCCCCAGCGCTCCGGCACCACCACGTCGCCGACGTCCAGCGACGGATCGACCCCGCCGGCGACGCCCGAGAAGACGATCGCGCGCACCGCGAAGCGATCGAGCGCGAGCTGCATCGTCATCGCGGCATTGGTCATCGAGATGCCGCTCAGGAACAGCAGCACGGGCTTGCCGGCGAGCTTGCCGGTGACGAACTCGACGCCGTCGATGGTGCGCGCTCGCGCATGCGCTACCTCGCCCCGCAGCGCCCGCCACTCCGGCTCGAACGCCGAGACGACCGCGATGCGTGCCGATGGCCGCTCGGCTGGCGCCGCGATCGCCGGCGCGGCCAGCCAGAGCAGCGGCAGGCCGGCCAGCCCGCGGATCACCGCGCCGCCGCCGCCAGCTCGGCGTTGCGCCGTACCGCGGCGCCGAGCGTCTCGGCGATCAGACCGTGCAGCGCGCCCTCGGCATCGAGCACGTCCAGCCCCGCCCGCGTCGAGCCGCCCGGGCTCGCGACGCGCCTCGCCAGCGCCGCCGGCGTCTCGCCGGCGCCCGCCGCCAGCGCCGCCGCGCCCTCGATCGTCGCCAGCGCGAGCCGCGCCGCCTGCGCCGCCGGCAGCCCCAGCGCCGCGCCCGCCGCCGCCAGCGCATCGGTGAAGCGGAACAGGAACGCCGGCCCGCTGCCCGCCAGCGCCGTAACGACATCGATGATCGTTTCGTCGCCGATCCATTCGTGGTGGCCGAGCGGCGCCGCCAGCGCCTCCAGGACCATGCGTTGGCCGTCATCACCATCGTCGGCCGCGAACAGCCCGATCGCGCCCTTGCCGATCCCGACCGGCATGTTCGGCATCATCCTGACGATCGCGCCCGCCGCCGGCAGCCGCCGCCGCAGCGACGCGCACTCGACGCCCGCCAGGATCGAGATCACCAGCGTCCGCTCGTCCACCCGCGCGGCGAGCGGCGCCAGCGCCTCGTCCAGCTTCTGCGGCTTGACCGCCAGCACCAGCACCGCCGGCGCCGCTCGATCGGGCGGCGGCGCGGCCAGCACCGTCACGCCGTCCGTCACCGGCGCGGCGGAGGGGCGGATCACCGTCACCTGAGCAGGATCGAGCCCCGCCGCGATCCAGCGCCGCAGCATCGCGCCGCCCATGTTGCCGCAGCCGAGCAGCCAGACCGGCCTGTCCGGCAGAACCATGGCCACTCAGGCCTCGCCCTGTGTATCGATCAGCGCGGCGGCGATCGCGTCGGCCGGCGACTTGTCCGCCCACAGCACGAACTGGAACACCGGATAGAAGCGCTCGCACTCGTCCACCGCGGTCTCGACCAGCGCCTCGGCATGATCGAGCGTCATCGTCCCCTCGCCGCCCGCGTCCAGCATCGCGGCGTTGCGGAACAGGATCAGCCCGGAGCTCGACCACATCTCGAAGTGGCCCATCCAGAGCTGCTCGTTGATGAGCCCGAGCGCCTCGTAGATCGTCGCCCGCTTGTCGGCCGGCACGCGGATGTCGGGCAGCGCCAGGAACTGCAGCACGCGATCCTCGTCGCGCCAGACCGCGCGCAGCTCATATTGCGTCCAGCTCCCCTGCGCCTGGGCGACGATCTCCTCGTCGCTCACCCGCTCGCACGACCAGCCGCGCGCGCCGAAATATTGCTCCATCATGTCGAGCGGCGCGCTCGCCTCGCGCGCCTCCTCATAATCATCCACCCGCATGCACGCCCCCGCCCGACCCGCGCCGACCGTGCCGATGCGCGCCGCCCGCCGCAAGTCCGCGAAGACCGGCCGGCGTCACTCCGGGACGTCGTCGGATGTCGGCGCATGCTCGCCCGCGCCCTCCAGCGCGGCGATCCGCGCCCGCAACGCGTCCGCCTCGTCGCGCGCCGCCGCCGCCATCGCCTTGACCGCCTCGAACTCGTCGCGGCCGACGAAATCGAGCCCGCCGATCCACTCGCGCGCGCGCGCCCTCGCGGACGCTTCCGCCTCGCGGCCCATGCCGGCGATGGTGCCGGCGGCGCCATTCAGGATCTTGGCGAAATCGTCGAAGAAGCGGTTCTCGGATTGCATGGCTGGGGTTCCCGGATCGGCTTGGATCAGAGCGTGATCTGGGTGCGCGCGCCCGGCGGCGCAAGCGTCGCCGCATCGGGGTTGAGCCGGTCGATCGCATGGTCGAGCACGGCGGCGAAGCACAGCCAGGCCAGATAGGGCAGCATCAGCAGCGCCGCCCGGCGCCGCACCCGCGCCATCGCCAGCATCGCCGCGACCGTCGCGACGATGATCGCCAGGATCAGCACGAACGCCGCCGACACCCGGTGCGCGGCGAAGAACAGCGGCGACCAGGCGAGGTTCAGCGCCAGTTGCACCGCGAACAGGCCGACCGCGATGCCGCGCCCGCGCGCGCCCCGCGCCGCGATCACCTGCGCGAGCGCGAAGCCGATCAGCACGTAGAGGATCGTCCAGGCAACCGGGAACGCCCAGGCCGGCGGCATGTAGCCAGGCTTCGCGAGCGCGGCGAACCAGGGATCGTCGCCGCCCGATCCGGCGAGCACGCCGGAGGCGACGCCGAGCAGCAGCACCAGCGGCACGATCACCAGCGCCACCCGCACGAACGACATGCGCAATTGCCCGCGCGAGGCGAGCTCGCTCATGATGCGGGGGGCGGAACGGCGCGGGACATCGGCGGCAGGGCTATTCGCCGCAATGCGGAAAGACAAGCGCGAGCGGTGCTTCCATCAGGGACGCCGCGCCGCCAGCAGGAACTCGATATTGCCCTCCGGCCCGGTGATCGGGCTCGGCGTCACCCCGTCCACCGTCCAGCCAATCCCCGCCAGCCAGGCGGCCGCCTCCTCGCAGACGCGCGCGTGGACGGCGGGATCGCGCACCACCCCGCCCTTGCCGACCTCCGCGCGCCCCGCCTCGAACTGCGGCTTCACCAGCGCCACCAGCCGCCCGCCGGCGCGCACGAAGCCGAGCGCCGCGGGCAGCACCTTGGCGAGCCCGATGAAGCTCGCGTCGCAGGTGACGAGGTCGATCGGCTCGGGGATCTCGGTGCCCGTCAGGTGGCGCGCGTTGGTCCGCTCCAGCACGATCACGCGCGGATCGCCGCGCAGCTTCCAGGCGAGCTGGTTGGTGCCCGAATCGACCGCATAGACCCGCGCCGCGCCCCGGCTCAGCAGCACGTCGGTGAAGCCGCCGGTCGACGCGCCGACGTCGATCGCCATCATGCCCGCCGGATCGATCGCGAAATGCCCCAGCGCATGGGCGAGCTTGACCCCGCCGCGCGAGACCCAGGGATGATCGCGCCCGCGCACCTCGAGCGCGGCATCGGCGGCGATCGCCTGCCCGGGCTTGTCGATCCGACGCTCGCCCGAGAACACCAGCCCGGCCAGCACCAGCGCCTGCGCGCGCGCCCGGCTCTCCGCCAGCCCGCGCTCCACGAGAAGCTGATCCGCACGCAGGCGCAGCATCCTCATGCCGTTACCGCCGGGCCGCACATCCCCGGACAGCCGTTGCGCGGCACGCACGTCGGCTCCGCCGAGCTCGACGCGTCGACAGTTTCAAACGGTCGGTCGGCCAGATCTCGGCATGATTGCAAAAGATGCATCTGGAGATACTAAGCAAGCACTTGAAATTTTATTCCAGCCGCGCTAGCTATGCTGCATCGCACAACAGGCCGGCCGTCCGGCGCAGAAGGAAGATCAGTGATGCAGAACCTGGAAATCGCAGCCATGGCGATCGTCGCCATCGCGGTGCAGGCGCTGGTGGTGGGGTCCATCCTCATCGCCTGACACATGGCAGGCCGGCGGCCCATCCCGCCGGCCGATCCGCGCCCGCTCAGGCGCGCGCGCCCTCGGCCACGCCGATCGCGTTGCGCCGGAGCGTCGCCAGCACGGTCGCGACGATCGCCTCGTCGTCCAGCCCGGCCTCGGCATATTGCCGCTCGGGCTTGTCATGCTCCTGGAACATGTCCGGCAGCCGCATGGTGCGGATCTTGAGCCCGCCATCGAGGAGCCCGTGATCGGACGCCAGCGTCAGCACATGCGCGCCCATGCCCCCGATCGCGCCCTCCTCGATCGTGACGACCACCTCGTGCGTCGCGCACAGGCGGCGGATCAGCGCCTCGTCGAGCGGCTTGGCGAAGCGCAGGTCCGCGACCGTCGTCGAGAGCCCGAGCGCGTCGAGCCGCTCGGCCGCCGCCAGCGCCTCGCCGAGCCGCGTGCCGAGCGATAGCAGCGCCACCGTCTTGCCCTCGCGCATCACCCGCCCCTCGCCGATCGCCAGCCGCTCGGGCACCGCGGGCAGCGCGACGCCGGTGCCGTTGCCGCGCGGATAGCGCACCGCGATCGGCCCGTCGTCGTGGAGCGCCATGGTGTGGACCATATGGACGAGCTCGGCCTCGTCGGCCGCCGCCATCACCACCATGTTGGGCAGCGTGGCGAGATAGGTGACGTCGAACGCGCCGGCGTGGGTCGCGCCATCCGCGCCGACCAGCCCGGCGCGATCGATCGCGAAGCGCACCGGCAGCTTCTGGATGGCGACGTCGTGGACGACCTGGTCATAGGCGCGCTGGAGGAAAGTCGAGTAAATCGCGCAGAACGGCCGCATGCCCCGCGCCGCCAGCCCCGCCGCGAAGGTGACGGCATGCTGCTCGGCGATGCCGACGTCGAAGGTGCGACCCGGAAACCGCTTCTGGAACGCATCGAGCCCGGTGCCGGACGGCATCGCCGCGGTGATCGCGCAGACCCGCGGATCGCGCTCCGCCTCGGCCAGCAGCGCCTTCGCGAAGGTGGCGGTATAGCTCGGCGGCCCGGGCTCGGCCTTGACCTGTCCGCCGGTCAGCACGTCGAACTTCTGGACCGCGTGATATTTGTCGGGCGCCGCCTCGGCCGGGGCATAGCCATGCCCCTTGCGGGTGACGACGTGGACCAGGATCGGCCCCTCCTCGGCATCGCGGACGTTCTCGAGCACCGGGATGAGCTGGTCGAGATTATGCCCGTCGACCGGGCCGACATAATAGAAGCCCAGCTCCTCGAAGAGCGTGCCGCCCATCGCCATGCCGCGCGCATATTCGTCGGTCTTCCGCGCGGCGTCCGCCAGCGGGCGCGGCAGCCGCCGGGCGAAGCGCTTGGCGAGATCGCGCAAGGACAGGAACGGCGCGCTCGACACGAGCCGCGCGAGGCTGGCCGAAAGCCCGCCGACCGGCGGCGCGATCGACATGTCGTTGTCGTTGAGGATCACCACCAGCCGGTTGCCGGCGGCTTCGGCGTTGTTCATCGCCTCATACGCCATGCCCGCCGACATCGCGCCGTCGCCGATCACCGCGATCGCCTTGCCGGGCGTCCCCGCGAGCTTGTTGGCGATCGCGAAGCCAAGCGCGGCCGAGATCGAGGTGGAGCTGTGCGCCGCGCCGAACGGATCATAGACGCTCTCGCTGCGCCGCGTGAAGCCCGATAGCCCGCCGCCGGTGCGCAGCGTGCGGATGCGCTCGCGTCGGCCGGTGAGGATCTTGTGCGGATAGGCCTGATGGCCGACGTCCCAGATCAGCGTGTCGCGCGGCGTGTCGAAGACATAATGGAGCGCGACCGTCAGCTCGACGACGCCGAGCCCCGCGCCGAGATGCCCGCCCGTCACCGACACCGCCGCTACCGTCTCGGCGCGCAGCTCCTCGGCGAGCGCCGGCAGCTCATGTGCCGGCAGCCGGCGCAGCGCCTCCGGAGTGTCGACGCGGTCGAGCAGGGGCGTGGCCGGCTGCAGCGTGGACGGACGATCGGACACCGGCACTCCTCTTCGCTACCACTCGCCGCGCCCCCGCGGCCGACGCGCCGCGCCTGCTTACGCCAAGCGCCGCCCGCTGTCCAAATCGGGAATTGCCGGAAGGACTTGACGCCATGACTTGTCGGGGCCGGGTCGCCGCGCGCATAGCGCCGCCATGTCGCAGTACCGTCCCGCCGCGCCCCGACCAGCGCCGCGCGCCCTCTCCCGCTGGCTGCTGGCGCTGGCCGCGCTCGTCCTGCTGATGGTGGTGGTCGGCGGCATCACCCGGCTCACAGAATCCGGGCTGTCGATCACCGAGTGGAAGCCGATCCGCGGCATCGTCCCGCCGCTGAACGCCGCGCAGTGGCGGGCGGAGTTCGATGGCTACAAGGCGATCCCGCAATATCGCGCCTTCAACACCGGCATGACGCTCGCCGGCTTCCGGCATATCTATTTCTGGGAATATGCCCATCGCCTGCTCGGCCGGCTGATCGGCTTCGCGCTGGCGATCCCGCTGGCGGTGTTCTGGTGGCGGCGGATGATCCCGCGCGGCTATGGCTGGCGGATCGTCGCGATCTTCGCGCTCGGCGGGCTGCAGGGCACGGTCGGCTGGTGGATGGTCGCCTCGGGGCTCGAGGCGCGCACCGAGGTGAGCCACATCCGGCTGGCCGTCCACCTGCTGCTGGCGCTGTTCATCGCCTCGGCGCTGCTCTGGACCGCGCTCGATCTGCGCGCGCTCGCCCGCGATCCCGCCGCGCGGCCGGCGACGCTGCGCGCGCTCCCCGCCGCCGCGCTGGCGGTGCTCGCCGTGCAGCTGCTGCTCGGCGCCTTCACCGCGGGCCTGCGCGCCGGCTACGCGTTCTCGAGCTGGCCGCTGATGGGCGAGCGCTGGTTCCCCGCCGGCGGCTGGCACGGCGGTTGGAGCATCGCCGCCAACGCCGCCGACAACCCGATCGTGGTGCAGTTCCTGCATCGCTGGTGGGCCTGGGTGGCGGCCGGCGCGGTGCTGCTCGTGGCGCGCCGCGCGCGTGCCGCCGGCGCAACCGGGGCGGCGCATGCGATCGCGGCGGCGGTGGCGCTCCAGATCCTGCTCGGCATCGCGGTGCTGGCGAGCGGCGTGGCGCTGCCGCTCGCCGCCGCCCACCAGGCGGTCGCGGCGCTGCTGCTCGGCGCGACGATCCGGGCGGCGCACCTGCTCGGAACGAGGGCCGCGCCGGCTTCAAGGTATCATGATACCGTAGAGGAAAAGCGCGCTTTTGCTTGACTTCCAGCGCGTCCGTCCGCACTAGCCGCCGCCAGGGCGCTGCCCCGCGACGGGCGGCGCCGGATGTTTTCAGCCCCATGCGGAGGCCCCATGAAGGCGCTCATGAAGACCACCAAGTCGGCGACCCCGTCGACGGTGGAGAAGAAGTGGCATCTGCTCG
>CAXTPE010000060.1:0-14299 GCA_964245925.1 uncultured Sphingomonadaceae bacterium
CGCGATCAGCGCGCCGACGATGATGACCGAGGAGATGGCGTTGGTCACCGCCATCAGCGGCGTATGCAGCGCCGGCGTGACCGACCAGACGACGTAATAACCGACGAAGCACGCCATCACGAAGATCGACAGGATCGATATGAAGTCCATGGCTCGCCCCCCCTTGCCAGCCTGCCGCCCTAAGAGGCCAGCAGCCGCTCGTTGACCACCTTGCCGTCCCGGGTCAGCCGCACGCCCCTGGTCACCTCGTCGTCGTCGGGGAGCACCGGGCGGCCGGCGTCCTTGTCCCAGAAGGCCGACAGGAAATTGTAGAGGTTGCGCGAGAACAGCGCCGAGGCATCCGTCGCCAGCCGGCTCGCGACGTTGCGGTGGCCGACGATCCTGACGCCGTGCCGCACCACCACCTCGCCGGGCACGGAGCCCTCGACGTTACCGCCCGCCTCGACCGCGAGATCGACGATCACCGAGCCCGGCCGCATCGTCGCGATCTGCGCGTCCGAGATCAGCCGCGGCGCCGCACGGCCGGGGATCAGCGCGGTGGTGATGACGATGTCCTGCCTGGCGATGTGCGACGACACCAGCTCGGCCTGCGCGCGCTGATATTCGGGGCTCATCTCGGTCGCATAGCCGCCCGCTCCCTCGCCCTCGATGCCCTTGACGTTCTCGACGAAGATCGGCTTGGCGCCGAGCGACTGGATCTGCTCCTTCGTTGCCGCGCGCACGTCGGTCGCCGAGACCTGCGCGCCGAGCCTGCGCGCGGTCGCGATCGCCTGGAGCCCGGCGACGCCGACCCCCATCACGAACGCCTTGGCGGCCGAGATCGTGCCCGCCGCGGTCATCATCATCGGGAAGGCGCGGCCATATTCGGCCGCCGCGTCGAGCACCGCCTTGTAGCCCGCCAGGTTCGATTGCGAGGAGAGGATGTCCATCGATTGCGCGCGCGTGATGCGCGGCATGAACTCCATCGCCAGCGCCTCGAGCCCGAGCGCCGCATAGTCGTCGATCCGCGCGCGCCCCTCCTGCGGGCTCGGGCCGAACGGATTGAGCCCCGCCACCAGCCAGGCGCCCGGCTTCACGCCGGCGAGGCTGGCCGGCGCCGGCCCCTGCACCGCCAGCAGGATGTCCGCGCCCGCGATCGTCTCGGCGCGCGGGCCGATCGCGGCGCCGGCGGCGGCATAGTCGGCGTCCGCGATCGACGCGGTCTCGCCCGCGCCCGCCTCCACGGCCAGCGTCGCGCCCAGCACCGCGAACTTCTTCACGGTCTCGGGCGTGGCGGCGACCCGCCGCTCGCCGTCCAGCCCCTCGCGCAGCACGGCGATCTTCATGCCCCGCCCTAGCTTGCGAGGATGACGACGACGATCGCAGCGATCGCGAACGAGGCGATCGCGCCATATTTTATCAGGCCGATGAAGCCCGAGTAGGTGGATTCATGCGCCTTCAGCTCGAAGCCAGAGTCGGCCATCATCCCCTCCCGTCCTGTCCCCGCCCGAGCCTTACCGCCGCGCCGCGGCCGGCTCAAGCCCCCGCGCCGGCTTCGTCGATGGCGCGCCGCCCGCCGGTCGGGAAAATGCGCATCCCGCTTAATCGGCCTTTTACCCTGCCGTCGTAGCACCGCGCCGATGGGAATGGGAACCGCCATGCCGCGATCGGAAGAACGCGCTCTGCTGATCGTCGACGGCGAGCCCGCGCAGGCGCGGCTCGTCGCCGCCATGGCCAGCCGCGCCGGCTGGCGCCCGCAGATCGTCGCCGACGCCGATGCGGCGCTCGCGCTGCTGTCGCGCGCCGCGCGGCCCGGCTTCGATGCCGCGCTGATCGATAGCTGGGATCCCGAGGAGAGCGGCATCGCCTTCATCCGGCGCATGCACGCCGAGCATCCGGCGCTGCCGGTGCTGATGGTGACGGCGCAGACCTCCGTCGCGCACGCGGTCGCCGCGATGCGGTCCGGCGCCACCGATTTCCTGGTGAAGCCGCTCGCCCCGCATCGCCTGCTCGCCGCGCTCGAGGCCGCCGTCGGCCGGGCCGCGCGCGAGCTCAGGCCGATGGCCGAGAAGCTCGCTCGCCCGCTCGGGTTCGACGAGATCGTCGGCTCCGCGCCCGATTTCCGGGCGGCGCTGGCGGTCGCCGCCAAGGCGGCGCGCGCGCGCGTGCCGGTGCTGATCGAGGGCGAGAGCGGCGTCGGCAAGGAGGTCATCGCGCAGGCGATCCACACCGCCTCGTCGCGCGCCAAACGCCCGCTGATCGCGATCAACTGCGGCGCGATCCCGCGCAACCTGATCGAATCCGAGCTGTTCGGGCATGAGCGCGGCGCCTTCACCGGCGCGTTCGATCGCTATGTCGGCAAGTTCCAGCAGGCCGATGGCGGCACGCTCTTCCTCGACGAGGTCGGCGAGCTGCCGCTCGACGCGCAGGTCAAGCTGCTGCGCGTGCTGGAGACGAACGAGGTCCAGCCGATCGGCGGCCGCGCGATCGGCGAGATCGACGTCCGCGTGATCGCCGCGAGCAACCGCACGCTGCTCGACGAGGTCGCCGCCGGCCGCTTCCGCGAGGATCTCTACTATCGGCTAGCGGTCGTCCAGTTCACCCTGCCGCCCCTGCGGGAACGCACCGGCGACATCCCCGCGCTCGCCCGCCACCTGCTCGGCCGCGTCGCCCAGCAGTCGGGCATCGGCGGCCTCGGCATCACCGACGAGGCCTTGTCGCTGCTGATGTCCTATCGCTGGCCCGGCAACGTCCGCCAGCTCCAGAACGCGCTGTTCCGCGCCGCCGTGCTCTGCGAGGGCAGCGCGCTCACCACCGCCGACTTCCCCGAGATCGCGCGCGAATCGACGGCGCCGGTGCGCGGCACGCCGGCGGATCGCGCCACCGTCGCGCTCGCCGGCGCGCCGGGGGTGACGCTCTACCAGGCGAACGGCCATCTCCGCCCGCTGGACGCGATCGAGGCGGACGTGATCCGCCTCGCGATCGGCCATTACCAGGGCCGCATGAGCGAGGTCGCCCGCCGCCTGGGCATCGGCCGCTCGACGCTCTACCGCAAGCTCGGCGAGCTCGGCATGGACAGCGCCGCTTAAGCCACCGCATAGCGGGCGCATGCCCCCGCCTCGCATCCTCGCCATCGCCGGGTCCGATTCGGGCGGCGGCGCCGGCATCCAGGCCGACATCAAGACCGTCACCATGCTCGGCGGCTATGCGATGACCGCGATCACCGCCGTCACCGCGCAGAACACGCTGGGCGTCAGCGCCGTCACGCCGCTGCCGGCGCAGGCGGTGCTCGCGCAGATCGACGCGGTGGTGTCGGACATCGGCGTCGATGCGATCAAGATCGGCATGATCGGCTCGGCCGAGATCGCCGAAGCCGTGGCCGCGCGGCTGGAGAAGCTGCCCGGCGTGCCGGTCGTGTTCGATCCGGTGATGATCGCGACCAGCGGCGCGACGCTCGCGACCGGCCGGACGATCGCCGCCTTCGGCGCGCTGATGCGCCGCGCCACGGTGGTCACGCCCAATCTCGACGAGCTCGCCAGGCTCTCGGCGATGCCGGTGGCCGACGAGCGCGAGATCGCGAACGCCGCCGCCCGCCTGATCGATGGCGGCGGCGCCGGCGCGATCCTGGCCACGGGAGTCCGGCTGCTCGACGACGCCGGATCCGAGCCGCGGCTGTTCGACATGCTCTTCGAGCAGCGCGACGGCTGGCAGGAACGGTCCTGGCACGCCGCGCGGATCGATACCCTCCACGATCACGGCACCGGCTGCACGCTCTCCGCCGCGATCGCCACCGGCCTCGGCGCGGGCCTGGCGCTCCCCGACGCGATCGTCCTCGCCCGCGCCTTCGTCCGCGCGGCGCTGCTCGCCGCCCCCGGCTTCGGTGGCGGCCACGGACCGATGGGCCACGCGCAGGTCGATCTTTCCAGCGGCCGCGCCAGCGGTTAACCACGCCGCCCATGCCCTGCCTCGCGCTCGAGAAACCGCATCCCCAGCCGCTCGCCGGCGTCGACGAGGCCGGGCGCGGGCCGCTCGCCGGCCCGGTCGTCGCCGCCGCCGTGATCCTCGACCGCCAGCGCTGCCCGCGCGGCATCGATGATTCCAAGAAGCTCTGCCGGCAGACACGCGAGACGCTGCACGATCGCATCCGCGCCAAGGCGGCGGTCGGCGTCGGCATCGCGTCGGTCGAGGAGATCGACCGGATCAACATCTATCATGCGACGCTGCTGGCGATGGCGCGCGCGGTCGATGCGCTCGGGCTCGATCCGGCGATGGTGCTGGTCGACGGCAACGCGTTGCCGAAATGGTCCCGCCCATCGCGGGCGATCGTTTCCGGCGACGCGCTCTGCCGCTCGATCGCCGCCGCCTCGATCATCGCCAAGGTGACGCGCGACCGGCTGATGGCGGACTATGACGAGGCCCATCCCGGCTATGGCTGGCGGCAGAACGCCGGCTACGCCACCCCGCAGCACAAGGCGGCGCTGGCGAGGCTCGGCCCCTGCCCGCTCCATCGCCGCAGCTTCGCGCCGGTCGCCCGGCTGCTCGCCTTGTGACCCTCTCCCTCGGGGCGAGAGGGCTTTGCACGCGGGTGAGTCCGCGCGGCCACACCACCAGCAGTTGAGTCCGGCTATGAGGTACAGCCGCAAGATGCTGTGCCGGACTCCTTTCGTTCAGGCTCCGGAGCACCGCCCAAGCCCCGGACTCCCCACGCTTTTCGCTTGACGCGGAGTCCTCGGGGACTCACGCTCGCGGCTTCGCTTTCAGGGGGTGGACGGCGATGGGTGTCATGGAGCGGGTGCCGCGCGCCGTCAGGACGGCCGGCCATGCGCTCCCGGCCGTCGATCTCGTGATCGAGCAGGATTGCATCGCCGCCATGGCCGCGCTGCCGGACGGCTGCGTCGATCTCGTCTTCGCCGATCCGCCCTACAACCTCCAGCTCGGCGGCGATCTGTTCCGCCCCGACGGCAGCCAGGTCGACGCGGTCGACGACGACTGGGACAAGTTCGACAGCTATGCGTCCTACGATCGCTTCACCCGCGCCTGGCTGGGCGAGGCCCGCCGGATCCTCAAGCCGAACGGCACGATCTGGGTGATCGGCAGCTATCACAACATCTTCCGCGTCGGCGCCGCGATCCAGGACGAGGGCTACTGGATCCTCAACGACATCGTCTGGCGCAAGGCCAATCCGATGCCCAATTTCAAGGGCACCCGCTTCACCAACGCCCACGAGACGCTGATCTGGGCGGCGCATTCGGGCACCGCGCGCTACACCTTCAACTATCAGGCGATGAAGGCCCTGAACGACGATCTCCAGATGCGCTCGGACTGGAGCTTCCCGATCTGCGGCGGCCCCGAGCGGCTCAGGGACGGCAAGGCCAAGGCGCATCCGACCCAGAAGCCCGAGGCGCTGCTCTACCGGCTGCTGCTCGCGACGACGAAGCCCGGCGACATCGTGCTCGATCCCTTCTTCGGCACCGGCACCACCGGCGCGGTCGCGAAGCGCCTCGGCCGCCGCTGGATCGGCATCGAGCGCGAGCCGCGCTACGTCGCGCTCGCCCGCGACCGGATCGCCGCCGCGCTCCCGCTCGACGAGAGCGCGATGCTGGTGATGCAGTCCCGCAAGGGCGCGCCCCGCGTCCCCTTCGGCACGCTGGTCGAGCACGGCCTCGTCGCCCCCGGCGCGCTGCTGACCGACGCGCGCCGCCGCTTCCAGGCGCATGTCCGCGCCGACAGCTCGCTGCTCGCCGATCCCCACAGCGGCTCGATCCACAGTGTCGGCGCCGCGCTCCAGGGCGCGCCGTCGTGCAACGGCTGGACCTTCTGGCATGTCGAGGAGGCGGGCGCGCTGGTCCCGCTCGATCTGCTCCGCCAGCGCTATCTGGCGAAGCTGCCGGCGTGATCGCCGCCGCGCTGGCGCGCTCCCCCGATGCCCGCCTCCTGCTGCGCCCCACCGCCTTCGTCGACGCGCCCTTCGGGCTCGACGGGCAGGTGCTCCGCCTCGCCGGCGGGCTGCTCTGGTTCTCGGCGGTCGAGGCGATCGTCACGACGGGCGGCAGGCGCCTCGCCGCCACGCTCGTCCCGGTCGCCGCGCTCGACGCCCTGATCGCGACCCTCCCGGCGCCGCATGCCGAAGCGGCTCGCGCGCTCGTCGCCCGCATCACCGCCCCGCGCGCGGCGCTCGCGCTCGGCGGGCGCGTCGTCCGGCTCGACCAGCCGCAGGTGATGGCGATCCTCAACATGACGCCCGACAGCTTCTCGGACGGCGGCCGACACGACGACCCGGCCGGCGCCGCCGACGCCGCCGTGACGATGGCGAGCCAGGGCGCCGCGATCGTCGACATCGGCGGCGAATCGACCCGGCCGGGCGCACGGCCGGTCTGGGAGGGCGACGAGATCCCCCGCGTCGTCCCCGTCATCGAGCGGCTGCGCGCCGCCGGCGTCGCCGTCTCGATCGACACGCGCAAGGCCGGCACCGCGCAGGCCGCGCTCGCCGCCGGCGCGCAGATCATCAACGACGTCTCCGCGCTCACCTTCGATCCGCGCATGACCGGGCTGGCGGCCGCGAGCGGGGCGCCGGTCGTGCTCATGCATCACCAGGGCAGCCCCGAGACGATGCACCACTCGCCGCGCTATGACGACGCGCTGGTCGAGGCCTATCTCTGGCTGGAGGCGCGCGTCGCGGCGGTGGCGGCGGCGGGCGTGGCGCGGTCGCGCATCCTCGTCGATCCGGGCATCGGCTTCGGCAAGGCGCTGCGCCACGATCTCGCGATCCTCAACGGCCTCTCGCTCTTCCACGGGCTCGGCTGCGGGATCGTGCTGGGGGCGAGCCGCAAGCGCATCGTCGGCGCGCTCTCCAACGAGGCGCCGGTCGAGCGGCGGCTCGGCGGCTCGCTGGCGCTGGCGCTGGCGGGCGCGGGCCAGGGCGTCCAGCTGCTGCGCGTCCACGACGTCGCCGAGACGGTGCAGGCGCTGCACGTCTGGCGCGGGCTGCGCGACGCGGCGCTGGCGCCGGGCTGAGCGCGACGGCACGGGAGAGGCGTGGGTTGCAGGAGAGTTCACCGGGCGGCAATGTCGGCGCCGCGAGCGGCTGCTAGGCCCGAGCCATGGCCGCATCCTCCGCCGGCCGCCGAGGTTCCCCATGCGCGCATCCCGGCTGCTTCCGGCCCTGAGCCTCGCGCTGGCCGGCTGCAGCCGGATGCCCTGGACGTCCGCCCATGCCATCGCCCGGGCCGAGCCGGCGACGGCGGCGCTCCTGCGGTCGCCGGCTTCCGCCAGGTTCCGGAACGTGACCGTCGAGGGCGGATCGGGCATGCGCGTGGTGTGCGGACAGATCGCCGGCGTGGGGCCGAACGGCCGCTATGGCGCTCCCGCCCGGTTCCTGACGATGGCGGATGGCGAGGCGGCGATGATCGATCCGGCGGCGGGCGACGCCCTCGGCCACCCGGCCGGCACCGCCGCGGAGACCTTCGAGAGCGGCTGGCAATCGGAATGCGCGATGAACCCGGCGTCGGTCTACCAGCCGGACGCGCTCGCCGATCTGGTCGATCCCGATGTCGGCCCGTCGCCAAGCGATGCCCAGGCGGCATCGGCCGCGCTCGACAACATCATCGGCCCGTAGCGCCGGCCGGGCGCGGAGTTCATGCGCGCTTCAAGCGGTCGACAGGCAGGGGCGGTAGAAGACCCTCCCATGCGATGGATCTGCGTCATCATCGGGCACCGGCCCGACCGGAGCCGGATCAGCGAGCGGCGCGGCGACCTGCACACGGTCTGCGGCCGCTGCGCGACGACGATGACCCGGCGCTTCGGGAGCCGGTGGAACGCCGACGATGAGACGGGGTGAGTTCGGCCCTGCCCGGCTCTGGCCGCTCGCGCGGAATGTTCGGTGGCGTTCGCGGCGGCGGTTCGGCATGCATCGGGCATGAGCATCTTGCAGCGCTATCAGGAGGCCATCTGGCAGGTGGTCAAGCACAGCGGCGGACAGGACAAGTTCGCCCACACCTATCTCGGCCTGGCGATCTGGCTGGTCGCCGCGCTGGTGCTGCGGCGCCCGCGCGGCGCGATGCTGCCGCTGCTGATCGTGATCGCGGCCGAGATCGTCAACGAGTGCGTCGATCGGGTGACGCATCGCTCCTGGCGATGGCCGGACACGCTGACCGACATGGCGGCGAGCTGGTTCTGGCCGGTGGTGCTGACGCTGGTGGATCGGCGGCGGACGGCCCCGCGGACGGACGGCGCGCGCGAGGAGCCGCGGGGCGGGCCGCGCCCTTTTCCGGTTGACAGCGGGCGGCGCGCGATCGCACCCGGGATCGCCGGCGCCGACGAGCCCGGCGGTGCTGAGTAGGAGCGGCCGAGATGGCGCATCGCCGGTTCGCTGGACCCATGCTCCTCGCCGCGCTGTCGGCCACGCTGGCGGGCGTGCCGCTGGGCGGCTGCACGACGCGCGCCAGGGACATCGCCTATGCGCCGCCGGGCTTCCGCGCGCCCGATCCGGACCCGCCCGCCGTCGATCAGCCCCGGCGCCCGATGGAGGTGGGCGACGTGGTGTCGATCGTCGTGTTCGAGCTTCCCGCCATGTCGGGCGACGCGACGGTCGACGCCGGCGGCAGGCTCGGCGTGCCGCTCGTCGGCGCGTTGCCGGCGCAGGGCAGGACGATCGCCGACTTCTCCGCCGAACTCACCCAGTTGCTCGCGCTCAAATATCTCCAGTCGCCCCATGTCGCGGTCACGCTGAAGGCGGCGGCGCAGAAGACCGTCACGGTCGATGGCGCGGTCAACGATCCCGGCGTCATCGCGATCACGCCCGACGCCTCGCTGCTCCAGGCGATCGCGTCCGCGAAGGGGCCGTCGAAGGCCGCCAACCTGAAGCGGGTGGTGATCTTCCGGCAGATCAAGGGCGTGCGCCAGGCCGCCGCGTTCGATCTCACCACGATCCGCAAGGGCAAGGACGCCGATCCGCCGATCTACCCGAACGACGTCATCGTGGTCGACGGCACGAGCCTGCCGCAGGCCTATTCGCTGCTGCTCCAGTCGGTCAGGCTGGTGAGCTTCGCGGCGTTCGTCTTCTAGCCGGCCCCCGCCTCATGCCGCGCGGCGGACCGCCGCGCAGATCTCGTCGACCACCTCGCCGACCAGCGCCTCGTCCTCGCCCTCGGCCATCACCCGGATCAGCGGCTCGGTGCCGGACCTGCGGATCAGCACCCGCCCGGCGCCGCCCAGCCGCTCCTCGCCGCCGGCGATCGCCGCCTTGACCGTCGCGTTCTCCAGCGGCGATCCGCCGGCGAAGCGCACGTTCACCAGCTTCTGCGGGAGCGGATCGAAGCGGTGCAGCAGCGCGCTCGCCGGCTCGCCCGTCTCGACGAGACCCGCCAGCACCTGCAGCGCCGCGATCAGCCCGTCGCCGGTGGTGCTGTGGTCGGAGAGGATGATGTGGCCGGACTGCTCGCCGCCGACGTTGTAGCCGCCGCGCCGCATCGCTTCCAGCACCTGCCGGTCGCCGACCGCGGTGCGCTCCAGCGCGAGGCCCTGGGTCAGCAGATAGCGCTCCAGCCCGAGGTTGGACATCACCGTCGCCACCACGCCGCCGCCACGCAGCCGCCCCGTGCGCGCCCAGCTCGCGCCGATCAGCGCCATGATCTGGTCGCCGTCGACGATCTTGCCGCGCTCGTCGACGATGATGAGCCGGTCGGCGTCGCCATCGAGCGCGATGCCGATGTCGGCGCGCGTCTCCAGCACCTTGCGCTGCAGGGCGGCCGGGTCGGTCGAGCCGCACTGGTCGTTGATGTTGAGGCCGTTGGGCTGGTCGCCGAGCGCGATCACGTCGGCGCCGAGCTCCCACAGCGCCGGCGGGGCGACCGAATAGGCCGCGCCGTTTGCGCAGTCGACGACGATGCGCAGCCGGTCGAGCCGGAGATGCTCGGGGAAGCTTGCCTTGGCGAAGTGGATATAGCGCCCGCGCGCATCCTCGACGCGCCGCGCGCGGCCGATCGCGGCGGGCTCGGCGAGCCGCGGCGGCAGGTCGAGCGCGTCCTCGATCGCCTGCTCGTCCTCGTCGGAGAGCTTGTAGCCGTCCGGGCCGAACAGCTTGATGCCGTTGTCGTGGAACGGGTTGTGGCTGGCCGAGATCATCACGCCGAGGTCCGCGCGCATCGATCGGGTCAGCATCGCGACCGCCGGCGTCGGCATCGGCCCGACCATCACCACGTCCATGCCGACGCTGGTGAACCCCGCCACCAGCGCGCTCTCCATCATGTAGCCCGAGAGCCGGGTGTCCTTGCCGATCACGACGCGGTGGCGGTGCTCGCCGCGCAGGAAGCGCGCGCCCGCCGCCTGGCCGACCCTCATCGCGATCTCGGCGGTCATCGGCGGGCTGTTGGTGCGCCCGCGGATGCCGTCCGTGCCGAAGAACTTGCGCGCCATCTTGGCCTCCCAGCGATCTCGGGCGACGGCCATAGCGCGCCGCGCCGCCCGTCGCGAGCCGGCTCTACGCCCGCGCCGATGAACGCCCGGTGATGAACGCCCGGTGATGAACGCCTGGTGATGGCGGCCGGAGCGGGAGGCTTCAGCCCGATCCACGCAGGCGGAAAAACCGCCGATCCACTCGATGCCATCGAGCCTGGAGCGGCCGCTCCGGATTATCGATCTGCCGCGTTTTCCGAGCCAGCGGGTGATTCCCACCTGCTTCGAAAACGCCCTAATGCACCCCGTGCATCCATCGCCGGATGACCGGCGAGAGCGCCAGCAGCACGATGCCGATCGCGATCGCCGCCAGCCCGATCGCCCAGAACACCGCCACATAGGTGGCGAGGCTCAGCGCCGGGTTGGTCACCTCGCCGCCGACCGTGGCGACGCTGGCGAACCGCGCGACGATGCCCGCGACATATTGCGCCACCGACATCGACAGGAACCACACCCCCATCATCGTCGCCACGATCCGCGCGATCGAGAGCTTGGTTATCATCGACAGGCCCACCGGCGAGATGCACAGCTCCGCCATCGAGTGGATCAGGTAGAGCAGCGCCAGCCACCACACCGAGACCTTGAAGTCCGCGCCGGCATGGCGCGATCCCCAGATCAGCGCCAGGAAGCCCAGCCCCACGCCGATCAGCGCGACGCCGAACTTGACCGGGATGGACGGCTCGATCCCGCGCCGCCCCAGCGCGTTCCAGAGGATGCCGAACAGCGGCGCCAGCGCGACGATGAAGAAGGCGTTGAAGAACTGGGTCTGCCCCGCCGACAGCGTGAACAGCCCGAGGATCGACAGATCGGTGTTGCGGTCCGCGAACAGCGTCAGCGAGGAGCCGGCCTGCTCGAACAGGGTCCAGAACGCCACGTTGAAGACGATCAGCACGATCGCCGCCAGCATCATCCGCGCCTCGATGCGCGTGCCGACCCGGAACGACCAGACCGGGATGCCGAGCACCGCCGCCACGAACGTCGCGAACAGCAGCTTGCCGAGCACCGGCAGCGCGGCGAGATAGCCGAGGAAGCCCGGCGCGGCGGCCGCGGCGGCGGCGGCATTGTCCATCACGTTGCGGAACAGCAGCCAGGCCACCGGCACCGCGACGATCGCGGCCGCATAGATCGCCGGCGCCCGATCCGGCCCGGCCCGCCTTGGCGGCTCGCCATGGCCGGCGAGCCTGCCGCCGTCGAACTGGACGAGGCTCCACGACACCAGCATGCCGATCGCCGCCAGCAGGAACCCCGCCCACCAGCCCACCATGACCGCGAGCAGCGGGCAGAGCAGCTGCGAGAACAGCGAGCCGAGGTTGATCCCCATGTAGAAGATCGTGAAGCCGGCATCGCGCCGCCGGTCGCCTTGCGCGTAGAGCGATCCGACGATGGTCGAGATGTTCGGCTTGAAGAAGCCGTTGCCGATCACGAGCGCGGAGAGCGCGGCCAGCATCAGCAGCGTGTGGAAGGGCGAGCGGTCGCCGCCGGCCGCCAAGCCGCCCTTCGGGATCGTCCGCGCGACGCCGCCGTCCGGCGCGAGCAGCGCCACCGTGCCGTCCGCATTGCCCTTGATCCTCAGCTCGCGCGCGCCGTCGACGACATATTGCGCCTTCTCGGGGCCCGCCCGGGCGATCCGCACCGCGTGGCGCTGGCCGTCGATCGTCGCATAGGGCGTCGCCGCCGGCCCGCCGAAGCAGAGCGTGAAATAGCCGATCGCCATCAGCAGCGCGCCGAACTTCACCGATCGCTTCGAGCCGAGCCAGCGATCCGCCAGCAGCCCGCCGACCAGCGGCGTCAGATAGACCAGCGAGGTGAAGGCGCCGTAGAGCCCGTTGGTGGTGTCGTCGCTGAACAGGAAGTGGTTGGCGAGGTAGAGCGTCAGCAGCGCCCGCATGCCGTAATAGCCGAACCGCTCCCATGCCTCGGTGGTGAACAGCCGCGCGAGCTGGCGGGGATGGCCGAACCAGGTGTCGGGCGAGGCCGGGTTCACATGGCTGATGTCGGGCTCGGCGGGCGAACCGGCGGCGGGTGTGTCCATGGCGCGTTCCCCGATGCTGCCGCCGGGGCCGCACCCGGCGAACGCGGCAGACTAGCGCCGCCGTGGCGGCTGTGAAGGAGATTGTTGCGCGCCGGTCCGCCTGCTAGTCGATGGCGGCTGCTCGTATCCGGCGGAGCCCGTTCCCCATCGGGAAAGGGCCTGGCCACGAGCGATTTGGCCCAAGGTGATCCGGTCCAGCCACCCATGTTCAACGATGTCTCCTCCCCCGCGGCACTGCTCGCCACGCGCCGCTCGGGCAAGCCGCGCGACATGGTCGCGCCCGGCCCGGACGACGCCGCGCTCGCGCGCATCCTCGCCGCCGCCACCCGTGTCCCCGATCACGGCAAGCTCGCGCCGTGGCGCTTCGTGATCGTCGCCGTCGATCAGCGCGCCGCCTTCGCCGCCCTCCTCCGGCGCGCCTATCGCGAGACCAGGCCCGAACCCGGCCGGCTCGAGAACGAGGCGATCGAGCAGTTCGCGCACCAGGCGCCGGCGCTGGTCGTCGCGCTGTCGGTGCCGGCCCATGCCAGCCACATCCCGATCTGGGAGCAGGAGCTCTCGGCCGGCGCCGCCTGCATGAACCTGCTCGCCGCCGCGCATGCCGAGGGCTTCGTCGGGAGCTGGCTGACCGGCTGGGCGGCCTATTCGGACATGGTGCGCGCGGCGTTCGCGGACGACGGCCGCATCGCCGGCTTCCTGTTCATCGGCTCGCCCGCGCGCGCGCTCGAGGAGCGGCCGCGCCCCGTCCCGGAGCAGGTCATCACGCGCTGGGGCGGCGCCGACCGGCCGGCGGACCCCGCTTGACCGCCGTACTGTATTAGCACAGCATGGCGGGATGGCCGATGACCGTCCCGTCTACCTGCGCCTGCGCGAGAGCATCACCGCCGCGATGCTCGACGGCCGCTATGCCGATGGCGATCCGCTGCCCTCGGTGCGCAGCCTCGCCGCCGAGCATGGCGCCAACCCGCTGACCGTCGCCAAGGCCTATCAGAGCTTCCAGGACGACGGGCTCGTGATCGTGCGGCGCGGCGTCGGCATGTTCGTGGCGGCGGGCGCGGTCGAGCGGCTGCGGGCGAGCGAGCGGGCGGCGTTCCTGGCGGAGGTATGGCCGCGCGTCCATGCCCAGATGCGCCGCCTCGGGCTCGACGCGAAGGCGCTCGCAGCCGTCAATTGCAACTGATCCTCGCCGAAACACGCGTTTGACCGTCAGCACCCTCATCCGCCCCGGCGATGCCGCCGGCATCGCGCGCGCCGCCGAGCTGATCCGCGCCGGCCAGCCGGTCGCCGTCGCCACCGAGACGGTCTACGGCCTCGCCGCCGACGCCACCTCCGGCGCGGCGGTCGCGCGCGTCTATGCCGCCAAGGGGCGCCCGGCGTTCAACCCGCTGATCGTCCACGTCGCCGATCCCGGCGAGGCCGCCCGCCACGCCGTCCTCCCCGCCGCGGCGCTGGCGCTGGCGACGCGCTTCTGGCCGGGGCCGCTCACCCTCGTGCTGGCGGCGCGCGCCGGCGGCGGCATCGCCCCGCTCGCCACCGCCGGCCTCGCCACCATCGCGCTGCGCGTCCCCGCCCATCCGGCGATGCGCGCGCTGCTCGCCGCCGCCGGCCGCCCGCTCGCCGCGCCTTCGGCCAACGCCAGCGGCCGCATCAGCGCGACCACCGCCGCGCATGTCGCCCACGGCCTCGGCGGCCGCATCCCGCTCATCCTCGATTCGGGGCCGGCCCCGCTCGGGCTCGAATCGACGATCGTCGCGGTCGAGCCCGGCCGGCTCCGCCTGCTCCGCCCCGGCCCGATCGACGCCGATGCGCTGGCGGCGGCGACCGGCCTGCCGGTCG
>CAXTPE010000061.1:0-14060 GCA_964245925.1 uncultured Sphingomonadaceae bacterium
GGCGGCCTGCCCGATCGCATGAACATGAAGCTCGTCGAGCCCTTGCGCGAATTGTTCAAGGACGAGGTCCGCGCGCTCGGCCGCGAGCTGGGGCTGCCCGACATCTTCGTCGGCCGCCACCCGTTCCCCGGCCCCGGCCTCGCCATCCGCATCCCCGGCGAGGTGACGCGCGAGCGCTGCGATACCTTGCGCAAGGCCGACGCGATCTATCTGGAGGAGATCCGCGCCGCCGGGCTGTACGACGCGATCTGGCAGGCGTTCGCGGTGCTGCTGCCGGTGCGCTCGGTCGGCGTGATGGGCGACGGGCGGACCTACGACAATGTCTGCGCGCTGCGCGCCGTCACCTCCGTCGACGGCATGACCGCCGACATCTACCCGTTCGACGCGAGCTTCCTCGCGCGCGTCGCGACGCGGATCGTCAACGAGGTCGCCGGTATCAATCGCGTGACCTACGACTATACCTCGAAACCGCCCGGCACGATCGAGTGGGAATGATTCGGGACCATTGATGGCGATCGCGATCAATCGTCCTCCGCCCACCAAGTGATTGAAATAAAGGGACAATCTGTCGCGATCTATCGGGGTCATTCGCGGTCAAGCGAAAGGCGCTGACGGTAACAGCGCGATGCGCCGTTCGATCTTCGAGCGCGAACTGCTGCCGATCTGGAAAAACCGCCTGCTCACAGAGATCACGCCGGATGACCTGCGCGCGCATTGCGGCAAGATCGTCGACCTGGGCGCGCCGGCGACGGCGATCCACGTTCGGGATATCCTGAAGCAGATCTACGGCTTTGCGATTCTGCACGGCGAAAGGATCGCCAAGCTTGATGAGACGGACGCCACGACCCCGATCTTGACCATTCCTTCGCCAGCATACAGGACAAGTCGCGTGGCGCTCAGCTTGAGAGATCCGGAAACCGACAGCCTCGCCCGCCAGGTGGCGAGCCTGACCGGCGAAACGCTGACCGAGGCTGTGCGCGGCGCGCTGCGGTTGCGGCTGCGTGACGAGCAGCTCAAGCGCGGCGAGCGGCCGTGGGACGACGCAGCGATCGACGCGATCATCGAACGGTTCAACGCGCTGCCGGTGTTCGACACCCGCACCCCCGACGAAATCCTCGGCTATGACGAGAACGGCCTGCCATCCTGATGGTGATCGACAGTTCGGCGCTGATCGCCATCCTCCGCCGCGAACCCGAGGAGCAGGCGTTCCGAACCGCCATCAAACTGGCCTCCATCCGATTGCTTAGCACTCGAGGCGTGTCGAGATCGGCATCGTCGCGCTCGTTTTGGCGGGTGAGGTGGGGCTGAAGCAGGCGGACGCGCTGCTGAAGACCCTGCGGGTAAAACCGTGCCGCTTTCGGTCGACCACACCAGTCTCGCGATCGACACCTTCCGCCGGTTCCGAAAGGGGCGGCACCCGGCGGAGCTAAACTTCGGCGACTGCTTCTCGTACGCGCTCGCCAAAACGATGACGGCGTGAACTCCGTTCAGCGATGGCCAGCTGGTGGACCGTGGGGTCAGGAACGAGCATGACCGCGCCTTGCTCCGGCAAGGTCGGTAAAGCGATTCGCGCGCTTTTTAGTGGCGGTGCCTCAGTGGATGCAGATTGCCATTTTCTCCGCCTGACGGTATTCTCTAAGTGTTGCTGATGAAGATTAGTCGTGTTGCAGAGTATCAGAATCCCGGCGATAGAGGACGATACATCTCGAAAAGTGCATTCGGCGCACCGTGCTTCATTAATCAAGTAAAATCAAAAGCGTAACTTTATGCCGTTTCCGCGACGATATTTTTCAGATGAAATATATCTTCACCAACCATATCAGTTAGATAAGATAGGGTGAAACAATCGAGTGGGAATGATTCGGGGCCATTGATGGCTATCGGCGTCAATCGTCCTTCTCGCATCAAAGCATTGAAACGAGAAGATAATCGGCCGTGATCTATCGGGGTCATTCGCCGTCAAGCGAGTGGCGATGACGGAACCGGCGATAGTATGCTGCAAACTTGCGTTCGCCCCAGCACGGCGATGCCTTCACCAAGGCAGCACCGTTCAAGCGCAACGACGCGATGCTGGACGTCCTGCCGATCGGCGTCATTGTGTTCGCCGGCACCGGTATCCCGCTGCTCGACTTCCGCAAGAGCGGCGCGTGAACGCCGACCACTGTGATCTGCTCTTGTCATGAGGGCCCTGCGGTTCTCACTTGAGCGATGACGGAGACGCAAGGACGCCCTATCCACTGGCCTGCCCCGGCATCCAAACCGAACGAGAGCAAGCGCGTGACCGAGGATAACAGTCAGGACCACCGGCGTAGTCTCGCCGCAAGCGGCGAGTGCGGGAGGCTGATCGCCGCGTTCGACTGGAGCAAAACCGAACTTGGCCCGATCGAGACGTGGTCGACCAGCCTGCGCACCGCCACCTCGATATTGCTGCGGTCACGCGTCCCGATCGTCATGCTCTGGGGCGAAGATGGCGTCATGCTCTACAACGACGCCTACTCGGTGTTCGCCGGGGGCCGCCACCCCCACCAGCTCGGTCTGAAGGTACGCGACGGCTGGCCGGAAGTGGCGGACTTCAACCAGAACGTCATGCGGGTCGGGCTGGCCGGCGGGACGCTCGCCTACCGTGACCAGGAGCTGACGCTTCACCGTCACGGTCGGCCCGAGCAGGTCTTCATGAACCTCGACTATTCGCCGGTCCTCGACGAAGACGGTCGACCCGCCGGTGTGCTCGCGATCGTCGTCGAGACGACGGAACGCGTGATGGGCGAGCGCCGGCAGGCCTTCATGGCCGAACTCGACGCGCAGCTACGCCGTCTGGACGACCCCATCGCCATGATGGCCGAGGCGACGGCGGCGCTCGGACGACAGCTCGGGGCGGCGCAGGTCGGCTTCGGCGAGATCGACGCGGCGGGGGAATATGTCGAGGTCCAGCGCGACTGGGGCGACGGGCGCATTCCAAGCGTCGTCGGGACTTGGCGGGTGGACGATTACGGCCCCGAGTTCTACGCGGCGATGAGGGCTGGCGAGACCGTCGCGATGCCGGACATCCGCACCCACCCGTGGACCTGCGCTCCGGAGATCGTTGCGGCGTACGCCGGCATCTCGACGCGCAGCATCCTCAATGTGCCGCTGATGGCCGGCGGCCGGATGGCGGCGATCTTGTTCGTCAACCATCCCGAGCCGCGCGAATGGAGCCCTGCGGACATCACGCTGACAGAGGACGTCGCCGCGCGCCTGGCGTCGGCGGTCGAGCGAGCGCGAGCGGAAGCGGCGCGCGACCGGGCGGCCGCGCTCGGCGCGGCGCAGAACCGCGTGCTGGAGCTTGCGGTCGGAGACGCGACGCTGCGCCAGACGCTCGAGGCGATCGTGACGACGGTCGAGGGTCTATCCACCTCGGGTGTGCTCACGTCGATTTCGCTGCTCGGCGTGGATGGCGTCCACCTGCGTCACGGCGCGGCGCCGAGCCTGCCCGATGCCTACAACGACGCCATCGACGGCACCGCCATCGGACCGGCGGTTAGGTCATGCGGCACGGCCGTCCACCGCGGCGAACCGGTGCTCGTGTCGGACATCGCCGTTGATCCGCTCTGGGCCGACTTCCGCGATCTCGCCCTCGCGCACGGATTGCGGGCTTGCTGGTCGGTGCCGATCCGGTCGTCGCAGGGCGACATTCTCGGCACCTTCGCGATGTATCACCGCGAACCGCGCGAGCCGACCGCAGTCGATCTGGAGATCGTCGACTTCGTCGTACGCACCGCCGGCCTGGTCATCCAGCGATCGAACGCCGAAGCGGCCGTGCGGGAACGCGAGGAGCGGCTGCGTCTCGCCGTCGACAATGCCGATGTCGGCTTCTGGGATGTCGATGTCGTCAACGACACGCTGACCTGGCCGCCGCGGACCAAGGCGATGTTCGGCATTTCGGCAGAGGTGCCTGTGACCATGCAGGACTTCTATGACGGCCTGCACCCCGACGACCGTGCTGCGACCAGCGCCGCCTACGCCGCCGCGGCCGACCCCGAGGCCCGCGCCCTCTATGATGTCGAGTACCGAACGATTGGCAAGGAGGATGGCGTCGTCCGCTGGGTCGAGGCCAAGGGGCGCGGTGTGTTTGACGCCGATGGCCGCTGCCTTCGGGTCGCGGGCACCGCCGTCCAGATCACCGCCCGAAAGGAGGCCGAAGAAGCGCTGCGCGAATTGAACGCGACCCTGGAAGCCCGCGTCGCACAGGCCATCGCCGAACGCGAAGAGGTGCAGGAGGCGCTGCGCCAGAGCCAGAAGATGGAGGCGATGGGCCAGCTTACGGGCGGCGTCGCCCACGACTTCAACAATCTCCTGACCCCGATCGTCGGGAGCCTCGACATGCTCCAGCGCAAGGGCCTGGGCGGCGAGCGGGAGCAGCGGCTGATAGCGGGCGCGGCCCAGTCGGCCGAGCGCGCCAAGACCCTCGTCCAGCGGCTGCTGGCCTTCGCAAGGCGCCAGCCGCTGCAACCGGTGCCGGTCGACGTCGCCAGGCTCGTGACGGGAATGGGCGACCTCGTGTCGAGCACGACGGGCCCGCAGATCAAAGTGTCCGTCGAGGCGCCCAACGGCCTCCCGCCGGCGAAGGCCGATCCCAACCAGCTCGAGATGGCCATCCTGAATCTCGCGGTGAACGCGCGGGACGCCATGCCGGACGGCGGCACGCTGCGCATTTCCGCCAGCCGGGATCCGATCCGTCCGGGGCATCGTTCGAACCTGCGCACCGGTCATTACATCCGGCTCTCGGTCGCGGACACGGGCACGGGGATGGACGAGGCGACACTCGCGCGCGCGGTCGAACCCTTCTTCTCCACCAAGGGGATCGGCAAGGGGACGGGGCTCGGCCTCTCGATGGTGCACGGGCTCGCCTCCCAACTCGGCGGGGCGATGGCAATCCAGAGCCGGCCGGGCCTGGGGACCAACGTCGAGCTTTGGCTGCCGCAGAGCACCGACTTCGCGGAGGTGGCAGATGTCGCGCACGACATAAGCACCCCTTCCATCGCCGGGACCGCACTTCTGGTCGACGATGAGGAACTCGTCCGGATGAGCACGGCCGACATGCTGAACGATCTGGGCTATTCCGTGATCGAAGCGGTATCCGGTGAAGACGCCATGCGGCTCGTCGAAGAAGGGCAGGCGTTCGACTTGCTGGTCACCGATCATCTCATGCCCGGAATGAACGGCACCGATCTCGCGATGGAGGTCCGCGCAGCGCGACCCGACGTGCCTGTGCTGCTCGTATCCGGTTACGCAGAGAATGAGGGAATCGATCCGGGCCTGCCACGGCTCACGAAACCCTTCCGCAAGGATGAACTCGCGGCGAGCTTGGCGCAGCTATCGCATTAAAAACCAAATATCCACAAGGTGAGCTACGTCTGCCGCTAACGAGCAGCGACTTAGCCTGGCGTCTTCACGCTACCGCCTGAAGACGTGAGCGAGCAGTTTCGTCGTGGCGATCAGCAACCGCCCCGGAAGCCGCGTCGCGGGCGTGGCGTCATACGCGCTCGATCCTGCAAAAGCGGATCGCCTGGGCTCGCCTGCCCGGCGTCCGGGAGCTTGTACGCCGTCGCTCGTGGCTTCGCGGCCTTGACCTTCGCGTCGTTCAGTACGGCGCCTCCAATCCATGGTATCGTCCGACCGGATGCCATGGATGGTGCCATGGGACATGCCGGACGGGTGCGCACGACTGCGCACGATCTAGCCGCGCTTGCGAGCGTAATGATAGGGCTAAGGCGGTCCGCCGTGCACCCCCGCGCACGATTGTGGAAGCCATTGGCGGAGACGGAGGGATTCGAACCCTCGGTGGGGGTAAACCCCCCACGGCGGTTTAGCAAACCGCTGGTTTCAGCCACTCACCCACGTCTCCGGCGGCGGTTTCGTAGGGTTTCGGCTACATAGCGTCAACGCGGAAACGCGAGGCGCCATGCTCCCGCCGGCACATGGGGGCGCCACGCTGGCCCGCGTCATGCCTCAATATCTGTATCCGATGCTGATACCGATCGTTCTTGGCTGATTGATGGCAATCCTGTTGTAGGCAGGTATGTTGGCGAGCTGCGATAGGGTGTTCTGGAGATCGGCGCGCTCGTTCGTCAGATTCTTGACGAACAGCTTTGCATCGATGCGATCGGTGTTCGCGCCGATGCTGGCATTGACAAGATCATATGACGGCTTCGCCCCGAGCACGTCGACGGACTTATCATAATATTCGTTGCGTGCTTCGAGACGAGCGGTCCATTTCTCATCGAGGGGATAGGATAGCTCCACCGACTGGCTCGTCGTCCATCGCGGTGTGTTCTGGATCGGATCGCCCTTGCTCCCGGCTCCCGGCACGCCCTGGGCGAGATGCGCATCGGTATAGCCGCCGGTGAAGCCGAGCCGCACATGCTCGCCCAGACGCGCCGAGACCTCCAGGTCGAAGCCCTTGGACACCGCCTTGCCGAGATTCCCCGTGAACGAGAAACCGCAGGAGGCGAGCCTGACCTGCTGCTGGATATTGTTCCAGTCGATATAGAATCCCGAGCCGTTGATGGTCAGCGCGCGATCGAACCATTGGGTCTTCACCCCCGCCTCGTAGCTGCTCACGGTATCGCCACGAAATTGGCTTGGCACGCCGCCGAGCCCGAGGTTGGCGAGATCGGCCGCGCAACTGACTGGACCGGACACCGGCACCTGCAGGTTCGGGCCGCCGACCCGCGATCCCTTGGCATAGGTCGCATAGAGCAGCAGATCGCGGCTCGCGGTGTAGCTGATCGACGCCTTGGGCGTGACCGACGTCCCCCGCGATGTCACGTCCTGGTTGTTGAACGGCGGGGCGGCCGCCACGATCCCGCTCGAGACGAGGCTGCTGTCCTGCCTGAACTTGTTCCATCGGATGCCGCCCATGACGCTGAGCCTGGAGGTCAATCGATAGGTCGCCTCGCCGAACGCCGCATATTGCCTGATCGATCCCGCGACATCATAGGTCGCGAGATTCGATGTTCCGAAGATCGGGATATATTCGGGTACATCCTGAGGCGAGGTATATTTGTTCTTGAAGTCGCTGTAGAAGCCGCCGACGATCCATTGCAGCTTTCCCGTTCCCTTGGACGTCAGCCGCAGTTCCTCGCTGGTCTGCCTGGAATCATGGGTCTGGATGGACTGGACGGGAAATTCGGGAGTGCCGAGCAGCGCGGCCGCGATCTCGGAACCGTCTTCTCCCTGCAGGACATGCCGCTTCAGATAGCCGGTCGACGAGGTCAGCTCGCCGAAACCAAGATCCAGCTTCGCGGTCGCGCTGTAGAGCTGGAAGCGATCGGTGAAACTCTCGTCGAGCACCTTGGGGCCATAGTGCGCCAGGCGGCCGGGCGGGTTGTCGATCGTATCGGCGGCGCCTGCCGACAAGGCCTGATAGAAGGCGGAAAAGCTCAGGCTCAGCCGATCGCTCGGCTTGATCGCGAGGATGCCCCTGATGCTCTGCTGCGACAGGGTATTCGCGTTGGCGTCACGCGCGGACACCGGCGCGTTCGCGACATCGCCGCGCTGGAACACCGTCGTCGCCGGAAAGGGCGACACCGCGATCGCGTCGATGAACCCGTCCTGATATTTGGATGAGCCGACGATCCGGATGGCCGCCGCGGCGCCGAGCGGTATGTTGACCATGGCGTTGGCCGAGATGTTCGCGCCACCATGGCTGGTGTAGGACGGCGCGAGCTCGACCGCGCCCCTCAGGCTCCCGAACTCGGGCTGGCCGGTGATGAGGCGGATCGTGCCGCCCATCGAGCCCGCGCCGTAGAGCGTGCCCTGCGGCCCACGCAGCACCTCGACCCGCTCGAGATCGAACAGATTGGGATCGATGAACGACCGGCCGACCGCGCCGGTATCGGTCGGCGGCGTGATCGGGATGTCGTCCAGATAGAAGCCCACCGTCGGCGAGCTGCCGGCGGCGCTCGATATGCCGCGGATGCTGAAGGTGCTGCGTCCGGCACCCGCGGAGGAGAAGCTCACGCCGGGCGCGCGCTGCACCAGGTCGCTGACGGAGGTCGCATCCGCGGCGTTGAGCTGGCTGCTCGAGATCGCGGTGATGCTCATCGGCGTGGACTGCAGCGTCGTGCTGCGCTTGGTGGCGGTGACGACGATCTCGCCGTCCTGCGGCGCCGCGGCGGAGACAGCCTGTTCCTGGGCCGCGGCTGGCGACGACAGATACATGATAGAGGATGTCGTCGCGAGAGTTTGAAGTATCAAGCGCTTCATGATTTCCCCCTTTGAATGATAATCCGAAATGACACTGTCGATCTTTTGATCTTGGGCAGGCATCGGATACCGATTGACGCTATAGGACGGGCTCGGCGACGGGTGCGTTGCCGCCCTTGATGAAACTCAACATGCCGGCGCCGAGGATCAGCATGACGACCAGGGGAATGAACCCGGCCTGCTGCGAGACGAAGACCGTCGTGAAGATGCCGACCATCAGCGGCCCCACCCAGGCGGTCGCGGTGCCCGTCAATGCCGCCAAGCCGAACCAGGTCGCCACCTCGTCGCGGCGCAACAGGCTGGTCAGCAGCATCCGGCTCGAACTCAGCGCGGCGACCTGGGCCGCCGACGACAGCCCCGCACAGGTCAGGAACAGGATTTCCGGCAAGCTCTGGAAGACCGGCGCGTGCCACGGCACGGGCACGTCGGCGGGCTGGAACGACCATAGATAGAAGATCCGGGTCGGGCCCGTGCCGAGCTCGAGGAACAGGCACAGCGCGGATGTGAGGATCGAGATCTGCAGCGCGCGCTTCGGCCCCAGGCGATTGTCCATGCGTTCGGCCATCAAGCCGCCGAAGATGCCCGCCACCACGCAGACGACGCCGAACGCGGTCATCTCGGGCGTCCGCCAGCGCATGGTTCCGGCGGCGTAGACGCCGATCAACTGCATCACCGCCGTCGAGGCATCCTGGAAGACGGTCCGGGCCAGCAGGTACAGCGCGGGATCGCGACGGTTCCCGATATTGCGGACGACGCCGATGATGTCCCTCACGCCGCCGGCGACCGCGTCGCCGATGCGGCCGGGCGTGGCGGGGCGGTCCCGGGCCAGCCGCAGGAACGGCATCGAGGCGATCAGGAGACCAAGGGCGGCGATGGGGGCGACGATCCGCACGGGTTCGAAGGTGTCGCGCCGCAAGCCGAACAGGGGATCGGCGGGGACGAAGCCGGACTCCGTCGTTCCGGGAAGCAGGAAGCCCCACAGCAGCCCGATCATCAGGATCAGCGACAGGCCGTTGCCGGCCGCGAGCGCGAAACCGGAGGCACGCGCCCGCTCCCGCGCCTCGGGCAGGGCCGCGAGCATGGCGTTGCCCAGCACCTCGCCATAGGTCATGAACAGCGAGACCACCGCCAGCAGGGCGACCGCCGCCGCGATCGGCACGCCCAGCGGGCCGGGCCGGACATACCACAGGGCAGCGGTGGCGACGGCGATCACGACGATGCAGCCGGCCAGCCAGGGCTTGCAGGCGCCCAGCCGGTCCACCGCCGCCCCGAGCAGCGGCGCGGTGACGGCGGCGATGATGCCGGCGATCAGGCTGAAGCGCGCGACGAGCGCCTGGCCGCTCACCGGGTCGGGCGCGACCGAGGTGGCGAAATAAGGTACGAAGATGAACACCAGGATCAGCATGAGCACCGGGAACCGCCCGACGTCGAACATCGACCAGCCCAGCGCGGCCCGGCTCAACCGGCCGCGCGACCGCCTGTCGTCGCCACCGGGGGGTGAGCGGCCGCCCGATCCCATCGGCTAGTCCAGCATGCCGTCGAAGTGGCTGACGATCCCGTGATCGGCATTCGCGAGCACCAGCTTGGCGCCGGCGGACTTCAGCAACTGGATCGGGTTGTTATACTCCTGCAACAGCGCGATCTTGCCGTCGCGCATCTCGAAGTAGAACACATAGCTGTTTTCATAGCGCGAGGGTCCGTCCGCCAACATGAAGGAGCCGGCGCCCTTCGCGGTCGCCCAGAAGATATTCGGATCCTCCGATGCCAGGATCTTCAGATCGGTCCATTTCCAGTCCGGAAAGACGTCGCCGATCAGCTCGTGATGCGCGCGGAGCTGCGCCATCCCCTCGGAGCGCAGCGATGGCGGAAAGAAGGGCAATTCCTTCACGCCATCGTCCGTGTAGATCTCCAGCCGTCGCGTGCCGCTGATCGTGAAGAAATATTCGACGGTCTGCCGATTACGGTCACGGCTGTCTGAAACGCTGTCGGTCACTGGCTTGACTCCGTTCGCCGGGAGGTTGGGCTTCCCTGCTTATTTGAAGCAAGTTATCACCCGATAACCAGAGCAGCGGAGACGGGCGGACGATGCAGATTCAGGCCCTGGAATGTTTCGTCGTCGTCGCCGAAGAGATGAATTTCCACCGCGCCGCCGAGCGGCTCGGCGTCACCCAGCCGGCCATCAGCAAGCGCATCGGCGCGCTCGAGGCGGAGCTTGGTATCGATCTGTTCGTTCGCGAGCGCCGCGGGATAGCGGGGCTCACCGCCGCCGGTCAGCGCTATCTGGAAGATGTGGGCAACATCCTCGCCGAAATCGATAGAACGACGCTCCTGCTGCCCAGTATCTCCAGCGGCAAGACGGGCCTGCTGCGGCTGGGCATCTGCGAGGCGGTGTCCTCGATGATCCTGCTCCGCATCCTGGCGGTACTGCGGCACAGCCTGCCGGACATCGCCCTGGCCTTTCGCGAAATCCTTCCCAGCGAGATGCCGCTCGCGATCCGGCGCAAGGAGATCGACCTGGGATTCGGGTTCCTCGCCGATGGCGCGGCGGATCTCCGGTACGAATGGCTATGGTCCGAGGCGCTCATGATCGCGGGGCCGGCGGGAACCGCGATCGCGCACGGCGACGGCCCGGTGCCGGAGACCGGCGGACTGGATTTCTACATCGGCACCAACAGCACCGATCCCCATGCCCAGGATCACCTCGCCACCGCGGTGCTCCGGATCACCGATCCGCCGCCCCGCATCATCGGCCTGGCGCAGCGCTCGACCACCATCACGCTGGCGGCGGCGGGGATCGGGATGACGCTGTTGCCCGCGTCCTTCGCGCAACTCGGCCTGGCTGGGATCGAGCTGGTGCCGCTGCCCGGCGCCAGGATCGAGGTCGGCGTGCTGTATCGATCCGATGACGACAACCGGAGCCTGCGCGACGCGCTGGCCGTCATCAAGCGCGAAGCGCGCGATGTCGCGGGCTGACGCTGCGCAGGAACTGCATGGCGGCGCCAGGCGGGTCGAGCGCGCGATAGGCGGCCGAGATCGAGATCACGGGCGCGCCGAACGGCCGCATGGCGGCGGCATTGCCCGCCGGAATGAGGCTGTGCTGGAACGAGGCCGGAACGAAGGTCGCGCCGACCCCGGCCAGCGCCAGCATCAGCATCGCCGAGCGGCTGAGGCACTGCGCGGCGACCGGCAGCCGGCAGTCCAGATCGGCATAATGCCGGCGGATGATGTCATGTCCCGCCGGGCCGAGCTTGAGATCGGTCATGACGAGATCGACGCCCTTGAGGTCGCGCGCGGTGAGCGGACGACCCGCGACGTCCGGCAGATCGTGCGGCAGGATGACCGACCAGGCCTCGGTCCACAACGGCTCGACGACCAGCCCGTCGGTATTGATCCCGCTGAGCAGGAGCGCGACGTCGACCATGTTGTTCCGCAATGCGGCGGCGAGGCGGGCCGATGGCATTTCATGCCATTGCAGGCGAAGATCCAGCAATTGCGCGCGACCGAGCTGAATGGCGGCGACCAGTTTCGGGGTCGCCGCCTCCTCGCATAGCCCGATCCGCAGGACGCCGCTGATGCCCCGCGCGACGTCGCGCGCGCCCGCCGCCGCGCGCGCGAACTGATCGAGCAATCGTCGCCCCTGCTCGCGATACACCGTGCCGACGGCGGTCAGGCTTATCGCGCCGCCGGGATCGAAATCGACGAGCCGCGCCGACAGCGCCTTTTCAAGCCGCGCGACATCGCGGGCGAGCGCGGTCGGCGAGCATCGCGCCGCGACGGCCGCGTCGAGAATATGGGTGCTGCCGGCGACGCTCTCGAACGATTCCAGCCATTCCGTCCGCATCTTTGTTCCGGCTTCCCTCGCGCGGGTCTCGATCGTCGCCGATCAGGCGGCCGCTGCCTCGACTTCATGGTCGGGGACGCGCAGGCCGACCGCGGCGAGATCGTCGATCAGGACGCGCGCCAGCACCGCAAGCTCGGATGGACCGGTGGCGCCGCCATAGACGTAGAAGTCGGGCCGCACGATCATCGCGGCCCAGCCCCGCTCGTCCAGAAACGCGTCGAGACGGCCGTCGACATCGCGCGCCGCGGGTCCGATGCCGGGCGCCGACAGCGCGAGATACCGCGTTCCGACCAGGGCGAGAGCGTCGCGTGCCGCCTGGTCGAGCGCGCCGGCGGGATCGAACCCGCGGGCGATCACGACGAAGCCGCTGCCGGCATCGACCGCCTCGTCGAGCCGCATCCGGCGATCGTCCAGCTCGATCATGCCGTGCGGCGAAAGCAGGACCGCGCCCGGCTGGGCCAGGCCGCCGGCGGGGCGATACAGCAGCCCGTAGTCGAGCTGCGGGAAAGGGGGCATGGGCGGTGCGTCACCGCCAAGAAAGGCCCGGTCGCGCGCGGCGGCCGCCTGCGCATCGGGGATGCAGATGATCTTGCCGAGGAAGATCGCCATATCGGTGATCCGGCCGACATGCGGCAATCGTTCGGCCCGGTAGGTGTCGAGCAGCCGATCGTCCGCCTTGCCGTCGAGCAGCAGCGCCAGCTTCCATGCGAGGTTCCAGGCATCGCGCATCCCCGAGCACATGCCCTGGCCCATGAACGGCGGCATGACATGGGCGGCGTCACCCGCCAGCAGCAGGCGCCGGTCGCGCCAGCGCTCCGCGATCAGCGACCGGAAATTATAGACCTTGTGACGTACCAGCTCGACGTCATCCGGGCCCGCCCACGGCTCGAGCAGCGCCCAGACGGTTTCCTCCCGCTCAAGCTCCGCGTTGCTCTCCCCGGGCAGGCGCATGAATTCCCAGCGTCGGAACACGCGGCCGTCGCGCACACCCGCCGGCACGATCGTCGTCGGGCGGGCGGGATTGCAATATTGGCCGGCCGGCGGGATGCCGAGCGTCTCGATCGTCACCCCGTCCTTGAGCAGCACGTCGATCACCAGCCAGTCGGCCTCGAACCCGCGGTCTTCCTGGCCACCCCCGATCGTCGCGCGGACGATCGAGTTCGCGCCGTCGCACCCCACCAGATAGCGGGCGGACAAGCGCTGTTCGGCACCCGTCTCGACATCGCGCAGGGTGGCGTGCGCCAGATCGGCGTCCTGCTCGATCGCCACCGCCTCCGAGCCGAGATGGGTATCGACCGACGGCTGGTTGGCGACGGCGCGATCGAGCGCGTGCTCCAGCGTCGGCTGGTGCACGAAATTGACCTCCGGCCCGCCCGAGATGGAATCGGCCGACCAGTCGATGACGAGCAGTTCCTTCCAGTCGGCATTGAACCATTGATAGAGCGGGCCGCGATGGGTGATTCCGGGCAGCACCGGCCCCATCCCGTTGGCGGCGAGCACGCGGTAGAGTTCGTGATCGAGGCAGACCGCGCGCGGCAGCGGGTAGCGCGTCTTCCACCGTTCGCAGACGGCGACGGAACGGCCCTGACGGCCCAGCATCAGCGCCAGCGCCTGGCTGACCGGCCCATGGCCGACCAGCAGTATGTCATAGATCGTCTCGGCCATGCATCCCGGCTCCCGGTGCGACGTGTAACGCGCCGACGGCTGTCAACACTATCTTGTGTTGTCAGATTGACAGAAGCGGCATCGTGAAGTCAATTGGCGCCGCCACAACTTGATTTTCGCGTTCGTCTACATCCTGCACGGCGAGCAGGGCCGCCGATTCGTTTTGTGAAGCCACCCACGACGGACGCGGTCGCCGATCGAACAGACTCCTTCAATATGCGCGGACGCGACAGGATGGACGGGTACGCGCCGCCGGCGCGCGCTTGCCGACAAGAGGATGACAGGATGACGCTTGCCAGTCAGACCC
>CAXTPE010000062.1:0-13785 GCA_964245925.1 uncultured Sphingomonadaceae bacterium
GCGGGGTTCATCGCGATCAGCACGTCGGGCTGGTCGCCGGCGGTCTCGATCGCGGTCGAGCCGAAGTTGATCTGGAAGGCGCTGACGCCGAACAGCGTGCCTTGCGGCGCGCGGATCTCGGCGGGAAAATCGGGGAAGGTGGCGAGATCGTTGCCGGCGAGCGCGGTCGAGAGCGTGAACTGGCCGCCGGTGAGCTGCATGCCGTCGCCGCTGTCGCCGGCGAAGCGCACGACGATCGCCTCCAGGATGGGATGCGCGTCGGCCTCGGCGCGGGTCAGATCGTGGACGGCGGAAGCCATGCGTGTCTTGCCTTTGCGGTGTGGCGCGGCCTTAGCGGCGCAAGGTCAGGCGCTCAAAGAAGAAAATGTCGCGGCCGGGTGATGCGGGCTTGCCGCCTCGCCGGCCAGCGCGAGCATCGAGGCGGCGTGGCGCCGCGCGACCGCCATGCGATCCTCGCCATAGCCGCCGCCCAGGGTACTCGCGAGCGGGATGGCGCGCATACGCGCCTCCCCCATCACGAAGCGGTCGCGAGCCGCCAGCCCCGCGTCGCTGAGCGCGAGCCGCCCGAGGCGATCGTCGGCATGCGGATCGACCCCGGCCTGGTAGAGGATCAGGTCCGGGCGGAAGCGATCGAGCACGTCCGGCAGATGCGCGGCGAGCGTCGCCAGATAGCCGTCGTCGCCGAGCCGGTCGGGCAGCTCGACATCGAGGTCCGAACGCGCCTTGCGGATCGGGAAGTTCCTGGCGGCGTGCATCGAGAAGGTGAAGATGTCGGGGCGGCCGGCGAGCAGCGCGGCGGTGCCGTCGCCCTGGTGGACGTCGAGATCGACGATCAGGATGCGGGCCGCGTCCCCCTCCGCGATCAGCCGGTTGGCGGCGATCGCGAGATCGTTGAACACGCAATAGCCGGCGCCGGTGTCGCGCTGGGCATGGTGGCTGCCGCCGGCGGCGTTGGCGGCGTAGCCGTGCACCCGTGCGAGGCGCGCGGCGAGCCAGGTGCCGCCGGGCGAGAGCTGCGAGCGGAGCATGTTGCGGGCGTTGAGCGGAAAGCCGATGCGGCGCTCCTTGTCGCGCGGCAGCGCGAGGCTCAGCACCTCCTCGACATAGACGGGATCGTGCACCGCCTCGATCCAGCCGCGCGGCATCGCCACCGGCTCGTGCACGACGAAGCGCCCGCCGCTCTCGCGCAGCGCCTCCATCACCAGGCCGTATTTGTCGAACCGGAAGCGGTCGCCCGGCGCGGCCGGCGAGACATAGCCGGGATGATGGACGACGTGCAGCATCGGCGCGATGTGGCGTGGCGCGGCGAGGTTGCAAGCGCATGCCCCGCGGCGGCATAACGGCGCGCATGGACATCGCTTCCCTGCCCTATCGCCCCGCCGCCGGAATCATGCTCGTCGACGCCGGGAACAGGGTGTTCGTCGGCCAGCGGCTCGATAACGTCATCGAGGCCTGGCAGATGCCGCAGGGCGGGATCGATCCGGGCGAGGCGCCGCTCGCCGCCGCGCTGCGCGAGCTTGAGGAGGAGACCGGCGTGACGGCCGATCTCGTCGAGGTGATCGCGCGGGCGAAGGAGGAGCTGCTCTACGATCTCCCCGCCGATCTCGTGCCGCGGCTCTGGAAGGGGCGCTATCGCGGCCAGCGGCAGAGCTGGTTCCTGATGCGCTTCCTCGGCACCGACGCGGATGTCCGCATCGAGACCAGGCATCCCGAGTTCCGCGCCTGGAAATGGGCCGAACCGTTGGAACTTCCGGACATGATCGTGCCGTTCAAGCGCGAGCTCTACCGGAACGTGCTAGAGGCCTTCCGCGACCTGATCTGAGACGAGGTCCGGAGCCAAGCGCATGACACCTGCCCTCGCGGCCGCGCTGGCGGCCGCCACGCTTCTCGCCGCGCCCGGCCACGCGGCGCGAAACCATGTCCGGCATGTCGAGCGCAAGCCGCCCGAGCCGCCGATCCTCTGGGTCGCGCCGCCGCCCGCCCCGCCGCCGGCGCCGCTGCTGGTGATCTGGGCGCCGCCGCCCGTCCAGCCGGTCGAGGCGCTGCCGCCGGCGGCCCGCACGCTGATCGAGCAGGCGATCGCCAGCGGCGACCAGGGCAAGGCGCGCACCGTGATCGACGTCGCGCGCGGCAGCTATCCGCAGGACGCAGCCCAGCTCGACGCGCTCTCCGCCGAGAACGACGCGCGCGCCGCCGAGCGCGCCGCCGCCCAGGCCCGCGAGCGCGCCGACCGGCTGGCGTCGGCGAGCTTCCTCGATCTGTGGAAGGGCGCGATCGAGGTCGGCGGCTCGCGCTCGACCGGCAATGCCGACGCGCTGGCGCTCTACGGCGCGGTGACGCTCGATCGCGAGGGGCTGAAGTGGCGCCAGGCGCTCGCCGCGCGCGCCGACTATCAGCGTAGCAACGGCACCACCTCGGTCGAGCGGATCACCGCCGCCTATCAGCCGCAGTACAAGTTCAGCGATCGCTTCTACGCCTATGCCCTGGCGCAATATGAGCACGACCGCTTCCTGGGGATCGACAACCGCTATACCGCCGGTCCCGGCGCCGGCTATGCGGTGGTGGCGCGGCCGAAGTTCAGGATCGACCTCGAGGGCGGGCCGGCGCTGCGCTATACCGACTATCGCGCGCAGGACGAGGACGTCAGCCCGCGCGACGACCGGACGACGGTGGCCGGCCGCGCCTCGCTGGGCGTCGACTGGAAGCCGACGCCGACGCTGGAATTCAAGCATCACACCGCGCTGTTCCTCGAAACCGGCGACAGCAGCGTTGTCGCGACCACCTCGCTCGACACCAAGCTGATCGGCCCCCTGAAGGCGCGCTTCTCCTACGACGTCAACTATGAGAGCGATCCCGGCGCGCTCGCCAGGACCCTCGACACGGTGAGCCGCGCGACGCTGGTCTACGGGTTCTGATCGCCCGCGACCGCCCGGCCGACCCCCGCCGTTCGGTTCGAGCGCAATCGAGAACCGGCTGCAAGGACCGCGCTTGGCTTCTCGACCGCGCTCGATGCGAACGGATGCTGGGGGACATGCCCCGGGGGTTTCGTGAGCGGCCGGTATCGTCTAGCCAGCGGGCATGGGCGGAGCATGGGGATGATCGAGGGCAGCGCGGGCGTGCTGGAGCGGGCCGCCGCCGCGCCGATGCTCGCGCAGACGCAGGCGTGGTGCGAGATCGCCAGCGGGAGCGACGACCTCGCCGGGCTCGCGACGATGGCCGGGCTGCTGGCGGATGCGTTCTCGAGCCTGCCGGGCGAGGTGGCGCTGGTCGATCCCGTGGCCGTCACGCGGATCGCCGCCGACGGGAGCGCGCGGGAGGTGGCGACCGGGCGCAGCCTGCACGTCCGCGTCCGCCCCGAAGCGCCGGTGCAGGTGCTGCTGACCGGGCATATGGACACCGTCTATGGCGTGGGCAGCGATTTCCGCGCGCTGGCCTGGCTTGACGAGCACACGCTGAACGGCCCCGGCGTCGCCGACATGAAGGGCGGCATCGCCATCATCCTCGCCGCCCTCGGCGGGCTCGAGGCAAGCCCGCTGGCCGAGCGGATCGGCTATGAGGTGCTGGTGACCGGCGACGAGGAGACCGGCTCGCTCGGCTCCGCGCCGCTGATCGCGCGCGCGGCGCGAGGCAAGGCGGCGGCGCTGACCTACGAGCCCTCGGCGCTGCCCGACGGCACGCTGGCCGGCGCGCGGCCGGGCAGCGGCAATTTCTCGCTGACCGTCACCGGCCGCGCCGCGCACGCCGGGCGCAACCCCGAGGACGGGCGCAACGCGATCCTCGCCGCCGCCGACCTGGCGCTGCGCCTCGGCCGCGCCGCTGGACCACGACTCTCGGTCAATCCGGCGCGGATCGACGGCGGCGGGCCGAACAACGTCGTCCCCGCGCATGCCGTGCTGCGCGTCAACATGCGCCCGCGGACGCCCGAGGATCAGGCGCGCGCGCAGGCGCATCTCGATGCCGCGATCGCGATGGTCGCCGCCGAGCATGACGTGGCGATCGCCTGTCACGGCGGCTTCGCGCGGCCGCCCAAGCCGGTCGATCCCGCCGCCGGGCGATTGTTCGGGCTGGTGCGGGACTGCGGCGCGGAGCTCGGCCTCGACATCGGCTGGCGCGCCACCGGCGGCGTCTGCGACGGCAACAACATCGCCGCCTGCGGCGTGCCGGTGGTCGACACCATGGGCGCGCGCGGCGGGGCGATCCACTCGCCGGACGAGTATCTCGTCGTCGCCAGCCTGACCGAGCGCGCGCAGCTCTCCGCGCTGGTGCTGCTGGCGCTCGCCGAGAAGGGCGCGCCATGAGTTTTCGCGTGCGGCCCGTGCGCGAGGACGATCTCGACGCGCTCTACGAGATGGCGAAGCTCACCGGCGGCGGCTTCACCAACCTGCCGCCCGATCGCGGCGCGCTCGCCGCCAAGCTCGCGCGATCGGCCGACGCGTTCGCCAAGACGGACGACGTGCCCGGCGACGACATCTACATGCTGGCGCTGGAGAACACCGAGACCGGGCATATCCGCGGCACCGCGCAGGTGTTCGCGCGGATCGGCGATCCCGCGCCCTTCTACAGCTACCGCATCGGCACCTTCAGCCAGGCGAGCCGCGCGCTCAACCGCACCTTCCGCGCCGAGACGCTGACGCTGACGACCGATCTCGAGGGCTCGGCGGAGGTCGGCGGGCTGTTCCTGCATCCGCGCGAGCGGGCGGGCGGGCTCGGCGCGCTGCTGGCGCGCAGCCGCTACCTCTTCATGGCCGCGCACCGCGCCCGCATCGCCGACCGCGTGGTGGCGGAGCTGCGCGGGGTGATCGACGAGGCGGGCGGATCGCCGTTCTGGGACGGGCTGGCCGGACGCTTCTTCGGGATGAGCTTCCAGGAGGCCGACGCGTTCAACGCGGTCAACGGCCACCAGTTCATCGCCGACATGATGCCCAAGCATCCGATCTATACCGCGATGCTGACCGAGCATGCCCGCGCCGTGATCGGCCTCCCCCATCCCACCGGCCGCGCCGCGATGCGCATGCTGGAGGCGGAGGGCTTCGCGCCTTCGGGCTATGTCGACATCTTCGACGGCGGGCCGACGATGTGCGTCGCGACCGATCGGCTGCGCAGCATCGCCGAGGCGCGCACCTCGCCGCTGGTGGCGCTGGGCGACGGCGGCCGCGCGGCGATCGCGGCGACGGGGCGGCTCGGCGACTTCCGCGCCGCGCTCGTGACGCTGGGCGAGGCCGTCGGCGGGGTGGCGATCGGCGCGAGGGACGCGGCGCTGCTGGGCGTGGGCCGCGGCGACATGCTGATCCACGTCGCGCGCTAGATGTCCGCGCGCGCCGCATGATCGTCGAGATCAACTTCGACGGGATCGTCGGGCCGACCCACAATTACGCGGGGCTGAGCCTCGGCAATCTCGCCGCTGCCCGCAACGCCGGCCGCGCCAGCCGCCCGCGCGCGGCCGCACTCGAAGGCATCGCCAAGATGCGCGCCAATCTCGCGCTCGGCCTGGCGCAGGGCATCTTCCCGCCGCAGCGGCGGCCGGACCGGGCCTGGCTCGCCAGCCTCGCGACGACGCCCGAGGCGGCCGATCCCGCGCTGCTCGCCAATGCGATGTCGGCCTCGCCGATGTGGGCGGCCAATGCCGCGACCGTCTCGCCCGCCGCCGACACGGCGGACGGGCGCTGCCACCTCACCGTCGCCAATCTCGCGACGATGCCGCACCGCAGCCACGAATGGCCCGAGACGCTGCCGGTGCTGCGGCTCGCCTTCGCCGACGCGAGCGCGTTCGCGGTGCACGGCCCCGTGCCGCCGCCGTTCGGCGACGAGGGCGCCGCCAACCATATGCGGCTGGGCGAGCCCGGCGAACGCGGCGTCGAGGTCTTCGTCCACGGCACGGCCGGCGGGCGCTTCCCGGCGCGCCAGCATGTCGAGGCGAGCCGGGCGGTGGCGCGGCGGCACGGGCTCGATCCCGCGCGGACGCTGTTCGTCGAGCAGGCGCCGCAAGCCATCGCGGCGGGCGCGTTCCACAACGACGTGGTGGCGGTGGCGAACGGCAACGTCCTGTTCGCGCACGAGCAGGCGTTCGCGGATCGCGACGGTTTCTTTTCAAGGCTGCGCGCGCTGCTGCCCGAGGTCGAGATCGTCGAGGTGCCGGCGGCGCGCGTGAACCTGCCCGACGCGATCGCGAGCTATCTTTTCAACGCGCAGCTCGTGACGCTGCCGGATGCCGGCATGGCGCTGGTGCTTCCGGGCGAGGCGCGGGCGACGCCTCCCGTCTGGCGCTGGCTGGCGGAGGCGGCCGCCGGCAACGGCCCGATCCGGCGGCTGGAGCTGGTCGATGTGCGCGGGTCGATGGCGAACGGCGGCGGGCCGGCCTGCCTGCGGCTGCGCGTGATCGCCGATCCGGCCATGATCGATCCCCGCTTCCTGGCCGACGAGGCGAAGCTCGACGGCCTCGCGGCGGTGGTGGCGGCGCATTGGCCGGAGGAGATCGCGCCGGACGCGCTCGCCTCGCCCGGCCTCTGGACGCAGGCGGGACGCGCGCGGGCGGCGCTGCTCGATGCGCTCGGACTGGCGGAGCTCGTCTGAGCCGCTTTACCGTTCCTTCAGCCTGGCCGTGGCACACCGTTCGCCTGCGACGGCAACGGACGATCTCACGATGAAACATGATCCGATCGACAAGCGCACCGCCCGGCGCGTGCGCGTGCTGCTCTCGGCGACGATCGAGACGGCGGGCGGCGAGCGCATCGCCCATCTGCTCAACATCTCGTCGGCGGGCGCCAAGCTGGACGCCGACGATCCGCCCGCCGCCGACGAGGCGGTGACGCTGGTGCGTGGCGGCATCCGCGCGGCCGGCCGGGTGAGCTGGGTCGAGGCGCACCGCTTCGGCGTGCAGTTCGACGCACGGCTCGATCCCGCGCTCATCGCCGAGCATGCCGCCAGCCTCGCGGGGCATTGAGTAAGGTCGTCGTCCTCCGCTAAGGAGCGGGGATGACCCGCTCCATCGCCATCCCCGCGCCGCACGGCACCATCGACGCGCGCATCTTCACCCCCGCCACCGCCCACGGGCCGCTGCCGGGCGTGGTGCTGTTCACCGACATCGGCGGCCTGCGCCCCTCCTATTACGACAAGGCGCAGAAGGTGGCCGAGGCCGGCTATGCCGTGCTGCTGCCGAACGTCTACTACCGCAGCCTCAAGGGCGAGGCGGTGCCCGCCGGCGGCTCGTTCCGCGATCCCCCCGTGTTCGCCAGGCTGATGGAATATCGCGCGGCGCTGACCCCGCAGGCGCAGGCGGCGGATTTCGCGGCATTGCTGGAAGGCATGACGCGCCAGCGGGAGTTCGCGCCGGGCGGCATCGGCGTGGTCGGCTATTGCATGACCGGCGCGTTCGCGCTGCGCTTCGCGGCGCTGCATCCGGATCGGGTGGCGGCGGCGGCCGGGTTCCACTCGGCGGGGCTCGCCAAGGAGGGCGATCCGGGCGCCGTCGACGGGATCGTCGGAACGATCCGGGGGCGGGTCTATCTCGGCCATGCCGACAAGGACGAGTATCTGCCGCCCGAGCAGATCGCCCGGCTGGATGCCGCGCTGGCCGAGGCGCATGTCCACTTCACGACCGAGCTCTACAGGGGCGCGCTGCATGGCTGGACCGCCAGGGACGCGCCGGTCTACGACGCGGCGGCCGATGCGCTCCACTACAAGCGGCTGTTCGCGCTCCTCGAGGAGACGCTGAAGGCGTGAGGTTGACCCCTCGGGCTTGACCGGCGGCACGCCCTCGGCCATAGGCGCCGCCTTCGCGATTGGCCCCGCACTCCGGTGAAGCGGCGGCCCTGCCCGGCTTTTGCCTGTCGCAGCGCGGTTCCGGGCATGGCGGGCCTTGCGCCCTCGGCAATCGAAGGACGATCCATGACCAAGCGCACCAGCGCCAAGTACAAGCTCGATCGCCGCATGGGCGAGAATATCTGGGGGCGGCCGAAGTCGCCCGTCAACAAGCGCGACTACGGCCCCGGCCAGCACGGCCAGCGCCGCAAGGGCAAGGTCTCCGACTATGGGCTCCAGCTCAAGGCGAAGCAGAAGCTCAAGGGCTATTACGGCGACGTCACCGAGAAGCAGTTCAAGAAGGCCTATACCGAGGCCGCCCGCATGAAGGGCGATACCGGCCAGAATCTGATCGGCCTGCTCGAGCGCCGGCTGGACGCGGTGGTCTATCGCGCCAAGTTCACGCCGACGATCTGGTCGGCCCGCCAGCTCGTCAGCCACGGCCATGTCCGCGTCAACGGCATCAAGTGCAACATCGCCTCGCGGCTGGTGAAGATCGGCGACGTGATCGAGCTCGGCTCGAAAGCGCAGGAGATGGCGCTGGTGATGGAGGCGCAGAGCCTCGCCGAGCGCGAGATCCCCGATTACGTCGCGCCCGATGGCGCCGCCAAGGTACAATATGTCCGCGTGCCGAAGCTCGACGAGGTGCCCTATCCGGTGAAGATGGAGCCCAACCTCGTCGTCGAGTTCTACTCGCGCTGAGGCATGATGATGTTACATTGGACCACCGTTCGTCCCGAGCGGGTGAGATGATGCGATGTCACTCCATCCCGCTCTAGGATGGTGACGCTCCGCCAGCCGCCGGAATGGGCGCCCCACGCGGGCGTCTGGATCGGCTGGCCGAGCCATGCCGAACTGTGGGAGGAGAACCTCCTGCCGGCGCGCGCCGAGGTGGCGCGCTTCGCCGATGGCGTGCGCGCACGGGGCAAGGGCGAGCGGGTGATCCTCGTCGCGGCGGACGAGGCGGCGGCGGCGACGGCACGCCACGCGGTCGATGCCGAGGTGATCGTGCAGCCGTTCGGCGACGTCTGGCTGCGCGATACCGGCCCGATCGTGCTGTCGGGCGGCCGCGCCGCGCGGTTCGGCTTCAACGGCTGGGGCGGCAAATATGATCTGCCCGGTGACGACACGGTAGGCGCCGCGCTCGCGCGGGCGGCGGGGCTGTCGCTCGCGACCCACGACTGGGTGCTGGAGGGCGGCGCGATCGATGTCGACGGGACCGGCCTCGCCGTCACCACCGAACAGTGCCTGCTCAACCCGAACCGCAACCCCGCGCTCGATCGCGCGGGGATCGAGCGGCGGCTGGCGGCGGACCTCGGCCTCGATCGCATCCTCTGGCTCGGCGATGGGCTGCTGAACGATCATACCGACGGCCATGTCGACAATCTCGCCCGCTTCGTCGCCGAGGGGCGGCTTGCGATCCCGGTGGTGGATACCGACGACGATCCCAATGCCGAAGTCTATGCCGACGCCAGGGCGCGCGCGCGGGCGTTCGGGGTCGAGCTGGCGCCGCTTCCCTCGCCCGGCCGGATCGAGCGGGGCGGCGAGGTGGTGCCCGCCTCCTACATGAACTTCTACATCGGCAATGCCGCGGTGGTGGTGCCGATCTGGGGCGTCGCCAACGATCCCGCCGCGATCGACGCGCTCCAGGCGCTGTTCCCGGATCGCGCGATCGTCGGCGTGCGGGCCGACCATCTGCTCACCGGCGGCGGCGGCTTCCACTGCATCTCGCAGCAAGTGCCGGCATGACCGAGATCCGGGTCGCCGCCCTCCAGCTCTCGTTCGGCGAGGACATCGACGCGAACATCGCGGCCGTCTCGGCGCTGGTGCGCGAGGCGGCGGCGGGTGGCGCGCAGGTGATCCTGCCGCCGGAGCTGTTCGAGGGGCCGTATTTCTGCCGGACCGAGAACGAGGGCTGCTTCGCGCGCGCCCGGCCCGTCGATCGTCATCCCGCCGTGCTCGCGATGCGCAAGCTTGCCGACGAGCTGAAGGTCCACATTCCGACCAGCTTCTTCGAGGCGGACGGGCCGCACCACTACAACAGCCTCGCGATGATCGGTCCGGACGGCGCGTGCCAGGGCATCTACCGCAAGAGCCACATCCCGGACGGCCCCGGCTACGAGGAGAAATTCTACTTCCGCCCCGGCAACACCGGCTTCAAGGTGTGGGCCGACGCGCCGGCCAAGCTCGGCGTCGGCATCTGCTGGGACCAATGGTATCCGGAAGTCGCCCGCGCGATGATGCTGATGGGCGCGGAAATCCTGTTCTATCCAACCGCGATCGGCACCGAGCCGCACGATCCGTCGCTCGACACCTCGCGGCTGTGGCGGCGAGCGATGATCGGCCATGCCGTCTCGAACGTCGTGCCGGTGGTGGCCGCCAACCGCATCGGCACGGAAGGCGGGCAGCGCTTCTACGGCAACAGCTTCATCTGCGACGAGCGCGGCGACATCCTCGCCGAACTCGGCGCCGACGAGACCGGCATCGTCGTCGCGACGCTCGATCTGGCGACGGTGAAGCGTCACCGCGCCGCCTTCGGCTTCTTCCGCGATCGCCGGCCCGAACTCTACGGAAGGCTGGTCCAGGACATCTGACGGCGCCTTAAGCATAATTCAGATGCCCGGGTCGGCCGGATCGCCTAGGCGCTGAGGCCATGGCCGGTGACGAGCGTCCGATCTTCTTCGACCAGTCCGGGCGGCGGCGGCGGCGCTTCGCGATCGCGATCGTCGCGTTCGTGCTGCTGCTGGTGCTCGCCGTCACCGGCTTCGCGATCTCGATCGTCGTGGTCGAGCCGCAGACGGCGCTGCCGTTCGAGCCGGAGCGCGGGCCGATCCACGGTACGCGCGGGCCGGTGGGAACGCTGGCGCATGACGCGAAGCGGCGGCTGCGCGGCGTGGTGCGCACCGCGAGCTGGTTCGCGCGGACCGGCAAGCCGGCGGTGCCCGCGACGCTCGCGGTCTCCTTTCATGCGCCGTGGGACGACGCCAGCGCCGCCTCGCTCCAACGGCACATCGGCGAGCTCGACTGGCTCGTGCCGGCGTGGATGTCGATCAGCGGGCCGCGCCACACGCTCACCACCTTTGCCGACGCGCGCGGCCATGCGATCATCGCCCAGGCCTCGCACCGCCCCAAGATCCTGCCGATGATCCAGAACGCCATCGGCGGCGACTGGGACTCCGCCAACGCCGCCACCCTGCTCCACGACCGCGCCATCCGGACGCGGTTCCTCGATCTCGTCGAGGCGCGGCTCGTCGCCATGCATGCCGACGGCGCCTGCTTCGACATCGAGGACATCCCCGCTTCCGCCCAGGCCGACTATCTCGCTTTCCTGCGAGAGGCGAACACGCGGTTCGACAGGCACGGCTGGCTGCTGACCGTGACGGTGCCGGCCGGCAATGACGACTGGAACCTCAAGGCCTATGCCGCGATCGCCGATCGCATCTTCGTGATGGCCTATGACGAGCATTATGAAGGCGGCGACGCCGGGCCGATCGCGAGCCAGGGCTGGTTCATCCAGAACGTCGGCACCGCGCTGAGCGGTGTCCCGCGCGACAAGGTCGTCGTGGCGCTCGGCTCCTATGCCTATGACTGGGCCGGGCACGCTACCGAGGCGCTCTCGGTCGAGGAGGCGTGGCTGCGCGCGCACGAGAGCGGCACCACGCCGGTGTTCGATCGGGCCAGCTCCGACTCGGCCTACAGCTATGACGAGGACGGCAAGCACCACGACGTCTGGATCGCGGATGCCGCCTCCTTCGCCAACCAGACCGCCGCGCTGCGCGCCGCCGGAATTACCGCCTTCGGGTTGTGGCGGCTGGGGACCGAGGATCCCTCGATCTGGTCGCTGTTCGGACGGTCGCACCGCGACGCGGTCGACCCGTCGGTGATCGAGCGCGTGCCCGCCGGCACCGACACCGACATCGAGGGGACCGGCGAGATTCTCCGCGTCGGCTCGGTGCCGGTGCCGGGAATGCGTGCTATCGCGCTCGATCGGCGCGGGCTCGTCGTCCGCCAGGACTTCAGCCAGCTCCCCCTGCCCTACACGATCGAGCGCGAGGGCTACCGCCCGGGGCTCGTCGCGCTCACCTTCGACGACGGGCCGGACGCGCACTGGACGCCGCGCATCCTGGATGTGCTGAAGGCGAAGCACGCGCCCGCCACCTTCTTCGTGATCGGCGAGAACGCGCTCACCAACCGCGGCCTGCTCAACCGCGAGATCCGCGATGGCCACGAGATCGGCAACCACACCTATACCCACCCCAATCTCGGCACGATGACGGCGGGCGAGACCTCGCTCGAACTGAACGCGACGCAGCGGCTGTTCCAGGCGTTCACCGGCCGCTCGATGCGCCTGTTCCGCGCGCCGTATTTCGGCGACGCCGAGCCCACCACCGCCGACGAGATCGACGCGGTCTACCAGGCGCAGCGGCTGGGCTATACCTTCGTCGGCCTGCACGTCGATCCGGGCGACTGGAAGCGGCCGGGCGTGCAGACCATCGTCGACCAGACCATGCAGGGCGTCGAGGACGGCAATGCCGAACACTCGGGCCAGGTCGTGCTGCTCCACGACGCCGGCGGCGATCGCGCGCAGACGCTGGCGGCGCTGCCGGCGATGATCGACGGCTTGCGCGCGCGCGGCTACCGGCTGGTGCCGATCTCGGCGCTGATCGGGCTCTCGCACGAGGCGGTGATGCCGGTCATCACCAAGAGCGACCGGCTCGCCGCCGAGGCCGATCTCGCGCTGTTCGGCGGTCTCGGCCTGATCGTCCAGGCCTTGCGCTGGCTGTTCATGATCGCGATCAGCGTCGGCATCGCGCGCGCCGTGCTGCTCTCCGCGCTCGCGCTGGCGCAGGCGCGGCGCGAGGCGCGCGCGGTCTTCCCGGCGATCGATCCCGGGCGCTTCGTCTCGGTGCTGATCCCCGCGTTCAACGAGGCGCGCGTGATCGAGCAATCGGTGCGGCGCGTGCTGGCCAGCCGCAAGGTCCGCATCGAGGTGATCGTCATCGACGACGGCTCCAGCGACGGCACCGGCGACATCGTCACCCGCGCCTTTTCCGGCGAGCCGCGCGTGCGCCTGCTCAGCCTCGACAACGGCGGCAAGGCGCGGGCGCTGAACCACGGCCTCGCGCTGGCGCGGGGCGAGGTGGTGATCGCGCTCGACGCCGATACCCAGTTCGAGCCGGGCACCATCGCCCGCCTCGCGCGCTGGTTCGCCGATCCGGCGATCGGCGCGGTGGCGGGCAACGCCAAGGTCGGCAATCGGGTGAACCTCGTCACCTGCTGGCAGGCGCTCGAATATGTGACCGCGCAGAACCTCGAGCGGCGCGCGCTGGCGAGCCTGGCCGCGATGATGGTGGTGCCGGGTGCTGTGGGCGCGTGGCGGGCGGCGACGCTGCGACAGGTCGGCGGCTATCCCGCCGAGACGCTGGCCGAGGACCAGGATCTCACCATCACCATCCAGCGCGCCGGCTGGGCGGTGCGCTACGATCAATATGCGATCGCCTGGACCGAGGCGCCCGAGACCGCGCGCACGCTCGCCAAGCAGCGCTTCCGCTGGGCGTTCGGCACGCTGCAATGCCTCTGGAAGCATGGCGGCATCCTGCGCACGGGCCGGCCCCGCGGGCTCGCGTGGATCGGGCTTCCGCAGGCGATGCTGTTCCAGATCGGCTTCGCGGCGATCTCGCCGGTGATCGACCTCGCGCTCGTCGTCAGCCTCGTCACCACCGGCATCCAGGTCCACGAGCATGGCTGGGCGCAGACCCAGAATGATCTGCGGACGATGCTGGTCTACTGGGCGGTCTTCACGCTCATCGATCTGCTCGCCGGCGTGATCGCCTTCGCGCTGGAGCGGCGCGAGCGCTGGCGGCTGCTGTGGCTGCTGATCCCGCAGCGGATCGGCTATCGCCAGATTATGTACTACGTCGTGCTGAAGGCGATCGCGCAGGCGCTGCGGGGGCCGCGGGTCGGCTGGGGCAAGCTCGAGCGGAGCGG
>CAXTPE010000063.1:0-13331 GCA_964245925.1 uncultured Sphingomonadaceae bacterium
AAATTCTAGATGGCGCCCTCAGTCGGCATGGTCGCCGTCATCAGTTATCGGGCGGCAATCAAGATATGGATTCCGTGTATAGCTGAATGCGCCAATCACCGGTTGTTCCTCCTTGGCGCAGGCCTAATCTGATAGAATTGGATTTCACCGTCCAGTCGGCGTCGTACCGGCTCGAACGGCGACAGCGAGATGCGAGCCATGCCGCAATTTGACGAGGATGCCGATGTCGTGATCGTGGGGGCCGGGCCATCGGGCGCGGTCACCGCGCACACGCTCGCGGCCAAGGGATTCAAGGTCGTCTGTCTCGAACAGGGCGACTGGGTCAACCCGTCGGATTATCCCGGCAACAAGCCCGAGTTCGAGCTGCTGCTGCAACAGCAATGGAGCTGGAACCCCAATACGCGCGGCCGTGCCGCCGACTATCCGCTGAACCTCGACGAGGCGGACGTGACGCCGATCATGTTCGCCGGCGTCGGCGGATCGAGCCTGTTGTACGGCGCGCAGTGGATGCGGCTGCTGCCGTCGGATTTCCGGGTGCGCACGCTCGACGGCATCTGCGACGACTGGCCGATCGGCTATGACGATCTGGAGCCCTTCTACACCCGCGTCGATGCGTTCCTGGGGGTCGCGGGGCTGGGCGGCGATCCGGCCTATCCGCCGCAGGATTACGAGATGCCGCCGCATCCGCTGGGCAAGGGCGGCATGCGCATGGCGCGGGGCATGAACAAGCTCGGCTGGCACTGGTGGCCGGGCACGCAGGCGATCCCGAGCTGGAACTTCAAGAACATGGCCAAGTGCGTGCGCTGGGGCGTGTGCGAGACGGGATGCCCGGCCGGCGCCAAGGCGTCGTTCGACCTGGGCTACTGGCCGCACGCGACCGCCACCGGCGCGACGCTCGTCACCGGCGCGCGCGTCCGCGAGATCACGCTCGACGCGCGGGGCAATGCCGACGCGGTGATCTGGATCGATCGCGACGGGCAGGAGCATCGCCAGCGCGGCAAGACGATCGTGCTGGCGGCGAACGGCATCGGCACGGCGCGGCTGCTGCTGCTGTCCAGGTCGACGGCGTTTCCGGACGGGCTCGCCAATTCGTCGGGGCTGGTCGGCAGGAACCTGATGCTGCACCCGAACAACGAGGCGCTGGGGCTGTACGACGAGGACATCGAGAGCTGGAAGGGACCGGCCGGTCAGCTCATCTACTCGATGGAATTCTACGAGACCGATCTGTCGCGCGGCTATTATCGCGGCGCGAAGATGAACCTGATGCCGGTGCCGGGCATCCTGCGCCTGCTGGACAATCTCGATGGCGTGCCGTTCGAGCAGCGCTGGGGACCGGCGGCGCACGACATCGCCAGATATGCCGGCCGCGCGCTGAGCTGGGCGGGCAATATCGAGGATCTGCCCGAGGAATCGAACCGCGTCGTGCTCGATCCCACGCTGACCGACAGCGATGGCATCCCCGCGCCGCGCGTCGAATACCGGATCAGCGAGAACACGCGCAAGAACCTCGACTATACGCTCGACCGGATGGTCGAGATGCACCAGGCGGCGGGCGCCGCCCATGTCTTCCGCCATCCGCTGTGGAGGGAAGCGCCGGGCCATCTGCTGGGCACCGCGCGGATGGGCGATGATCCGTCGACCTCGGTGGTCGATCGCTTCTGCCGCAGCCACGATGTCCCCAATCTGTTCATCGTCGACGGCAGCGTCATGGTGACGAGCGGCGCGGTGAACCCGACCGCCACCATCGCCGCGCTGGCGCTGCGTACCGCCGAGCATATCGCGGACGGCGCGCGCGACCTGCGGGCGGCGGCGCACGACCTGCGGGTGACGGCATGACCGACGCGATCGGCACCGACGACCGGATCGCCGGCCTCCGCGCGCTGGCGGCGGTGCTGATCCCGGGCACGGCCGGCATGCCGTCGATCGACGAGCTGCCGGCCTTCGATGCGCTGCTGCGCACCGCCGTGCGTGCCTGCGGCTATCCGGCCGCGGATCTCGCGGCATCGCTCGACGCCATCCCGCAGGCGATCGACTGGGACGCCGCCAAGGCGTTCGCCAGCGCGCAGCCGGGCGCCTTCGCGATCGCCAGCACGCTGGCGAGCGCCGCCTATTACATGGCGCCGCCGGTGCTCGGGAAGCTCAGGTTCCCGATCGAGCGGCAACATCCGGCCGAGGTCGAGGAGTTCGTGGACGAATATGAGACCGGCATCCTCGACGCGGTGACCGGGCGCGGTCCGCGCTTCCGCGATCCGGCCGGAGGCCTGTCGCGTTGAGCAGCGCGGGCGGCACATGGCCAGGCTGAGGGCGAAGCAATGAGCGAAGACGAACGAACGAGCCGGCCGCGCCGCCTGCGCAGCCGCGACTGGACCGAGGCGACCGGCGTCGACGGCTTCCTGCTGCGTTCGTCGATGAAGGTGCAGGGCCTGCGCGAAAAGGATTACCGCCGGCCGATCATCGGCATCTGCAACAATGTCAGCGATTTCAACCGCTGCCACATGCATTTCGGCGGCATGGTCGAGGGCGTCAAGGAGGCGATCCTCCAGACCGGCGGACTGCCGCGCGTGTTCAACACAATGACGATGGGCGCGGATTCGGCGCTGCCGCTCGGCGCGTCGTTCATGCACCGCAACCTGCTGGCGATGGAGATCGAGCAGATCGCCGACATCTATTCGATCGACGGCCTCGTCATGCTGGGCGCCTGCGACGAGACGATCCCGGCGATGCTGATGGCGGCCGCTTCCATCAACCTGCCGACGATCCTGCTGCCCGGCGGCCCGTCGTTCAGCGGCTTCTGGCGCGGGCGCGACGTCGGCTCGGGCACCGATTTCCACAAGGCGCTGGAAGCGCAGCAACGCGGCGAGCTCGACCAGTCCGACATCGTTTCGCTGGAGGATTCGCTGGAGCGCAGCCCCGGCCATTGCAGCACGATGGGCACCGCGGCGTCGATGGCGGTGATCGCCGAGGCGATCGGCATGGCGCCGGCGGGAAGCTGCGCGATCCCGGCGGTCGATTCGCGCCGGATCGCGATGGCGCGCAATGTCGGCGAATATATCATGCAGCTCGTCGCGGACGATCTGCGGCCGCGCGCGATCATGACGGAAGCGGCGCTCGACAACGCGATCCGCGCGCTGGCGACGGTCGACGGATCGAGCGCGTGCGTCATGCACCTGCTGGCGATCGCCGGGCGGCTGGGCATCGACCTGAAGCTCCAGCGCTTCGACGAATTGTCGACGACGACGCCGGTGCTCCTCAACCTGCGCCCGTCCGGCCAATATTACATGAACGACTTCTTCAACGCCGGCGGCGTGCCGGCGATGCTCAACGCGCTGGGCGACCTGCTGCACCGCGATGTCATCACGGTGACGGGGCGGACGCTGGGCGAGGAGATCGCCGGCGCGCGGATCGCCGATCCCCGCGTGATCGGCACGATGACGACGCCGATCTCCCCGCCGCAGGGCATCTCGGTGCTGTTCGGCAACATCGCGCCCGATGGCGCGATCATCCGCACCGGCGTCGCCTCGCCCGAGCTGCTCGTCCATCGCGGCCGCGCCGTGGTGTTCGAGGGCAAGGCGGATCTCGACGCCAGGCTCTACGACCCGGACTTCGACATCCGCCCCGGCGACATCGTCGTGCTGCGCGGTGAAGGGCCGAAGGGTTCGGGCATGCCCGAATCCGGGCGCATCCCGATGCCCGCGAAGCTGCTGAACCAGGGCATCACCGACATGCTGCGGATCACCGATTCGCGGCTGGGCGGGACGGTCAAGCAGACCGCTGTCCTTCACGTCGCGCCCGAATCGGCGATCGGCGGACCGCTCAGGCTGGTGCGGACCGGCGACATCATCGCGCTCGACGTGCCCCGCCGCACCCTGGCGGTCGAGCTGTCCGACGCGGAACTGGCGCGGCGCGAGGCGGAGCTTGGCCCGCCGGTTCCCAAGCGCCCGCCGGCGCGCGGCTATGCCAAGCTGGTCGTCAACAGCGTGACGCAGGCCAACAAGGGCTGTGACCTCGATTTCCTGACGCCGCCACTCGAACTCGAGGAAAACGAAGTGCTCGCTCATGACCACCGCTAATCCCTGGCCGCGTGGCCTCGTCACCGCGATCGTCACGCCGCTGCGCGACGATACGCTCGACGTCGCGGCGCTCGCCGCGCTGATCGACGACCAGATCGCCGGCGGCGCGAGCGGCCTGGTGGTGAGCGGCGGCACCGGCGAATATACCGCCTTGTCGTTCGACGAGCGCAGCCGCCTGATCCGCGAAGCGGTGCGGATCGCCGACGGGCGCGTGCCGATCATCGGCGCGACCGGATGCCTGACGACGCGCGACGCGATCCGCCTGACGCAGGATGCGCAAGCGGCGGGGGTCGCGGGGGTGCTGGTCGCCTCGCCTTATGCCGAACCGATCAACTGGCGCGAGCGGATCGCCTTCTACACCGCGCTCGACGCGGCGGTGACGTTGCCGATCATGCTCTACAACACTCCGCCCTCCGGGTTGCTGACGTTCGATCAGATCCGCGAATTGTCGCGCCTGCCCAATGTCACCGCCGTCAAGGACAGTTCGGGCGATCCCGAATTGATGGGCGATCTCACCACCTGGGCGAAAGCGATCGGTTTCGGCGTCTATGTCGGCAAGGATTCGCTGCTGTTCGAGGCGATCCTCAACGGCGCGACCGGCGCGGTGTTCGGCGCGGCCAACTTCATTCCGGCCGAACTGTCGCGGCTGATCGCCACGCTGCAAGGCGAGGGCGCGACGCCGCCGGCGCGCGCGCTGTGGGACACGATTCGTCCGTTGCTGCGGCTGATGGAGCAATCGCCCAATTACATCGCCTTGTGCAAGGCCGGGTGCAAGCTGCGCGGGATCGATGTCGGCCTATGCCGGCTGCCCTATCTGATGCCGGAGGCGGAAGAGGTCGCCCGTCTCGCCGCCAGCCTGCAACGATTGGGATGAGGCGGAAGCGGGCCACCGGCACCTGGCGCACGGCGCGGCGGTCGCGCCGGTATCGCCCATGACGGCGCCACTGCCCGGCGCCCCCGAACGCGGCGACTTGCCGCGTCGCCTCGGCGTCCCCGCGCTGATCCTCATCATCGTCGCGTTCAACGCGCCGATCGCGGCGATGGCCGGCTTCTCGCAATTGTCGATCGCGTTCGGCAACGGCGTGGGGGCGCCGGTCTCGTTCCTCGTCGCCGGCGCGATCCTGCTGGTGTTCGCGGTCGGCTTCGTCGGCATGAGCCGGTTCATCGACAATCCCGGCGCCTTCTACCGTTTCATCGTCGCCGGCATCGGCCGGCCGCCGGGGCTGGCCGGGGCCTTCCTCGCCGCCGCCGCCTATCTGCTGCTATGTACCGGCTCCTACCCCTATATGGGTCTCGTCGCGATCGACTTCGTCACACGGCTGACCGGCGGACCGATCTTCCCGTGGCAGGTCTGGACCGGCATCTTCCTGATCGTCATCACAGCACTCGGCCTGTTGCGGATCGACCTGTCGATGAAGCTGCTGGGCGTCCTGGTGTGCCTGGAGATCGCGGTGGTCGCGATCTGGCAGGCGGCCGTGCTGATCGGCGGCGGCCCGGAAGGCTATTCGCTCGCATCCTATACGCCCGCTGCTTTTCTGGAGGGTTCGCCTGGCATGGGCGTCATGCTCGCCATGCTGTGCATGATCGGGATCGAGGCGGGCGCCTGTTTTCGCGCCGAGGTCCGCGATCCGGAACGGGCGGTTGGGCGCGCGACCTATCTCGCCATCGCGTTCCTGGCGATCTTCTACAGTATCGGCGTCTGGCTCTACATCGTCACGCAGGGGCCGTCGCACGCGGTGCACAGCGCCGCCACCGACCCGGTCGGATCGTTCTTCGCCAGCGTGCAGACCTATCTCGGCGATGTATTCGCCCATGTCGTCTCGCTCGTGCTCGTCACCAGCCAGATGGCCGCGCTCAATTCGATCCAGGGGTCGGCATCGCGCTATCTCCATGCGCTCGGCCGCGACGGCGTGCTGCCGTCGCGGCTCGGCCGGGTTCATCCGGCGCTGGAATCGCCGCATGTCGCGGTGCTGACGGTCGCGGGCATCAGCCTGCTGGTGCTCGCCATCCTCATGATCGGACGGATCGACCCGGTCGTGGCCTATGGCGCGCTCAACGGCATGGGCATCTATTTCCTGCTGCCGCTGCTGATCGCCACCAGCGCCTCGGTCGTCCTGTTCTATCGCCGCAACCGGCAGATCCGCGCGAGCCGCTGGACACGGCTGGTTGCACCGGCGCTGTCGGTGGCGGCGCTCGGCCTGTTGTTCGTGCTGACCTCGCTCAATCTCAAGCTGCTGGTCGGCACCGCCGCGATGACCGCGGTCTCGCTGTTCGCGGTGGTCGCCGTGCCGGCGAGCGGCTGGCTGCTCGCGCTGTTCTACCGGACGCGACGGCCGGCGGTCTATGCCGCGATCGGCAATCGCTAGTCCCCAAGGAGCCTTTCATGACCCAGGATACCCACGTCCCGCATTTCAACGTGCACACGACCGATTTCGAGCCGCTGCCCGAGTTCGGCGGATCGAAGGCGATCCTCTATCACTCGCCCGACCGCAAGCGGCTCGCCGGCAGCTTCCGCGAATCCGGCACCCACCGCATGACGCTGCCGTTCGACGAGTTCATCTATGTCGTCGGCGGCGGCACGAAGATCACGATCACCGGCGGCGAGACCTTCGACCTGGCGGTGGGCGACACCTGCTATCTGAAGCAGGGGCAGGAGGTCTTGTTCGAGATGACCGACGATTTCCAGGATGTCGCGGTGCTGATCTCCGACGCGGCGATCGACGTCTGACGCCGCCGCCCGGCCGGCGAGGATCGCGATGAAGATCACCGGCGTCGACGTCTTCACCTACGCGCTCGCCTATCGCCACGGCGCCTATGCGATGTCGAAGGGACGATCGCACACGCATCAGCAGGCGCTGGTCGTGCGGGTCGCCACCGACGCGGGGATCGACGGCTGGGGCGAGACCTGCCCGATGGGCCGCGCGCATCTGACCGCCTTCTTCGAGGGCGAGCGGGAAGCGCTGGCGATCCTCGGCCCGGCGGTGATCGGGCTCGATCCGCGCGGGACCGGCGTGGTGCAGGCGGCGATGGGACGCGCGCTGCTCGCCGGCATGGCGGCGAAGAGCGCGATCGACATCGCCTGCTGGGACATTTCCGGCAAGGCGGCGGGCGTGCCCGTCGCGACCCTGCTCGGCGGGCGGCAGCAGGAGCGGGTGGCGGTGTGGGAGTCGCTCCCGCTGCTCGATCCGGCGGCGATCGCCGGGCATGTCGCGACGGCGGTGGCGGACGGTATCTGTGTCTTCCAGCTCAAGGTCGGCGGCGACCCTTATGAAGACGCCGCGCGCGTGGCGGCGGTGATGGCGGCGGTGGCGCCGGGCACGCCGGTCGTCGCGGATGCCAATGGCGGCTGGAACCTCCAGAACGCGCTGATCGCCGCGCGCGAGATGGCGGGATACCGCATCTTTCTCGAACAGCCCTGCCTGCTGGCGGACAATTGCGCCGAGGTGCGCCGCCACAGCGCGCTGCCGATGATCCTCGACGAAGGCATCGGCGGCATCCCCGATCTGGTCCACGCCCGGGAGCGGATCGGCGCCGGCGGGGTGAACGTCAAGCCGAGCCGGCTGGGCGGGCTGACCGCGGCGCGGCTGCTGCGCGACACCGCGACCGATCTCGGCATGATGGTGACGATCGACGACAGCTGGGGCGGCGCGCTCACGACGGCGGCGCTGAGCCACCTCGCGATCAGCACCAGGCCCGACGCGCTGCTGGCGACAACCTTCTTCACCGAGCTCACCACGCCGCAGATCGCCGACGCGCCACGCCGCGGCGGCGACGGCCGGGGGACGGCGTCGACCGAACCGGGGCTGGGCTGTTCCGTCGACGCGGAGCGGCTGGGCGAACCGATCCTCCGCATCCGATAAGGCGGCCATCTCCGCCAGATCCGCGATCAGGGCCTGCTGCTAGAGAGCATCCGCATAGCTGAATGCCGAGATGGGTGGATGTCATCTCGCGTGACGCACGATACGCTGGCGCGAGGGATGGCCGAAGCAACGACGAATCCCTGGAGACACCCGATGACAATGATGATCGCCAGCGCGACCGCCGACCGTATCGAGCATGCCCGCCTCCGCGTCCGCACGGCCTCGCTCGGCCATGTCATCGGCGGCGTCGGCGAGGCCGTGTCGGAGAGCGGGCTCGATGTCGTCGATCCCGGCACCGGCGACGTCATCGCCCGGATCTCGAACGGGACCGCCGCCGACGTGGACCGCGCCGTCGCCGCGGCGCGCGCGGCGTTCCCGGCATGGCGGGCGACGCCGCCGGCCGGCCGGATGCGGGTGCTGAACGCCGTCGCCGACGCGGTCGAGGCGCATGCCGGCGAACTGGCATCGCTGGAATCGCTCAACGCCGGCAAGCCGGTGATGGTCGCCCAGGCCGAGATCGACCTGATCGGCGACATCTTCCGCTTCCATGCCGGCGCGGCGCGCGCGATGCAGGCGCCGGCGACGCAGGAATATGTCAGCGGCTATGTCTCGATGCTGCGCCGCGAGCCGCTCGGCGTCGTCGGCGCGATCACGCCGTGGAACTACCCGCTGCTGACCGCGGTGTTCAAGCTGGCCGGCGTGCTGGCGGCGGGCAACACGATGGTGCTGAAGCCCTCCGAGCTGACCCCGCTCACCACCCTGCGCTTCATGGAGATCGTCGCCGACATCCTGCCGCCGGGCGTCGTCAACGTCGTGCTCGGCACCGGCGAGGCGATCGGATCGGCGATCTCGCGGCATCCCGGCATCGACATGGTCTCGCTGACCGGCAGCGTGGCGAGCGGCCAGCATGTGATGGTCGATGCGGCGCGCAGCCTGAAGCCGACGCATCTCGAGCTGGGCGGCAAGGCGCCGGTGATCGTGTTCGAGGATGCCGATCTCGATGCCGTCGCCGCGGGCGTGCGCGCCGCCGGCTTCTGGAACACCGGCCAGGAGTGCGGGGCGGCGACGCGCGTGCTGTGCAGCGCGTCGATCCGCGACCGGCTGACCGAACGGCTGGTCGCCGCCGCGTCGACGATCAGCACGGGCAGCGTCACCGATGGCGACGACACCGAGATGGGGCCGCTCATCAGCCGGCGGCATCTCGACATGGTGTCGGGCATCGTCGAGCGCGCGCGCGCCGATGGCGCCACGATCGCGCTGGGCGGCGCGCCGATCGAGCGCGGCGGCTTCTTCTTTCCCCCGACGATCATCACCGACGCGCCGCGCGGCAGCGAGATCACCGTGCGGGAGATCTTCGGCCCGGTCGTCACGATCGAGACCTTCGCGGACGAGGCCGACGCGATCGCGCTGGCCAATGCGGTCGACTATGGCCTGTCGGCATCGGTCTGGACGGAGAATGTCGGCCGCGCGCTGCGGATGTCCGATGCGCTCGACTTCGGCACGGTGTGGGTCAACGCGCATCTCGTGCTCGCGGCCGAGATGCCCTGGAACGGCTTCGGCGCCTCGGGCCATGGCCGGGAACTGTCGACGCTATCGCTGGAGGATTTCTCGCGCACCAAGCATGTCATGATCGCGACCGGCGCGGCCTGATCCGGGCGGCCGGGCGGCTCAGACGCGCGGTGGCCGCGCCGCGAGCCTGCCCGCCCACGACCCGTCCGCCACCAGTTGCGATGTCGTCGCGATCATCGCCTGGCGCACGAAGGAGACCAGGCGTGACGCCGGCCGATCGGCCGGAAGCGTCAGTTCCAGCCGCCGCCTCGGGACGGGATCGACCAGCGGCGCGCTGGACAGTCGCGAGAAGGCCGGTTCGGACCGGACCGAGGCCAGCGGCAATATCGTCCAGCCATAGCCGTTCATCACGAGCTGCCGGAGCGCCGAGTAGGAATCCACCTCGACCCGCACATCGAGGCTGATCCCGCAATCCTGCGCGCATTGCTCGACGATCTGGCGCAGCCCGTGGTTGATGCTGGGCAGCAGCAGCGGCTTGCCGGCGAGCGCCGCGAACGGCACCGGCGCCTCCGGCGAGAGACCGCTGTCCGCCGGCGCGATGACATGGAAATCCTCCTCGATCAGCGGCTCGCACTTGAGCGAGATGATCGATTGCGGATCGTAGAGGATGCCGATGTCGATCTCGCCGCGATGAAGCCAGTCCAGCAGATAGAGCGAATAGCTGGTGACGATCCTGCATTTGGCGTTCGGGTGCGCCGCGTGGATGGCGGTCAGCAGCGGCACCGCCAGCATGTTCGACACGGTCGGCGGCATGCCGATCGATACATGGCCGCCGAAGGCATCCGTCTCCTCGATGACGTCCGCCTTGATGGCGTCGACTTCCTTTAGGATGCGCACGGCGTGGCGCAGGACGGTCCGGCCCTGTTCGGTGACGACCATCCCGCGGCCGTGCCGATCGAACAGGCGCGTTCCCAGCTCTTCCTCGAGCATCCGCACCTGACGGCTCAGCGCCGGCTGCGCGATGCACAGGCGGTCGGCGGCCTTGGACAGGCTGCCGAGCTCGGCGACGCGAACAAGGGTGCGAAGCTGGCTGATGTCCACGGCCGGAATTCGTATATCAGCCGATCATGTCCTCCAACTCCATTCCGCGCGTTTCGCGCGCCATGCGGCCTTCATCGTCGCCCGCGACCGGCCTTCGCCGGGATGACGGATCGGTGGCGTGTTCTTCCGTCACAGCGGACATCTGAGCTGCTGGTCCGCGGTGTTGGCGCGGCTGACGTCGGCGAGGCTGATCGTGAACCTGCCCGCGCCGGCCAGCTCGAGCAGCGTGTCGATCCGCCCCATGTCCGCGCCCGCCAGCCGGAAACAGCCGAGCGGCACGCCATAGCTGCGCCATGCGCCCGGCGTCGCCGACGCGGGGATGGGCACCGTCACGGTCCTGCTCCCGCCATGCAGCGCGAGCGTCATCGGCGCGGACGGCGCCACGTCGAAGCGCATCGTCACCACCAGCATGCCGTCGCCCGGCATGTCGAGGCCGCTCGCCTCGCGGGCGAGGTCAAGCGGCGTATCGGGCACGAGCCGGATCGCGGCGCGGCCGGTGCCGTCATGGGCGAAGCGGCGCGCGCCTTCCTGCACGACATGATCGGTCGCGGTGATCCGCAGTTGGCCGCCGGGCGCGGTCGCCGGCACGGTGGTGACCGTCATGGGCGGGCCGGCGCCGTCGGCCACTTGCAGCGACAGGCCGGCGCTCGGCCTGCCCCTGGCGAAATAGGTTCCGACATCGCCATCGTCGGCGACGCCCGAGTTCTCGGACAGCGGCGGCACCGTGCCGGCGCTGGCGCCGGAGCCCGCGCCGGAGCCCGCGATCGTCAGGCCATAGCCGCGCGCGAACAGCGTCGGCCCCTCGGCGTTCGCGGTCGCCGGCCAGGCGAAGCTCAGCGTGCCGGTGAAGTCGTGCGCGACCTTGCCGTCCCCGCCGGCGAGCAGCACGTCCGCCACGCCCTCGCCCTCGGAACCCGGCAGCCACGCCGCGACGAACGCGTCGGCGGCGTTTATCATCGGGTTCACCCAGAGCGGCCGGCCGCTCAGCATCACCGCGACGACCGGAATGCCCCGCGCCTTCAGCTTGCGCATCGTCTCGAGCGGCGCGCGCAGCGCGGGCTTGAGCTGGAGCGTCGGGATGTCGCCCTGGAACTCGGCATAGGGCGTCTCGCCGAACACGACGATGGCGGCATCGGGCCTGGCGCCGGCGAAGCTGCCGTCGGGCGACAGCGTCGCCGTGCCGCCCGCGGCGGCGACGGCATCGGCGATGCCCTTCCACAGCGAGGTCGCGCCGGGGAGATATCGGGGATCGACGCCGGTGCCCTGCCACGTCACCGTCCAGCCGCCCGACTGGCGGGCGACGTCGTCGGCGCCATCGCCCGCGACGAGGATGCGGCCGCCCGGCTTCAGCGGCAGCACGCCGCTGTTGTTCTTGAGCAGCACCAGCGACTTGCGCACCGCCTCGCGCGCGATGGCGCGGTGCGCGGGGCTGCCGAGCTCGTCATACTCCCCCGCCAGCAGCCGCGAGGACGGCTTGCCGACATCGAACAGCCCCATCCGCAGCTTGACGCGCAGGATGTTGGCGACGGCGTCGTCCAGCCGCGCCATCGGCACGGTGCCGTCCTTGGCCTGGGCGACGAGGCTGTGCCACAGCGGCTGCCAGGTATCGGCCGCCATGTACATGTCGATCCCGGCATTGATCGCGCGCGGGCAGCTCTGGTCGGAACAGCCCTCGACCTGGCCGAACGCGTTCCAGTCGCTGACGACGAAGCCGCCAAAGCCCATCCGGTCGCGCAGCACGCCGGTGACGAGGCTCCTGTTGCCGGTGTTCTTGGTGCCGTTCCAGCTCGAGAAGCTTATCATCACGGTATCGACGCCGGCATCGATCGCGTCGACATAGGGCAGCCCGTGGATGTCGCGCAGCGTGGCCTCGCTGATCCGCGCGTCGCCCTGGTCGTGCCCCATATACGTCCCGCCGTCGGCGAGGAAATGCTTGGTCGAGGCGATGACGTGCGGACCCTTGAGCAGCACGCCCGAGTTCGGCTCGCCCTGCAGGCCGCGGATGAACTGCCCGACATAGCTCGCCACGAGCGCCGGATCGCTCGAATAGCCTTCATAGGCGCGGCCCCAGCGCAGATCCTGCGGGACGGTGGTGGTCGGCGCGAAGGTCCATTCCTGGCCGGTGGTCCGGATCTCGACCGCCGTCGCCTCGGCGATCCGGCGGACCAGCGCCGGATCATGCGCCGCGCCCAGCCCGATATTGTGCGGGAAGAGCGTCGCGCCGACGATGTTCGAATTGCCGTGGACGGCATCGGTGCCCCAGAGGAGCGGGATGCCGACGCCGCCGCCGCGCCTGTCGGTCGATGCCGCGTAGAATTCGTCGGCGAGCTGGAGCCATTTGGCCGGGGGCGCGAAATCGTCGCCATAGGGGCCGGAGCTGCCGCCGTTGAGCACCGATCCGAGATGATAGGTGCGCACCTCGTCGGGCGTCACGCTGGCGATGTCGGCCTGGATGACCTGACCGACCTTCTCCTCGACCGACATCCTCGCGATCAGCGCGGCGATGCGCCGTTCGATCCGGGCATCACGGGCGTACGGCCAGTGCGCGCGCGGCCACAGCTCGGGATGCGCGGTCGCGGCGGGCGGGACCGTCATGTCGACCGGGCCGGCGGTCTGCGCCGCCAGCGGCATGGCGATGCTCGCCAGCGCGATGCCGAGCAGGTGGTCGAGCCGTTTGCGCATGGAATTTCCCCGTTTCGGTGCGTGGCGCCGGACGATCGGCTTACCCGTGGACCCGCGCGAAGCCGCGGGCGATCGCGGCGTCGCGTGCCGCGGCGAAGCGCACCGACGC
>CAXTPE010000064.1:0-13287 GCA_964245925.1 uncultured Sphingomonadaceae bacterium
ATGCAGCTCGCCGCCGCCGGCTGGCGCGTCACCGCGCTCGACGCCTCCGCCGCGCGACTCGCCCGGGTCAGCGAGAATCTCGATCGCAACGCGCTGGCGGCGCGCACGATCGCGGCCGACATGCTGTGGTGGCAGCCGGCCGCGCCCGCCGACGCGGTGCTGCTCGACGCGCCCTGCACCGCCACCGGCATCTTCCGCCGCCACCCGGACGTGCTCCACCGCCTGCGGTCCGCGTTGGTCGCCGACCGCGCCGCGCTGCAGGCGGCGCTGCTCGCCCGTGCCGCCGGCTGGGTGAAGCCGGGCGGGATGCTCGTCTATGCGGTCTGCTCGCTGGAGCGCGAGGAGGGCGAGGCGATCGTCGCCGGCTTCCTCGCCGCCGCGCCGGGGTTCGCGATCGTGCCGGTGCGCGCCGAAGAGCTGCCCGCCGGCATCGCGCCCACCGCCGATGGCCATCTCCGCGTGCTCCCCGGCGCGCTCGCCGAGGCGGGCGGCGCCGACGGCTTCTTCGCCGCGCGGCTGCGCCGGGCGATCTGACGCTTGCCGCCCATCGACCCCGTGGCTAGGGCCTACGGCCCATGCAGCAGCCGGTCCGCATCGCGCCCTCGATCCTCTCCGCCGATTTCGCGCGGCTGGGCGAGGAGGTCCGCGCGATCGACGCGGCCGGCGCCGACTGGATCCACGTCGACGTGATGGACGGCCATTTCGTGCCCAACCTCACCATCGGCCCCGAGGTGGTGAAGGCGCTCCGCCCGCATACGCGCAAGCCGTTCGACGTCCACCTGATGATCGCGCCGGTCGATCCCTTCCTCGATGCCTTCGCCGATGCCGGCGCCGACACCATCACCGTCCATCCCGAGGCCGGCCCGCATCTCCATCGCACCATCCAGCGCATCAAGGCGCTGGGCAAGCGCGCCGGCGTGTCGCTCAATCCCGCGACGCCCGCCAAGATGCTCGACTATGTGCTCGATGAGATCGACCTCGTGCTGGTGATGAGCGTCAATCCCGGCTTCGGCGGGCAGCGCTTCCTCGCGGGCCAGCTCCGCAAGATCGAGGCGGTCCGCAAGGCGATCGACAGGACAGGCCGCGCGATCGACCTCGAGGTCGACGGCGGCATCGACCGCGACACCGCCGCCCAGGCCATCGCGGCCGGCGCCGACGCGCTCGTCGCCGGCACCGCGAGCTTCCGGGGCGGTCCGGACGCGTACGCCGCCAACATCGCCGCGCTGCGCGCCGCATGAACGCGCACAGCCCCGGCCTGCCGCAGGACAGCGCCGGCCCCCCCGGCGAGGAAGGCATCGATCCCGGCCGCCAGCTCATCCGCGTCGGCGAGACCGGCAGCTCGCTTGCCGAGCGCGTCGCCGCCACCTTCCACCGGCTGAGCTGGCGCACCCCGCTGCACAGCCTCTATCTGCGCGGCCGCCATCCGCTGAAGCTGCTCGCCGTGCCGACCGATCCGGTCGCCGGCGATGGCGCCGCCGGCGCGGCGATGCTGGCCGGCGAGATCCGCTGGCTCGGCGAACGCGCGACGATCGAGGGGCTGGATTTCGCGGCGCCGCGCAGCGCCGGCTTCGCCGATCATCTCCAGAGCTTCGCCTGGCTGCGCGACCTCGCCACCGCCGCCACCCGCGAGCGCGGCGCGCGCATCGCCGAGGAGCTGGTGACCGGCTGGCTCGCCACCCATGGCGGCAATGTCGATACCGCCGGCTGGCGCCCGGACCTGTGGGGCCGCCGCATCCTCAACTGGGCGGGCCATGCCCCGCTGATCCTGTCGAGTGCCGACCTGATCTATCGCTCGGCCGTGCTGAACGCGCTGGCCCGCGGCGCGCGCCATCTCGATCGCAGCGCCGAGAAGGCGCCGCTCGGCCTGCCGCGCATCGCCGCCTGGTCCGGCGTGGTGGCGGCGGGGCTGCTGATCCCCGGCGGCGAGGCGCGGCTGGCGCGCGGCGAGCATGGCTTCGCGCGCGCGCTCGGCCTAGCGCTCCATCCCGATGGTGGCATCGTCAGCCGCTCGCCGGTCGAGCTGCTGAGCCTCGTCGACCTGCTGGCGCAGCTCCAGGCGGTGTACGACGTGCGCCGCCTTGCCGTTCCCCCGGTGCTCTCCGCCGGCCTCGCCCGCGCCGTGCCGGCGTTGCTGGGGACGATGCTCGGCGACGGGCGGCTCTCGTCATGGCAGGGCGGCGGGCCGCTCGATCGCGCCCGCGTCGAGGCGGTGATCGCCGGATCGGCGGTGCGCGCGCGGCCGCAGCGCCAGTCGCGCGAATGGGGCTATCAGCGCATGTCGGGCGGGCAGACGCTGCTGGTGGCCGATTGCGCGCCGCCGCCGGCCTCGCGGATCGCGCATGGCGGCTGCGCCTCGACGCTGGCGTTCGAGCTCTCCGACGGCACCCAGCGCCTCGTCGTCAACTGCGGCGGCGACCGGCCCGCCGGCAAGCTGCCGCGCAATTTCGCCGAGGCGCTCCGCGCGACCGCGGCGCATTCGACGCTGGTGCTCGGCGACACCAACTCCACCTCGATCCACGCCGACGGCTCGCTCGGCCGCGGCGTCGGCGAGGTCGAGCTCGAGCGGCAGGAGCAGGAGCTCGCCAGCCGCATCGACGCCGGCCACGATGGCTATGTCCGCCGCTTCGGCCTCAGCCACCAGCGCCAGCTCGTGCTGGGCGCCGACGGGCGCGAGCTGCGCGGCGAGGATCTGCTGCTGCCCGCCGGCCGCCGCCGCGCGCCGGCCGCCATCGGCTTCGCGATCCGCTTCCACCTGGCGCCCCGCATCGAGGCGACCGTCACCGCCGACGGCATGGGCGCGCTGCTGCGGCCGCCGGCGGGCGCCGCCTGGCAGTTCCGCTGCCGCGGGGCCATGCTGGCGCTGGAGGACAGCGTCTGGATCGATGGCGCCGGCCGCCCGCTGCGCACCCAGCAGCTCGTCGTCACCGGCGAGGCGCCGGCCGGCGGCACCAGCGTCGCCTGGCTGTTCAAGCGCGCGGGCTGACATGACCGAGGTGAGGATCACCCGCGCGCTGCTGTCCGTCTCCGACAAGGCGGGGCTCGCCGGGCTGGGCGCGGCGCTCGCCCGCCATGGCGTCGAGCTGGTCTCGACCGGGGGGACCGCCAGGGCGTTGCGCGAGGCGGGGCTGGAGGTGCGCGACGTCGCCGAGCTGACCGGCTTTCCCGAGATGATGGACGGGCGCGTCAAGACGCTCCACCCCAGGGTCCATGGCGGGCTGCTCGCGGTGCGCGGCGATCCCGCCCACCAGGCGGCGGCGCGCGCGCATGGCATCGCGCCGATCGATCTGGTCGTCGTCAATCTCTACCCCTTCGCGCGGACCGTGGCGGGGGGGGCGGATCGCGCCGAGATCATCGAGAACATCGACATCGGTGGCCCCGCGATGGTGCGGTCGGCGGCGAAGAACCATGCCGATGTCGCGATCCTTGCTGACCCTGCTGACTATCCGACGCTGATCCTGGAGCTGGATCGTACCGGGGGCGCAACGACTCTCGCCACCCGCCGCCGCCTCGCCGCCAAGGCGTTCGCGGCCACCGCCGCCTATGACGCCGGCATCGCCGACTGGTTCGCGTCCGCCGACCAGGGCGAGACCTTCCCCGAGACGCTGTCCGTGCCGATGCGCAGGGCGGCGGGGCTGCGCTATGGCGAGAACCCGCACCAGCGGGCGGCGCTCTACGTGCCGGCCGGGCCGGGCGCGGCCGGCATCGCGCGGGCGCGGCAGGTGCAGGGCAAGGAGCTCAGCTACAACAACTACAACGACGCCGACGCCGCGCTGGAGCTGGCGAGCGAGTTCCGCGACGGCCCGCCCACCGTCGTCATCGTCAAGCACGCCAATCCCTGCGGCGTCGCCTCGGCGGACTCGCTGACCGAAGCCCATGAAGCCGCGCTGGCCTGCGACAGCGTCTCGGCGTTCGGCGGGATCATCGCGGTCAACCGCCCGCTCGACGGCGCCACCGCGCGGGCGATCAGCGACATCTTCACCGAGGTCGTCGTCGCGCCGGACGCGGACGCGGACGCGCTCGCCGTCTTCGCCGCCAGGAAGAACCTGCGGCTGCTGCTCACCGGCGCGCTGCCCGATCCGGCGCGGCCCGGCCTCGCGATCAGGTCGATCGCCGGCGGGCTGCTGCTCCAGTCGCGCGACGACGGACAGGTCGCGGAGGCCGATCTCCGCGTGGTGACGAAGCGCGCGCCGACGCCGCGCGAGCTCGCCGACTGCCGCTTCGCCTGGACGATCGCCAAGCACGTCAAGTCGAACGCGATCGTCTATGCCCGGGACGGCGCCACCGCCGGCATCGGCGCGGGGCAGATGAACCGGCTGGAGAGCGCGCGCATCGCCGCCTGGAAGGCGCGCGACGCCGCCGACAAGGCCGGCTGGGCGGAGCCGCGCACGATCGGCGCGGCGGTCGCCTCGGATGCCTTCTTCCCGTTCGCCGACGGGCTGCTCGCGGCGGTCGCGGCGGGCGCCACCGCGGTCATCCAGCCGGGCGGTTCGATCCGCGACGCCGACGTGATCGCCGCCGCCGACGGCGCCGGGCTGGCGATGATCTTCACGGGGATGCGCCACTTCCGGCATTGAGGGAGGGCGCGGGTTCCTCCTCCGGAGGGGAAAGACGTCAGGTGGAATCGCCGTTTTCCGTCTTCGTCATCTCCGCGAAGGCGGGGATCCGGCCGCCTTGTCGCGGCCGAAGAAGCCGGATCCCCGCCCGCGCGGGGATGACGGTGGGTAAAGCCGAAGCCATCCCGCGCCAGGGCGGTTCTCGATCCGATCGCATCGGATCGGCCGCGCTGGATTATCGATCTGCCGCGTTTTCCGAGCCAGCAGGTGATTCCCACCTGCTTCGAGAACGCGCCAGAGGCGAGGCGCGGGTGGTTCAGGCCGCGTAGCGCTGCTGCTGCGGATGGAGTGCCGCGAGCCAGGCGCGGGCGGCGCGCTGCGCCTCGGCGATCTCGCGCGCGGTCATCTCCTCGGCGATCTCGCCGCGGCAGTCCTTGGCGAGCTCGTCGCCGGCGAGCGCGGCGAGATTGAACCATTTATGCGCCGCGACCAGATCGACCGCCACCCCGCCGGCGCCGCTCGAATAGGCGATGGCGAGATCATAATAGGCCGCCCGATCGCCGCGCGCGGCATCGGCGAGCCGGCTCTCGATCAGGAATGTCGCGCTTTTGAGGCTGTTGCCCATGTCTGTCCCCTGTCCCTGCACCGGGAGGTTGGGCGACCTGTTGCAAACAAACGGTTAACGCCGCGGTCACCACGCCTCGCGGATGTTAACGGCGGGCGGCGCGGCGGCTTCAGTCGGCGCGGCGATGCGCTGTGACGACACGGATCAATTGCACGCGCGGACGGGCTCCGATATGCTCGGCCGCAGGGGTGTCCAGGGGCGCGTCGCCCGCGAAATCAAGCGGCTGCGCCCGCCCGTCAGTGCCGGTTGGGGAGCATCATGGGTCGCGCTCATCATATCGTCTTCGCCAACGAGAAGGGCGGCACCGGCAAGTCGACGACCGCCGTCCACATCGCCATCGCGCTGGTCGCGCAGGGGCGCCGCGTCGCCGCCATCGACCTCGACACCCGCCAGCGCACCTTCGCGCGCTACATGGAGAACCGCGCGGCGACCACCAGGCGCACCGGCGCGGAGCTGCCGACGCCGCGCTTCGAGGTGTTCGATCCCGCCAAGTCCGGCGCGATCGACCGGCGCCTGGACGCGCTCGGCGAGGATGCCGAGTTCGTCATCGTCGATACGCCGGGCCGCGACGATCCCTATGCGGTCAAGGCGATGCAGCGCGCCGACACGCTCGTCACCCCGATCAACGACAGCTTCATCGATCTCGACCTGATCGGCCAGGTCGATCCCGATACGTTCAAGGTGAAGAAGCCCAGCTTCTATGCCGAGCTCGTCTGGGAGACGCGCAAGGTGCGCGCGCGGGCGGACGGCGGCACGGTCGACTGGGTGGTGCTGCGCAACCGGCTCCAGCATCTGGAGGCGCGCAACATGCGCCGGGTCGCCGCGGCGATGGAGGAGCTCGCCAAGCGGGTCGGCTTCCGCATCATCACGGGCCTCGGCGAGCGGGTGATCTACCGCGAGCTCTTCCCGAAGGGGCTGACGCTGATCGACATGGGGCTGATCCCGGATGCCGGGCTGAGCCATGTCGCCGCGCGGCAGGAGCTGCGCGAGATGGTATCGGGGCTGCAGCTCCCCGAGGCGGCCGAAGCCGTCAGCCGCGCGGCCGTCGCCGCGGCCTGAACGGGTTCGCCATGGACTGGATCGTCGCGGCGCTGCTGGCCGGCGCGGCCTGGTGGTGGCTCCGCCCGAAGCCGGCCGGCGGGGCGGGCGAGGCGGAGGCGCGGCGGCTGCTCGGCGTCGGCGCGGACGCGGGCGCCGACGAGGTCCGCGCCGCGCACCAGCGGCTGATCGCGCGCGTCCACCCCGATGCCGGCGGCACGGCGGCGCTCGCCGCGCGCGTCAACGCCGCGCGCGACCTGCTCGTCCGGAAGCTGGACCGCGCCGGGCGACGCCCGGGTTGAACAGCCGCGCCGCCCGTGCGTAATCGCGCGAAGCCTCAGGGGAACCATATGACGCACCAGATCGATCCGACCGCCTTGCGCGAATATGACATCCGCGGGATCGTCGGCAGGACGATCGGCCCCGACGACGCCACCGCGATCGGGCGCGGCTTCGCGACCCGCGTGCGCCGCGCCGGCGGCACCCGCGTCGCGGTCGGCTACGACGGGCGGACCCACTCGCCGCTGCTGGAAGCGGCGCTGATCGAGGGGCTGACCAGGAGCGGCGTCGACGTCGTCCGCATCGGCCTCGGCCCCACGCCGATGCTCTATTATGCCGAGGCCGTGCTGGAGGTCGACGGCGGCATCCAGATCTCCGGCAGCCACAACCCGGCCGACTATAACGGGTTCAAGATGGTGCTCCAGCACCGGCCCTTCTTCGGCGCCGACATCCAGGACATCGGCCGGCTGGGCAACGCGGGCGACTGGGAGGAGGGCGAGGGCACGGTCTCGAGCGCCGACGTGATCGACGACTATGTCGGCCGGCTGATGGCGGGCTATGCCGGCGGCGCCTTCCGGATCGGCTGGGACTGCGGCAACGGCGCCGCGGGGCCGGTGATCGAGAAGCTCGTCAAGCTGCTGCCGGGCGAGCACCACCTGCTGTTCGCCGACGTCGACGGCACCTTCCCGAACCACCATCCCGATCCGACCGAGGAGAAGAACCTTGGCGACCTCAAGGCGCTGGTCGCCGAAAAGGGGCTCGACTTCGGCCTCGCCTTCGATGGCGACGGCGACCGCATCGGCGCGGTCGACGGCAAGGGCCGCGTGGTGTGGGGCGACCAGCTCCTCGCGATCCTCGCCGAGCCGGTGCTGCGCGAGCTGCCCGGCGCCACCATCATCGCCGACGTGAAGGCGAGCCAGGCGCTCTACGACCGCGTCGCCGAGCTCGGCGGCACGCCGCTGATGTGGAAGACCGGGCACAGCCTCATCAAGACCAAGATGAAGGAGACCGGCTCGCCGCTCGCCGGCGAGATGTCGGGACACATCTTCTTCGCGCATGAATATTACGGGTTCGACGACGCGCAATATGCCGCCGTCCGGCTGATCCGCGCGGTGCGGCTGCTCGGCGGATCGCTGACCGCGCTCAAGGACGCGATGCCGGCGATGGTCAACACGCCCGAGCTGCGCTTCCAGTCGTCCGAGGACCGCAAGTTCCAGGTGGTCGACGAGGTGCTCGACCGGCTTGCCGCGTCCGGCGCGGAGGTGAACCGCACCGATGGCGCGCGGGTCAGCACGCCCGACGGCTGGTGGCTGCTGCGCGCGTCGAACACGCAGGACGTGCTGGTCGCGCGCGCGGAAGCGAAGGACGAGGCGGGGCTTGCGCGGCTGATGGACCAGATCAACGCCCAGCTCGAGCAGAGCGGCGTCGCGCCCGTCCCGTCCGCCGGCCACTAGGCACCTTGACCCGCTCCCTCGCGGCGCGCGCGCTGCCGCCGGCGGCGTTCGCGCTGATGTTCGCGCTGTTCGCGGCGTGCGCGGGCGTCGCGAGCATCAACCACGACGAAAGCCAATATGTCGCCGCGGCGGTGCTGACCGCGTCGGGCAGCCTCGTCTTCCGCGATTTCCTGTCGCTCCAGCCGCCGCTCCACGCCTGGCTGTTCGCGCCGGTCGCGCTCGCCTGGCCGGAGCACGTCTTCGTGGCGATGCGGCTCGCCACCGCCGCGCTCGCCGCCGCGACGGTGATGCTCGTCCACGGCGCGACGCGCGCGCTGGGCACGCCATCGCGGCCGGCGCTCGCCGCCGCGATCCTGTTCGGCTGCTGCGATTCGGTGCAGTTCGCCGCCGGCATCGTGCGCAACGACATGCTCCCCGCGGCGCTGGCCGCCGCCGCGCTGTGGCTGGCGGCGCGGGCTCTGCGCACGGGCGGGCGCGCGGCGTGGCTGGCGGCGGGGATCGCGCTGGGGCTCGCCGCCAGCACCAAGCTCTCCTATGCGCCGTTCGGGGCGGCCGGGATCGGCTTCCTGCTGTGGTCCGCGCCCGATCGCCGCGCGCTCGCCCCGTTCGCCGGCGGGCTGGCGCTCGGGCTGCTGCCGGTCGCGCTCTGCTTCGCGGTGGCGCCGGCGGCGTTCGTCTTCGGCGTGGTGACCTATGGGGCGACCGCGCCGTTCCGCTGGTATGCCGCGATCGGCCAGGCCGCCGAGCTCGGGCTGGGGCAGAAGGCGCTGGATCTGCTGGTCGCGCTGCTCAGCGGCGCCGGCCTGGTCGCGCTGGGGCTGGTCGCCGCTGCCGGCTGGCGCGCGGCGCGGCGCCCCGGCGGGCGCGATCGCGCGCGGCTCTTCCTGCTGGCGATGCTGGCCGCCGGCGCGATCGGCGCCGCGCTCCCGACGCCGACGCACCGCCAGTATCTGCTGCCGCTGCTCGTCCCGCTGTTCGTCGCGCTCGGCCCGGTGCTGGCGATGCCGCGCGGCCCGGCCGAACGGCGGCGCGTCGTCGCGCTGCTCGCGATCTTCGGTCTGGGCGGCCTATCCGGCACGCTCGGGCATGTGGCCGGATATGTCGCCGGCGGCGATGGCCTGCCGGCACTCGTCGCCGAGCGGGACGCCGGCTGGATCGGCGCGCGGCTGGCGGCGCGAGGCGCGCGCGGCGCGATCGCCACCTTCTCGCCCGAGCGCGTGGTCGATGCGGGTCTCGCCATCGATCCGCGCTTCGCCACCGGGCCGTTCGTGTTCCGCAGCGGCGCCCTGCTGGGCGCCGACGCCGCGACGGCGCTCGATGTGCTGATCCCGGCCAATCTCGCCGCCGGGCTCGATCGCGTGCCCCCGGCGGCGATCCTGACCGGCTACGAGAGCCGGCGCCGCAACGGCGTGATCCCGCCCGACGCCTATCTCGACGGCTACGCGCGCGCTCGCGGCTACGCGCGGATGATGCTGCCGGACGGCATCGGCCGGCTGCTGATCCGGCCGGTGGCGGCGCGCTGAGCGCGATCAGTCGTCCTCGTCCTCGTAGCCGACGAGATCGAGTGCCCGCGCGCGCATCTGGCGCGTCATGCACCAGTGGACCAGCGCCTCCTCGCGGCCGTGCGTCACCCACACCTCCCGCGGCTTGAGCTCGTCGAGCGTGGCGGTCAGCTCGTCCCAGTCGGCATGGTCGGAGAGGATCAGCGGCAGCTCGACGTTCTTCTGCCGCGCGCGCTGGCGCACCCGCATCCAGCCCGATGCCATCGCCGTGATCGGATCGGGCAGCCGGCGCGACCAGCGATCGTTGAGCGCGGACGGCGGGCAGACCACGATCCTGCCCCGCATCGCCTCCTTCGACGCGGCGGTGGCCGGCACCAGCTCGCCGAGCGCGACGCCGAACTCGCGGTAGAGGTCGCACAGCCGCTGCAACGCGCCGTGGATATAGATCGGCGCCGCGTGGCCCCGCGCCCGGCACTCCGCGATCAGCCGCTGCGCCTTGCCGAGCGCATAGGCGCCGACCAGCACGCAGCGATCGGGATTGGCATGGAGCGCCGCCAGCAGCCGATCCACCTCCGCGCCGGTATCGGGATGGCGGAACACCGGCAGGCCGAAGGTCGCCTCGGTGACGAAGATGTCGCACGGCACCGGCTCGAAGGGCGCGCAGGTGGGATCGGGCCGGCGTTTGTAATCGCCCGAGACGACGATGCGCTCGCCGGCATGTTCGAGCACGATCTGCGCCGAGCCGAGCACATGGCCGGCGGGCACGAAGCTCACCGCGACATCGCCCACCTTGAGCGATTCGCCATAGGCCACCGGCTGCCCGTGCTGTTCGCCATAGCGTACTCCCATGATCGCCAGCGTCTCGGGCGTCGCGAGCACCGCGCCGTGGCCGCCGCGCGCGTGATCGGCGTGGCCGTGGGTGACGAGCGCGCGCGGCTTGGGCGTCGAGGGATCGATCCAGGCGTCGGCGGCGGGCACGTAGATGCCGTCGCGATGCGGTTCGATCCAGGCGCCGGGACGGGTCATGCGGTGTGAATGGCGGGCGGCCCTTCGTGGTTCCGGGATCGCGCGAGGCGGCTGCGGCGTTACCGCCCCGAGATCACTTCATGCGGGGACGCGATCATGGAAAAGCTCTGGCCGATCATCACCATCGTCGGGCCGATCCTGCTGCTCGTGGTGGTGCTGTGGGCGATCGTGCGCAACCGCACCTCGAAGCGCAGCCTCCAGCGCACCGAGCAGGCGACGAAGGATCTCTACGCCGAGGAGGACAAGCGCGAGAAGCGGCGCAATACGCATTGACGTCGCTCGACCGCCGCATCGGTTCACCCCCAAGCGAAGCCGAGGGACATGCGCCCTTGCCGCGTTCACTCCGTCCGTCGAGCGCGGTCGAGACACGGGGCCCGGCGCCGCCCCTCGATCCCGCTCGGGACGAACGGCGGCAAGGGAGGATGTCGCCGGTCGGAGGCCTATCGCAGCTTCGCGATCCTCAGCCCGTCCAGCCTGGCGCGATCGGCGACCGACTCCTCGCTGCGGGTGAGCGCCTTGCCGATCGCCTTCAGCGCCATCCCCTTGGCGGCAAGCCGGTGGAGCTTCTGGATCTCGTCCGAGGTCCAGGGCTGGCGATGGCGGACGAAGCCTTCTCCCATCATTCTGGCGCCATCAGTCCGGCTTGATCGCGCCCTTGGTCGAGGGATTGGCGGCGATGGTCTTCTTGACCTCCTTCTTGGGCTTCTTGGCTTCCTTGTTGCTCTTCATCTGACCCTTGGCCATGGCTTGCCTCCTCTGTCGCGCGGACGCTCCTAGCGCATCCCGCGGCGGATTTTAACAGGGACATGCACGCGCTCGCCCCCATCCTCGCCGACTGGTTCGCCGCCAAGGGCTGGGCGCCACGCCGCCACCAGCTCGCGATGCTCGATGCGGCCGACGCGGGCCGCGACGCGCTGCTGGTGGCGCCGACCGGGGCGGGCAAGACGCTCGCCGGCTTCCTGCCGAGCCTCGATGCGCTGGCGCGCGAAGCTTCGTCCGGGCTGCACACGCTCTACGTCTCGCCGCTGAAGGCGCTCGCGGTCGACGTCCAGCGCAACCTGCTCTCACCCGTGGCGGAGATGGGGCTCGACATCCGCATCGAGACCCGCACCGGCGATACGCCCTCGGACCGCAAGGCGCGCCAGCGCGTCAAGCCGCCGCACATGCTGCTGACGACGCCCGAGTCGCTCAGCCTGCTGCTGTCCTACCCGGATGCGACGACGCTCTTCGCCGATCTGCGCACCATCGTCATCGACGAGGTCCACGCCTTTGCCACCACCAAGCGCGGCGACCTGCTGTCGCTGTGCATGGCGCGGCTCCAGCGGCTCAGCCCCGCGATGCGACGCGTCGCGCTGTCGGCGACGGTGGCCGATCCCGACGCCTATCGCGGCTGGCTCTCCTCCGACGGCGACATCGACGCGGTCGCGCTCGCGCGGGGCGAGCCCGGTGCCGAGGCCGAGGTGTCGATCCTGCTGCCGGAGGACCGCATCCCCTGGTCCGGCCACTCCGGGCGCTATGCCGCAGCACAGGTGATGGCCGAGATCGAGACGCATCGCACCACGCTGGTGTTCTGCAACACCCGCAGCCTCGCCGAGCTGATCTTCCAGGATCTCTGGTCGGAGAACCCGCGGCATCTGCCGATCGGCATCCATCACGGCAGCCTCGCGCGGGAAGCGCGCCGCAAGGTCGAGCAGGCGATGGCGGACGGCCGGCTGCGCGCGCTCGTCGCCACCTCCAGCCTCGATCTGGGCGTCGACTGGGGCGATGTCGATCTCGTCATCCAGATGGGCGCGCCCAAGGGCTCGTCGCGGCTGCTCCAGCGGATCGGCCGCGCCAACCACCGGCTCGACGAGCCGAGCCGGGCGGTGCTCGTCCCCGGCAACCGCTTCGAATATCTCGAGGCCCGCGCCGCGCTCGACGCGGTCGAGGCCGGCGAGCTCGACGCCGACATCTTCCGCCCGGGCGCGCTCGACGTGCTCGCCCAGCACATCATGGCGCTGGCCTGCGCGGCGCCCTTCGAGGAGACGGCGCTGCTCGCGGAACTCCGCACCGCAGCACCCTATGCGGCGCTCTGCGAGGAGGTGTTCGGGCGCGTGCTCGGCTTCATCGAGAGCGGCGGCTACTCGCTGCGCGCCTATGATCGCTTCAAGCGGCTGACGAAGGGGCCGGACGGCCTCTGGCGGGTGAGCCATCCGCGCTTCGTCCAGCAGCACCGCCTCAACGCCGGCATCATCGTCGAGGCGACGATGCTGAACGTGCGCTTCAGGAACGGCCGCGCGCTCGGCAAGGTCGAGGAAGGGTTCGGCGCGACGCTCAGCCCCGGCGACACCTTCTTCTTCGCCGGGCTGAGCCTCGAGGTCGAGCGGATGGACGCCGAAGACCTGATCGTCCGCGCCACCTCCAGGCCCGCGCGCATCCCGACCTATGGCGGCGCGCGCATGCCGCTCTCGACCAACCTCGCCGATCGCGTCCGCCACTTCCTCCACGAGCCGGCCGAGTGGCCGCGCTTCCCCGCCGACGTGCGCGAGTGGCTGGAGATGCAGCGCCGCCGCTCGATCCTGCCCGCGCCCGACCGGCTGCTGGTCGAGACCTTCCCGCGCGAAGGCCGGCACTACATGATCTGCTACAGCTTCGAGGGCTGGAACGCGCACCAGTCGCTGGGGATGCTGGTGACGCGGCGGATGGAGACGCAGGGGCTGCAACCCCTGGGCTTCGTCGCCAGCGACTATGCGATCGCGACCTGGTCGCTGAAGCCCGTCGCCGATCCCGCCGCGCTCTTCTCCGCCGACATCCTGGAGCACGAGTTCGTC
>CAXTPE010000065.1:0-13274 GCA_964245925.1 uncultured Sphingomonadaceae bacterium
CGGCAGGCATCATGCCTCCCGCGACCGCCGCCGCCCCGGAGACGGTCGCGCCGGACAGCGGCCAGCTGCAGGACATCGTCGTGACCGCCGAGCGGCGCCAGGCGCGGCTGCAGAACGTGCCGATGGCGATCTCGGCCTTCAACATGGCCGACACGCGCGCGTCGGCGATCAGCAACACCCAGGATCTCCAGCTTCGCGTCCCCGGCCTGGTCTACGGCTCAGAGAACGGTTTCGCCCAGCCCTATATCCGCGGCGTCGGGACGGCGTTCGCCTCGACCGGGCTGGAGACCAGCATCGCCACCTATGTCGACGACGTCTATCTCCAGCAGCAGACCGGCGCCGTCACGCAGCTCGTCGATCTCGCCCAGGTCGAGGTGCTGAAAGGTCCGCAGGGCACGCTCTACGGCCGCAACGCGACCGGCGGCGCGATCGTGGTGCGCACCCAGGATCCGACCGACAAGCTCGAAGGGCGGGTGCTGGCCGGCTACGGCCGCTTCGGGCGGATCCGCGGCGAAGCGGTCGTCAACCTGCCGGTCAGCTCAACCCTCAGCGTCCGCTTCGCGGCATCGGTCGACAACCGGACCAAGGGCTATCTCGAAAATACGTTCACCGGCCACAAGCTGGGCAAGAACAGCCAGTATATCGCCCGCGGCAAGATCGCCTGGCGCCCGAGTGGCGCGACCGAGGTGATCGCCAGCGTCGAGACCGGACGCAACCGCGACACCAGTCTCGCCCATCGGCAGGGCGATCTCTCGGTCTGCACCGCCTGCAACCTGTTCGGCTACACGCCGCCCTCCGGCTTCTACCAGGTCGGCCTCAACACCGAGACCAAGACCCATAACGACTATACGCTCGCCATCCTCCGGGCCTCGACCGACTTCGGCTCGCTCAAGCTGTCGAGCGTCACCTCCTATCGCGACTATGTCTTCTCCGGACATTTCGATCAGGATTTCACGCCGGTCGACCTGCTGAACTACGTCACCCGCAACAAGTCGGAAACCTTCGAGCAGGAAGTGCGGCTCGCCTCGCAGTTCGACGGCAGCCTCAACTTCATCGTCGGCGCCTTCTACGAGCACGATCACTCCAACGCGCCGGCCAGCCTGCCCGGTCTCGCGCTGGGATCGCCGGCGCCGGCGCAGCTCAAGGATCTGAGCCTGCTCGACGCCGCATCAGCGTTCGGAGAGGTTTATTACAACATCACGCCGACGGTGAAGCTGACGGTCGGCGGCCGCTTCAACTACGACGACCGCAAGCTCATCATCGACAACAACCCGCAGGCCGCCACGGTGTTCGGCTCGACCGGCTTCAAGGTGCACAAGAGCTTCAAGGATTTCACGCCGCGCGTCGTCCTCGCCTACAACAAGGATAATGTGAACCTTTACGCAAGCTACTCCAAGGGCTTCAAGAGCGGCGGCTTCAACGCCCTCGTCTTCGCCCGGCCCGAAGCGGTCGATCCGGAGAAGCTGACCAGCTTCGAAGTCGGAGGCAAGTTCGACTTCCTCGACCGCAAGCTGCGGCTCAATACCTCGGTGTTCCATTACGACTATAAGGACATCCAGGTCACCTTCTACGATCCGGTCACCTCGGCCGTCTTCCTGCGCAACGCCGCGAGCTCGACGGTCTATGGCGCGGACGCGGACATCTCGCTGGCGGTAGGGCCGGCGCTGCGCCTCTCGCTGGGCGGCAGCTATCTTCACGCGCGATTCAATTCGTTCAAGTCGGGATCGATCTACGTTCCCGATCCCTCGGGCAGCTATGTGGTGACGCCCGCCGACCTCAGCCACACCCGGCTGCCCTATTCGCCGACCCTCTCGGGCTATCTGAGCGCGTCCTACACGGCGCCGCTCACTTCCGCGCTGGACTTCAACCTCACCGCGCTGGCGAACTACAGCGACGGCTTCTATTTCATCCCCGCCGCCGGCGGCCCGCTGCGGCATGACCGCCAGCGGGCGCTGACCAAGATCAACCTCACCGGCGCGGTGACGACCGACGACAAGAAGTGGCAGGTCGCCTTCTATATCGAGAACCTCACCAACAAGAAATATTTCAACGCCCGGCTTCCTGTCGGCTTCGGCGACCAGGAACTCGTCGCGATGCCGCGCACGTTCGGCGGCAGCATCGAGTATCGCTTCTAGGCCAGCGGCTGGCGCGGTCCGGCGTGGAAAGGGGTTGCGTTTGGACGTCGAGATACCTCTGAGCGAAGGCGAGGTGGACGCGGCCTGGCTGTCGCGCGCGCTGTCCACGGCCGAAGCCGAGGTCGTGGTCGCCTCGGTCGGGCACGAGCAGCTCGTCCGCGGCGCCGGCACGAAGCTGCGACTATCCGTCACCTATGCCGAGAACCCGGGCGGCCTCCCGTCCGTCCTGTGGGTCAAGGCCGGATGGGAGGATCACAGTCCGGCGATGGCGAGCGCGGGAATCTATGCGCGGGAAGCGACCTTCTATCGCGATCTCGCGAACCTCGCCGAGGTCCGCGCGCCACGCTGCTTCCACGCGTCGCAGGACGGCGCCGGCCGCTCGGTCGTCATCCTCGAGGATCTGGGCGAGCGCGGCGCGGCGCTGTGGGATTGCACGGTCGCGCGCGGCGTCGCCGATGTCCGCGCGCTGATGGAGACGCTCGCCGGCCTCCACGCGCGCTGGTGGGAGGACGACGCGTTGACGACGATGCCGGCGATCGACGTGCCGGTCGACGCCGACGGCCCGACGGCGGTCTGGCCGCGCGCCAATGGCGGCGCGCGGCTGCGCGAGATCGTCGATGGCCCGCGCGGCGCGCTGATGCCGGCCTATGCGCGCGACGCGGACCGGATCGAACGCGCGTTCTGGCGCATGGTCGAGACGCTCGACCGCCCGGCCGGACGCTGCCTGCTGCATGGTGACGCCCACCCCGGCAACTGCTTCTCCGATGCCGACGGCGGCGCCGGTCTCTACGACTGGCAGACGATCGCGCGCGGGCCGTGGGCCTATGATGTCGGCTATGCGATCACCACGGCACTGGACGTCGAGGAACGCCGCGCCGGCGAGAAGGCGCTGCTGGAGCATTATCTGGCATCGCTGCGCAAGCTGGGCGTGGTCACCGTCCCCGGCTTCGAGGCGGCCTGGCGGGATTATCGCCGCTATATCGCCTATCCGCTGCTGATCTGGCCCACCAACCACGTCTCGCATCAGGCGGAACGCAATATCGAGGCGCTGACGCTCCGCCTGGGCGCGGCGGCGACGGACTTCGGTTTCTTCGAGCTGTGGGACGTCTGAGGCGGCACCCGATGCCCTCGCCTGAAGTTGGACGACTTCGGCCTTACCTGCTTTTCGCAGCAGTTACCGATCCACATAATGTCATCCCGCAATGTAGCGGCACCGGGAGGGTGCCCGTCGCGATCGACGAGTTGTTAACCCGGACGGTTGTATCCGTTTCGCTCAGTTTCTTATCGGACCGACCGTGATCCTCGACCGCTCACACAAGGCTCCCATAGCGCTGGTCATCGGGCTGCTGCTGCTGTCCGTCTGCGCGACATCCGCAATCTCCATCTCGCGCGAGCAGCGGACCACCGACGAGTGGGTACGGCAGACGCTGGAAGTGGAAAACCGCTTGAGCCAGGTTCAGGTGTTCCTGACGCGCGCGGAGATCAATCGACGCGGGTATCTGCTGACCGGCAACCCCGGCAACGTCAGAACGTACAACGTCGTGCAGGCTGCCTTGCGGGCCGAGCTCAGCGGCCTCGCGTCGGCGGTGTCGGGCGATCCGCCTCAGGAGCGCCGGGCACGGAATCTGCAAGCGGCGATCTACGCCAAATTGGAAGAAATGCGGCTGTCGATACGGTATCGCCAGGCCGGACGGCAATCCGACGCGCTCGCGATCTTCGCCCGAAGCTCCACCCGGCAGCGCACGGCCAATATTCTGCGGCTGCCGGACATCATGCGGGACCATGAGATCGCGTTGCGCACGAAGCGGAGCGCTCGATCCGAACGGCTGCAATATGATGCCCAGCTGACCATGGCCGTCAGCGCCCTGGTCATCCTCCTGCTCGCCGCGGTGATCGGTCTGGAGCAGCGCAGGCGGCTCATCGCTTTGGCCGAAGTCAACGCTCGGCTTCAACGCGAGATCTTCGAGCGGCGATTGCTCGAGACCGAGCTCCAGGCATCCCGCGTGCGGGCCGAAGCGGCCGCCGAGGCGAAGTCGAGCTTTCTCGCCAACATGAGCCACGAGATCCGCACGCCCATGAACGGCGTCATCGGCTTCACCGAGCTCCTGCTCGCGAGCTCCCTGAACGACGAGCAGCGGATCCAGGCGGAGCTGATCGCTGATTCCGGGCGCGCGATGATGCGGCTGCTCAACGACATCCTCGATCTCTCGAAGATCGAGGCCAAGCAGATGCAGGCATCCGAGGAGCGCTTCGATCTGCAGCATGCGCTAAGGGCGTGCGCCCAGCTCGTGGTGCCCGTGACCGCGCAGCGCCGCGTCATACTGCAATGCGATTTCGCGCGCGAGCTCCCGAGGTTCGTCATCGGCGACAGCCTGCGCCTGCGGCAGACCGTGCTCAATCTATTGGTCAACGCCGTCAAGTTCACCGAGAAGGGCAGCATCACCGTGCGCGCCCGTCCCACCGAGAGCGAGAGCGGCGCGGCGATCCTGATCGAGGTGGAGGATACCGGGATCGGCATCGAGCCGGAACGGCTGACATCGATCTTCGATCAGTTCGTCCAGGCCAACGCCAATATCGCCACGCGCTTCGGCGGCACCGGGCTCGGCCTGTCGATCAGCGCGCAGCTGGCGCATCTGATGGGTGGATCGCTCGGCGTCACGAGCACGCTGGGCCAAGGATCCTGCTTCTCCCTGACGATCCCGCTCCGGATCGCGGACGAGAGCGTGGACGCCGCTCCCTCGCCCGAACCGACGCCGCGCCCAGCCGAGAGCGCCGGCAGGATCGGGATGACGACGCGGATCCTCGTCGCCGAGGATCACGACGTCAACCGGATGCTCATCGTCGCGATGCTCGAGCAGCTTGGCTTCCATGCCGACCTGGCCGCCGATGGCGCGCAGGCGATCGAGCAGGTCAGCCGGGCGCGCGACTCCGGCCTGGACTACGGCCTCGTCCTGATGGACGTGCAGATGCCCGGCGTGGATGGCTGCGAGGCGACGCGACAAATCCGCGCGCTCGGCTTCGCGCCGCAAGACCTGCCGATCCTGGCATTGACCGCGAACGCCTATGCCGACGACATCGCCTGCTGCCTCGATGCCGGCATGCAGGCCCATCTCAGCAAGCCGGTCCGGCTGGCGGACCTGGACGCGGCCCTGCGGCGCTGGACGGGTCGATCGCAGATCGGTCCGGCGCCGACCGGTGCTGCCCGCTTCAGTCACCAGATCCAGGAACGCTATGGTGCCCGCCGCAAGGAGATGCTCCTGATGGTCGCCGAGTTCGTCCGCGCCGGGCGGTTCGATGACGGCGCCGCGTCCCGCCTCGCCGACACCCTCCACAAGTTCGCCGGATCCGCCGAGCTGTTCGGCGACGGAGTGCTGGGCGAGGCGACGCGCGCGCTCGAGCAGGGTCTGTCCGTCTGGCAGCGGGACGAACGGCACGAGCGCGTGCCGCTCGCGGTCGAGGCGATCAGGAACGCGGCATGATGCGCTTGAACGACGACATCTGTGACATCGGCGCGCCGATCGGGCGCCATTGGGACGTGGGGGGTGCGGCATGGCTCGTATAATCATCGCGGACGACGACGACATCGTCGGCGAAATAGCTTCGGCGGCGCTGACCGCCAGCGGTCATATCGTCGGCTTGGTGTTCGACGGCCGCGCGGCCTTCGCGGCCATCCGGGCGAAACGGCCGGATCTCGTCATCCTCGACTGCAACATGCCGGAACTGTCCGGCATCATGGTGCTGCACGAGATGCGGAACAACCAGGAACTCTGCGAAACTCCCGTGCTCATGCTCACAGCGCGCCGAAGCGAGTCCGATGTCCAGGTCGCGCGCTACGAGGGTGCCAGCGACTATATGAAGAAGCCGTTCGATCCGGACGAACTCGTGTTCCGCGCCAATGAACTGCTGAACAAGCGGAAACGGGCCTTGCAATGAAACGGCCCGGCGAGGGGCCGTGTTAATATCGGATGATGTCAAGTCACTCTCTTGCTTTGTGGATCCGTCATCCCCGCGAAAGTGGCGATCCCGCCGCCTTGTCGACAGAAGAAGCTGGATCCCCGCCTGCGCGGGGATGACGAAAAGCTGAAACCATCCCGCTCGAACACCATTCCGGCAGATTGGAGCCAGCGGCACGGCGTATGCGGGTCGCGGGACGGGCGCCGCGCCCGAGAAGCGGGGTCAGCCTCGTCCCGCCTGCAGATGGCGGGCCGCGGAACCGTGTCGATCGGCAGCGTCGGCATGTTCCAGAAGCTGGCTCAGCTTGGCGCTCAGGGCGTGCATCGCATAAGGCTTGGTCAGCAACTCGCGCCCCTCGGCCAGCGCCGAGGCCGCCGCCTCGCTGTAGCCGGTCGTCAGGACGATCTTCAGCACGGGCCAGCGAGCGGCGATCGCGCGGGCAAGGTCGAGCCCGCTCATCGTTCCCGGCATCACCATGTCGCTGAACACCAGGTCGAAGCGATCGTCGCGCATCAACTGGTCGAGCGCGGCCTGTGCGTTCGGCGCGCGGAGATACGCATAGCCCAGCTCGCCCAGCATCTCGCCGACCAGCTCGGCCACGCTGTCGTCATCCTCCACCAACAGGATACGATGAGCCGTCGCGGGCGCCGCAAGCTCCTGGGCGACGGTGACGCTGATCGGCAGCGGCTTGCTGGAGCACGGGAGGAGCAGCGAGATGGTCGTGCCTCGGCCAATCTCGCTCTCGATCCGCACGTCCCCTCCCGAGGAACGGGCGAACCCGTAGACCTGGCTCAGCCCGAGGCCGGTTCCCCGGCCGACGCCCTTGGTCGTGAAGAACGGCTCGAAGACCTTCTGCAGATCGCCCGCGGCGATACCGACGCCGCTGTCGGCGATCGACACCCGGATCCGCTCGGAACCCTCGTCGCTGCCGGGCACGCGATCGAGCGCGAATTGGATGATCCCGCCGTCGGGCATCGCGTCCCGCGCGTTGAGCGCGATGTTGAGCACCGCGACCTCGAACTGCGAGACGTCGATCTCGACCGGGCAAAGGTCGGCGGCGAAATGCATCGCGACGCTGATATTCTCCCGCAACGAGCGTTCGAGCAGATCCTGCAACCCGCGGACCGTGCGCTCGATGTCGACGACCTCGGGCTTCAGCGGCGACTTGCGCGCGAAGGTGAGGAGCTGCTGGGTCAGCTTGGCGCCGCGGTCGATCGCCTGGCGGATGCCCTGCTTCAGCCGCTCGCGCCGCGCGGGGTCGCTGGTGCGGTCGAGCAGGTCGAGCCCGCTCGACGCCACCATCAGCAGGTTGTTGAAATCATGCGCGACGCCGCCGGTGAGCTGGCCCATCGCCTCCATCTTCTGGGACTGGCGCAGCGCTTCCTCGGCGCGTTCGCGCTGCGCGGTCTGCTCGCGCAACTGCCGGTGCGCCCGGCTGATCGAGGCATAGGCGATGCCCAGCGCGGCGATGAGCAGCGACGCCATGATGACCACGATCGCGATGCCGACATAGCGCGCCGCCCGCCGCGCCCAGCTTTCGGTCGATGCCCGCAGATAGACCATGCCCAGCCGCGTGCCGTTCTGCATGACCGGCGCCGTGACGACGATGTCGCCCTGCCGGTCGTTGGCGGACGCGATCGCCACCGATGCCGGCAGTGCCGTGCCGGTCCGCGTGAAGCCGGCGGCGAGCCTGCCGTCCGGTTCATAGGCACCGACCGCCCGGATGGCGGGATTCGCCTTCAACGCGGTGAGATACTCGTTGATGGTGCCGATGTCGTCGAAAGCCAGCGGCGCCGCGACGCTGCGGGCCAGCACGTCGGACTGGACCTGCGTGCCGCGGACGCGCTCCGCCCGGCGGGCCTGCTCGTTCTGCACGCCGAGCAGCAGGCTGACGATCAGGAGGATCAGCGCGGCCACGACCGCGATCAGCGGCGTGGCGGCGACGCCGTCGCTCCCCGGCCGATCGCGCAGGCTCAGGCGCATCAGCCCCCCGCCTCGACGGCGAGATCGAGCAGCTTCGAGCTGACTGCCAATCCGCTCGCGCTCGTGGCGGCGCGGTCGATCGTGAAGCGGACGCGGCCGTTGCGCACGACGAAGTGGATCATGCCGCCCGCGATCCGCTGCTGCTCGTCGGTGATGGTGAGCACCGGCTGCCCCGCGACCGCGCGCAGCATGTCGCCCGCGGGCTGTGCGGCGGAGCCGCCGACGAACAGGATCTGGCAACCGTCGGCACCGGCGACGCGCTGCATGCGCCGCACGCTGATCGCCCGTCCGTTGACGTGCTGGCCGACAACGGCGCTGTCGAGCGCCGGGCCGAACGGATCGGCGCCGGCGATGCAGATCTCCAGCGGCCCGCTGCCGGCGAACGCCTGCGGCGGCCAGTTCACGAACGGCGCGAACTTGTAGAGGAAGTTCGCCTTGACCTCATATTCAAGCGTGGTCGCGCGCGCGCCGGCGCCGCCGGCCAGCAAGGCGACGGCGACGATCCCGGCGAGCGCGCGGGTCACAACCGCCATTGCAGCCCCGCCATGACCTGCCGGGGGATGAGATTGCCCGACGATCCGGGATATTCCTGGTGGCGCTTGTGGAGCAGGTTGGCGCCCGTGATCGACAGCGTCATCCGGTTGTCGACGCGCCAGCCGAGGCGGCCGTCGAGCTCGAGATAGGCGGGAAGCCTGGGATCGGGGAAGGGGCCGACGTGGCGCAGCGCGGCGTCGAGCGTCACCCCCGCGCAGAGATCCATCGCCGAGCGGATCGACGCGTTGTGCTTCGGATCGCTGCCGAGCTGCGCCACGCCCGCGAAGCCGCTGGCGCTCTCGTCGAACCTGAAATCCTCGTGCAGGAACGAGACGGCGGCGGACAGCTTCCACCAGGGGCGGAGCTGCCAGTCGGCCCAGCTCTCGACGCCGTGGGTGGGGCCCTTCAGGCCGTTGTCCCAGCGCAGCGGGAAGATGGTGACCGGCGTGTACTCGATGCTGCGCAGGTCGTCATAGACCTGGTAGAAGGCGGAGACCGACACAGAGAAGCGCGGGCTCGGCTGATAGCGCGTGCCGAGTTCGTAGGCGGTCAGCTTCTCCGACCGGAAGTTGCGGTCGCCGTTCAGCAACACGGTCGGCCCCGCCGATTCGACGACATCGTGCTCGAACGGCGTCGCCGACCGGATCGCGCGCGACACCGCTCCCCACAGCAGCAGCGCCGGGCCCGGCTTCCACGCGATCCGCCCGCTCGGCAGCGGCGTCAGGCCGCCGAAGGGATCATCCTCCAGCTTCAGCCCCAGCACCAGGTTCAGCGACGGACGCAGCGTGATCGTATCCTGGACGAAGCCGTTGACCAGCCACAGCGTCCGGCGCGGCGGCACGAAATCGAGGCCGTTGGCGCCCTGGATGTGGTAGCGGCTCGCGCGGACGCCGCCGCCGACGACGATCGCGTTCCAGCCGCCGGCCGCGAAGCTTTGCTGGGCATCGAGATCATAGGTGTCGACGAAGAAGCGGCCGGCACCGCCGGACGAGGCGCGAACGGTCCGATCATAATAGGCCTGGACCTGGAGGTTCGATCCGGCCGCCCCGCTGCGGTTCCAGCGGGCGAGCAGGTTGCGGCCGGAGATGCGCTCGTCGGCCGCGCCGAGCTGTCCGTGCGCGCCCCCATAGGCATCCCCCTGCACCGTCACCCGGTCGCGTTCGGCGGGCGTCCAGTCGAGCCGGAAGCCGCCCTGGACGCGCCACCGATCGTCCTGCGCATCCACGCCCGCGGCGGTGCGGGTGGCGTCGCCCTGGATGCCCTGAACATAGAGGCGGTAGCTGAGCGCATCGCCGACCACCCCGCCGTAGCGCACCGTCGCGGTGCGATCGAGCGTCCCGCCGGTCGCCTCGGCGAGCAGGCCTTGGGTGTCGCGGGCGCCGCGGGTGATGATGTTGATGACCCCGTTCACCGCGTTCGCGCCCCACAGGGTCGCGCCCGGGCCGCTGATGACTTCGATCCGGTCGACATCGGCCAGGACGACGTCCTGCGAGTCCCAGTACACTCCGGAGAACAGCGGGGTATAGACGCTGCGCCCGTCGATCAGGACCAGCAGCTTGTTGGCGAAGTTCTGCGCATCCGGATTGCCGCTCAAGCCACGGGCGCTGATGACATACTGGCTGGAACTCGTCTGCTCGACCTGGAGGTTGGGCGCAAGGCGGAGCGCCTCGGGAATGGTCGTCGCCCCCGAGCGTGCGATCGCGTCGTGGCTGATGACGTAGATCGCCGCGGGCGCGTCGCTGAGCGGCTGGGGTGTCTTCGTGACGGAGGAGACGTCGACGTTGGCAAGCTCGTCCAGCGACATCTGCCGCAGATCCTGGAATGTCTGCGCCCGGACCGGGCCGGCCGAAAGGAGCGCGCCGGCCAGCACGCTCCGGATCATCGGGTCGCGCCATCGATCCCTGGTTCGCGAACGCATCATCAAACTGCCCCGCTGGCGCACGCTCGTTCTGATAAGCGTCTATCACCTCTGGATTAAAGTGAAAGAGCTCGTCTGGCCGATGGCCGGCGTTGCCGGAGAATGCGGATGACCGACGATCTTCTTCCCGAGCTGCCGGACGGCGCCTTCGCGAGGCAGGACACGGGCGACGATCTCGCCTTCTATGCGGCACCCCGGCTGGTGACGCACATCGACGCGCGCGCGACCGCCGCGCTGACCGGCTTCTACCGGACGATGCTGCCGGACGGCGGCCGCGTGCTCGACCTGATGTCGAGCTGGGTCAGCCACCTGCCCGAGGACCGGAGCTTCGCCGAGGTGGTCGGCCACGGCATGAACGCCGAGGAGCTCCGCGCCAATCCGAGGCTGGCGCGCTGGTTCGTGCGGGATCTCAACCGGAACCCGATCCTGCCGCTGGACGACCATGGCTTCGACGCGGCGGCGTGCTGCGTCGGCGCGCAATATCTGCAACGGCCGGTCGAGGTGTTCGCCGACGTGCGCCGCGTCCTCGTCGCGGACGCGCCCTTCATCGTCAGCTTCTCGAACCGCTGCTTCCCGACGAAGGCGGTGGCGATCTGGCGGGCGCTCGACACCGACGGCCACGCGGCGCTGGTGAAGCTCTACCTCGAGCGCGCCGGCTTCTCCGCCATCCGGGTCGATCTGCTGGCCGACGGCCGGACGGGCGATCCGCTGCTCGCTGTCACCGGGCGCGCCTGAGCCGATCCTCGCCGGGCGACGCGTCAGGTCCAGTAGAGGATCCGCGCCCGCGGCAGGGCGAGGCCGATCTCGCGCTCGAAGAAGCCGCGCAGCCGCCGCATCGTCCCGGCATCGTAGACATGCTTGACCGATCCGAACCTGGTCCGCTTTTCGGTGCGGTTGGTGGCGCCGAGATCGAGCGCCGAACCCGGATACCAGCTCTCCAGCACCGCCTTCGATCCGGCGGTGTAGCGGTGGGTGATGAGCTCGACGGTCAGATCGGCGTCCGGCGCGCCTTCGAGCGCCCGCGCGACGTCCGCGATCAGGCCGGCATAGGCCTCCTCCCACCCGTCGGCGGCGATGATCGGCGCGATGGCGAGCCCGATCCGGTAGCCGGCATCCGCCATGCGGCGCAGCGCGCGCAGCCGCCGCGCGACCGGCGCGGTGCCGCCCTCGAAGCGCGCGAAGCGGGCCGGGTTGAGCGACACGCGCATCCGCGTGCCGCCACCATGATCGAGCGCGAGCAGCGGCTCGACATTGGCGAACTTGGTCGTGAAACGGAGCCGCACGTCCGCGTCCCAGCGGCCGAACCAGGCGATCAGCGCCGAAAGCGAGCCGGTGAGATGCTCCAGCGCCAGCGGATCGGTGTAGCAGGAGGCCTCGAACGTCGTGCCCTCGGCCGCACGCGCCGCGTTGCGCGAGGTCACCATGCCCGTCCCCAGATACGAGGGCAGCACGCCGAGGATCTCGTCGAGGTTGGCGTAGGCGCGCGTGATCGGCGGCCCCTTCAGCGATCCCGCCAGATAGCAGTAGCTGCAATGCGCGGGACAGCCCTCGGCGAGATCCACCCGCCAGTCGGCGCTCGGCGCGATCGGCTGGAGGCGGAGCTTGCCGGGCGGCGCCACCACCACCGCCAGCGTGGCCTTGGCCTCGGCATAGGCGCGACGCGGATCGTCCGGCAGAGCGAGGTTCAGGCGATCGGTCGCCAGCTCGACGACGGGCACGCCGAGCGCCTCGGCACGCGCAGCGATCCCGCGCCCGTGCGCGAACCCGCGCGCCGATCGCGTGACGAGCACATGGCGCGGACGCCAGAGCTTCGCGGCGTCGGTCGCGTTCGCGGCGTCGGTCGCGTTCGCGGTCGCCATCATCGCCTCAGCGCATCGGCCATGCGCGGACGCTCACCAGCAGCGGCTGCCGGGGATGCCCTTGAACGGCCCCGCCAGATCGGACGTGATCCAGCCGCCGTAGAAGCCGCCCGGCTGCGGCACCACCCGCTCGCCATCGACGAAGCAGCCATCGAGCGGGCCGGCTCGGCGCTCGCCGGCCGCGGGTAGCTCCAGACGCTCTCCCGGGCAGGGCCGGCGGGATCGGACGCGACGGTCATGCGGCGCTCCGCCCGAGTCCGCGGGCGATCGTCTGCAACGCCGGCCTCGCTCCCAGGAAGAGCCGGTACGCCGCTTCCAGCGCGGCCAGCACGAAGCGGTTGCGCGCGGCCAGCCCCAGTGGCCGCAGCAGCGGGATCGCCCGCCACATCGCCGCGAAGGCGGCGGCGTCCGACAGCATGCGCCCGTCCTCTCGCGCATGGAAGCTCGCGAGCAGCGCCTGGCGATCGGCCGGGCAGCGGCTCGCCGGATCCGCGGCATCCACGAAATCGATGGCACCACGCCGATCCAGCCGGCGCATCATCGCGATCTCCCGGCGGCACAACGGACATCGGCCATCGTGCCAGACCGTCAGCCGGCTCCGGCGGTCGATCGTCCCGGCTTCGTTCCGCGCCATCCGGCTTCTCCCGGGACATCGTGCCCGCATCGCTACAGCGAGCCGACGCCGCCGCCGTTCCATCCCGCGGCGTGGCTTTCCCCCGGATCGTGCGCGGCGGGCGCATCGCCACCTCGTGCGAGCTGATCCACCACCATCGATCGCACGTCCACCCGCGCCTTCAACCGTGCCGCCAGCAGCGCCGTCCCGCTGATCTTGCGCTGGACGAACAGCATGTCGGCCGGCGGCAGGTGCCAGGCCGCGCGGTCGCTCGCCAC
>CAXTPE010000066.1:0-13045 GCA_964245925.1 uncultured Sphingomonadaceae bacterium
CCACCAAGAGCGGGCTCTTCGACAACGGCGGCGTGGCGTCGGTCTATGGCGGCAGCCACGGCATGATCGAGCCGAGCCTCGAATATGGCGGCTCGAGCGGCGCGACCAATTATTTCGTCTCCGGCGACTATCGCCGCAGCAAGCTCGGCATCGAGAGTGTCGACGGCTCCTCCACGCCGCTCCACGACAAGACCCACCAGCTCCAGCTCTTCGGCTATGCCGATCACATCATCGACGGCGAGAACCGCGTCTCGTTCGTGGGCGGCTTCTCGAACCAGCGGTTCCAGATCCCGAACCCGCGCGGCGAGACCCCGGACGGCACCTACACCGTCGATGGCAGCGGCGCCTTCCTGTCGGACGACCTCGACGAGCGCCAGCGCGAGCGCACCGGCTTCGGCCAGCTTTCCTTCCTCCACGACAGCGGCGGGCTCAGCGTGCAGGGCTCGGTGTTCGGGCGCTACTCGTCGCTCAAGTACAGCCCGGACGTGCTCGGCGAGCTGCTGTTCAACGGCCAGGCCCAGCGCGCCTTCAAGAAGGACGTGACGTTCGGCGCGCAGCTCGACGGCGCCTATCGCGTGACCGATGCGCACACCATCCGCTTCGGCGGGCTGTACGAGCATGATCGCGGCTCGAGCCGTACGACGACGGCGGTCTTCCCGGTCGACGGCGACGGCAACCAGGCCGGCGAGCCGATCACCATCGTCGACAACGGCGCCAGGACCGAGACGACCGAGAGCGTCTATGTCCAGGACGAGTGGAAGCTCGTGCCGACGCTGACGCTGAACATCGGCGGCCGCTTCGATCACTACAAGGGCTATCGCGCCGAGCATCAGTTCTCGCCGCGCGCCAATCTCGTCTGGCAGCCGACGCCGACGACGACGATCCACGCCGGCTATGCGCGCTATTTCTCGCCGGCGCCGTTCGAGCTGGTCGCGACCACCAGCGTCGCCAAGTTCGACGGGACCAGCGCGGCGGCGCCGCCCGCCGAGCCCGGCCAGCCGCGCAACACCACGCCGTTCGCCGAGCGCCAGAATTACCTCGACGTCGGCGTCCAGCAGAAGCTCGGCGACAGCGGCGCCACCATCGGCGTCGACGCCTATCGCCGCCGCTCGCATCAGCTCATCGACGAGGGCCAGTTCGGCGCGCCGATCATCCTGACGCCGTTCAACTATGCGCGCGGCCGCATCCAGGGCATCGAGGGCAATGTCAGCTACGCCAGGGGTCCGCTGCTCGCCTATGCCAATTTCGCCTATGCCAAGGCGCAGGGGAAGAAGGTCACCTCGAGCCAGTTCAACTTCGAGGGCCCGGTCTCCGACCCGACGAGCGAGCTCGGCTATATCGCGCGCCATTATGTCTATCTCGATCACGACCAGACCTACACCGGCTCGGCCGGCGTCTCCTATGCCTTCCGGCAGGGCGCGCTCGCCGGCTTCAAGCTCGGCGGCGACATGATCTACGGATCGGGCCTGCGCGCCGACGACGAGGTCAACGGCATCCCCAACGGCCTTGCGCTCAAGGATTATGCCCAGTTCAACCTGTCGACGAGCTACAAGCTCGAGCACCCGGGCATCGAGGTCCGCTTCGACGTCATCAACGTCGGCGATCACAGGTACGAGATCCGCGACGGATCGGGCGTCGGCGTCGGCGCGCCGCAATATGGCCCCCGGCGCGGCTTCTTCGTCGGCGTCGCGAAGGATCTGTAGCCGGCGCGGGCCGCGGGTCAGGGGTATTGCCGCCCGGCCGGGACGAGGTTAGTCCTCATGCGTACGACAGGAGGAGGCGGCGATGCGATCCTTGGTGCTCTGGCTGGTCGGCGTGCCGATCCCGCTCATCCTGCTCCTGGCGCTCTGCACCCACCACCTCTGATCCGCACCGCTCGGGCGCGGCGCTAATAGGCGAGCGCGCACCCGTCCGCGCGCATCTCGCTGGCGGCGGCGTAGACGCGGGTTCCGCCGTCCATGCGGCGCTCGATGCATTCGTAGCGGCCGAAGCCGCCGTCCGGCTCGCCGATCGTCCAGCCCATGCCGGCGAGCGCCGCGCGGGTGCGATCCGGCACGCCGCTTTCCAGCCGCAGCAGCCCGTTCGCCGGCAGGTCGGGCGAATCCTCCCCCATCGATTGCGACGAGCCTTCGTGGTGCCAGCGCGGCGAATCGCCGGCGGACTGCGCGTCGAGGCCATAGTCGGCGCGGTTGACGATGATCTGGGTCTGGCCCTGCGGCTGCATGTCGCCGCCCATCACCCCGAAGCTCATCCACGGCTCGCCGCCGCGCGTCGCGAAGCCGGGGATGATCGTCTGGAACGGGCGTTTGCCGGGCGCGAAGATGTTGGGGTGGCCGTCCCGCAGCGAGAAGAGCTGGCCGCGATCCTGGAACATGAAGCCGAGCCCGTCCGCGACCAGCCCCGATCCCATGCCCCGGAAGTTCGACTGGATCATCGAGACCATCATGCCGTCGGCGTCGGCGGCGGTGAAATAGGTGGTGTCGCCGTGGCTCGGCGCCGCGCCGGGATGGACGGGGGCGAGGATGCGGTCCGGCCGGATCAGCTTCGCGCGCTCGGCCGCATATTCCTTCGAGATCAGCCAGGCGACCGGCACGCGGGCGAAGCGCGGATCGGCATAATAGCGGGCACGGTCCTCATAGGCGAGGCGCTTGGCCTCGACCTGGAGATGGATCGAGAGCGGCGACTGGAAGCCTGTGCCCCTGAGATCGAAATGCTCGAGGATGTTGAGCATCTGCAGCGTGGCGATGCCCTGCGTGTTGGCGCCGAGCGCGTGGACGTCGACGCCGTGATAGCTGGTGACTTCCGGCGTCACCCATTCGCCATGATGCGCCGCCAAGTCGCCGGCGCTCAGCCAGCCGCCGATGCGGCGGAAATAGGCGTCGATCGTCCGCGCGATCGGGCCGGTGTAGAAGGCGTCGCGGCCGCCCTGCGCCAGCAGCCGATAGGTGCGCGCGAGATCGGGATTGCGGAACACGCCGCCCGCCCGCGGCCCCTTGCCGTCGGCGAGGCCATAGGTGCGCAGCGCGTTCGCGGTCTCCTCGATGCCGGCGCCGGGGCGCTGGAAGGCACGCAGATTGCCGCGGATATAATAGGCGATGAGGTCCGGCACCGGCGCGCCCGCCTCGGCGAGCTCGATCGCGGGCGCGAACAGCTCGGTCCACGGCAGCCTGCCGTAGCGGCCGTGCAGCATCCACCACGCATCGACCGCGCCCGGCACCGACACGGTGACCGCGCCGAGCGCCGGCAGCGCGCCGTTCCGCGCGCGGCTCCGGGCGATGTCGAGCGTCAGCGCGCGCGGCGAGGCGCCCGATCCCGCCAGCCCGGCGACGCGCCGCGCCGCGGGATCCCAGACCATCGCATAGCAGTCGCCGCCGATGCCGCTCGAGGTCGGCTCGAGGAAGCCGAGGCAGGCGTTGATGGCGATCGCGGCGTCGATCGCCGAGCCGCCCCGCCGGAGGATCGCGATGCCCGCCTGCGTCGCCAGCGGGTGCGCGGTGCCGGCCGCCCCCGACATGCCATAGGCCGCGGTGCGGGACGCGAAGCTGGCGCCCACCGGACGATCGCCGGCGCGGACATCGGGGCGGACGAAGCGCGGCTCGCCCTCCGCCCAGATCGGCGGTGGCGGCGGCCCGGCCGGGGACGATGCGGGCGCCGCCGCCGGCGATCCGTCCCGGCCGGCCAGCAGCGGCGCCGCGATCGTGGCGGCGGGGAGCGCGGCGAGGAAGGCTCTGCGGCGCATCACGGACCTCCTCATGCGGCGATCGATCGCCGCCTCGCACGCTGCCGGGTCGAGCGGGGCGGCGCAACCCCACCATCCGGTCCCGCCACCCGGATCACGCGCATCGAACCGATTGTTGCTTGCGGGCGTTCCTGGCCGCGGTAGCGCGACCGGCGCTTCCGCCCTATTCCCGGAAGCGACGAGGGGAATCCGGATGATCGCCGTACGCGGGCTGCCGAAGCGATGACCGACGAGGTGCTCGTCTCGCGCGATGGCGATGTCGGCCGGCTCGCGCTCAACCGGCCGAAGGCGATCCATGCGCTGACGCTTGGCATGTGCGAGGCGATGGGGGACGCGCTGGCGGCGTGGCGCGAGGATCCGGCGATGCGGCTCGTCATGATCGACCATGACGAGGGCAGGGGCTTCTGCGCCGGCGGCGACATCCGCGGGGTCTGGGAGAGCGGCCGCGCCGACGGCGTCGCGGCGCGCGCCTTCTTCTTCTCGGAATATCGGCTGAACCACCAGCTCTTCACCTTTGCCAAGCCGGTCGTCGCCTTCATGGACGGGATCACCATGGGCGGCGGCGTCGGCATCTCGCAGCCCGCGAAATACCGCGTCGCGACCGAGCGGACGCTGTTCGCCATGCCCGAGACCGGCATCGGCCTGTTCCCGGATGTCGGTGGGGGCTGGTATCTGTCGCGCCTGCCGGGGCGGGTGGGCCAGTTCCTCGCGCTGACTGGCGCGCGCATCGACGGCGCCGAGGTGGTCGCGCTCGGGCTCGCCACCCACTATATCCCGGCGGAGAGGCTTCCCGAGGTGAAGGCGAGGCTCGTGGCCGCGCCCGAGGAGGTCGCGGCGATCCTCGCCGCCGCCGCGATCGCGCCGCCGCCCGCGCGCATCGAGCGCAACCGCGAAGTCATCGACCGGCTGTTCGCCTCCGACGTCTACGAGGAGGTGCTCGCCGCGCTCGACGCCGACCGCTCGGAATGGGCAGGCAAGGAGCTGCGGACGCTGGCGACCAGGAGCCCGCAGACCTGCAAGGTCGCGCTGCGGCTGCTCGCGCAGGGCCGCGACCATGTCGATTTCGCCGACGAGATGCGCGTCGAATATCGCGTCGCCTGCCACGTCTGCCAGCGGCACGACTTCATCGAGGGCGTCCGCGCGCTGATCGTCGACAAGGACAATGCGCCGATCTGGAACCCGGCGACGCCCGCGGGCGTCAGCGATCATCTGATCGACCAGATCTTCGCGCCGCTCTCGTCCGGCGACGAGTGGTCGCCGCGCCCCTGAAGCAGATGGAGGACATGCCTTGGCCGACTATGAGACCCTGCTGATCGAGCGGCGCGACGCCGTCACGCTGGTGCGGCTCAACCGCCCGCAGGCGCTGAACGCGCTCAATTCCCGGGTGCTCGCCGATCTGATCGCGGCGTTCGCGGCCTATGAGGCGGATCCGTCGCAGCGCTGCCTGGTGCTCACCGGCAGCGAGAAGGCGTTCGCGGCCGGCGCCGACATCAAGGAGATGGAGGCGATCGGCTTCGCCCGGGCCTATGGCGACGATTTCTTCGCCGGCTGGGCGCGGGTGACGGCGACGCGCAAGCCCTGGATCGCCGCGGTCGCGGGGTTCGCGCTCGGCGGCGGCTGCGAGCTCGCGATGATGGCCGACTTCATCCTGGCGGCGGACACCGCGAAATTCGGACAGCCCGAGATCAAGCTCGGCGTCACCCCGGGCATGGGCGGATCGCAGCGGCTGACGCGCGCGGTCGGCAAGGCCAAGGCGATGGAGATGTGCCTCACCGGGCGGATGATGGACGCCGCGGAGGCCGAGCGCGCCAGCCTTGTCAGCCGCGTCGTGCCCGCCGCCGAGCTGGTCGACGAGGCGCTCGGGGTCGCCGCCGCCATCGCCGCGCTGCCGCCGCTGGCGGCGCTCGCCAACAAGGAGATGGTCAACGCCGCGTTCGAGACGGGGCTCGCGCAGGGCATAGCGTTCGAGCGGCGGCTGTTCGCGGGCGTGTGCGCGACCGACGACAAGGCCGAGGGCATGAGCGCGTTCGTCGCCAAACGGCCGGGCAACTGGACCGGGCGGTAGGGCGGGATGGCAGCGCGATCCCCGCTTTCGCGGGGATGACGACGACGGATGAATCGGCGCCTCATCGGATCGGCTCGAAGACGTCGCCGGGCGAGGCCGGGCGGAAGCGTTCCCCGGCGATGCCGCGCCGCGCCAGGCTCCGCCGCAGCAGCGCGGCCGGTTCCTCGCGCGGCTCGTCGGTGAGGCGCAGGCTGCCCCAGTGGATGCCGATCGCCCGGCCGGCGTCGAGATCGAGCATGATCCGCACCGCCTCGTCGGGATCGGCGTGCTGCGCCGCCATGAACCAGCGCGGCGCATAGGCGCCGATCGGGATCAGGGCCAGGTCGGGCGCGCCGTGGCGCTCGCGCATGGCGCGGAAGATCGCGCCGTCGCCATAGCCGGTGTCGCCGGCGAAATAGACCAGGCCGGCGGCGGTGCGCAGCATGAAGCCGCCCCACAGCGCCATCCGCCGGTCGCCGGGACCGCGCGCCGACCAGTGATGCGCCGGCACGACATGCGCCTCGGCGCCGCCGTCGAGCGCGACGGTCCCGCCCCAGTCGACGGCGGCGAGCCGCGCGTCCGGCAGGTGGCGGCGGACGATCGCGTCGTTGCCGAGCGGCGTGACGATCAGCGGGCGGTGCTTCGCGTGCAGCCGCCGGAGCGTCGCGATGTCGAGATGGTCGTAATGATTGTGCGACAGCAGCACGGCGTCGATCTGCGGCAGGTCATCGAACGCGATGCCGGGCGCGGTCGTCCGCTTCGGGCCCGCGAAACGCACCGGGCTCGCGCGTTCGGACCAGAGCGGATCGGTGAGGACGGCGAGGCCCGGCGCCTGGATCAGCAGCGTGGCATGCCCCACCATGGTGACGCGCAGCCGATCCACGCGCGGCTCGGGCACCACCTGCCGCACCGGCACCGATGCCGGCCATGGCGCCGCCCGCTCGCGCAGCTTCCAGCGCAACATGTCGCGCGGGCCGCGATCGGTATCCGGATGGTCCGGGTTGAAGAAGCGCACGCCATCGAAATGATCGCTCGGCGGCCCTTCGTAATAGCTGTTCCTGGCGGGCATCCGTCGCTTTCCTGCTGCTCGCGGCCAACATGGGGTCGGCGATCGCCGCGTGACAGTGCGGCGGCGCGATCGCCGGTCTTGGTGATTGAAAAGCTTCCGGAACTTGCCGCATCTTGTCATGTTCACTAGCCGCGATCCGGCGGAGGATCGACATGGCCAGGACGAGCACCGAAGACATGTTCCCGAGCAAGATGATCCGGGATTGAGGCGTCTGGGCGGCTCGGCACCGGCGGGGATCGGCATCGGCCCCGCCGACGACATCGCGGTCTGCGTTCCCGTGCGGAACGAGGCGGCGTGCCTGCCCGCGCTGCTGGATGCGCTGGATCGTCAGCAGGCGCCGGGCGGGGCGTTCACCGCCTGTTTTTTCTTCGACGGCTGCGCCGACGGCAGCGCCGATCTCGTCCGCGCGCGGGCGGAGGCGCCGCGGTTCGCGGTCAGGCTCGCGGAGGGCGGCGGCGGGGCGCCCAACGCGGGCCGCGCGCGCGCCGCCGCGCTCGCGATGGGGCTCGCGGCGCTGGGCGGCACCGACGGCATTCTGCTCACCACCGACGCGGACGGCATGCCGGCGGACGACTGGATCGCGCGCAGCCGCGCCGCGCTGGACGTGGCCGATGTCGTCGCGGGCAGGATCGCCCGGCAGCCCTATCCGCCGAGCCCGGTCCAGGACCGGCTCGAAGCTTATTATGATCGGCTCCACGCGTTCCGCCGCCAGCTCGATCCGGTGCCGTGGGAAGCGCCGGCGACGCATCATTACACCGGCGGCGCCAATCTGGGGTTCAGGGCGTCGGCCTATCGCGCGCTGGGCGGCTTCCTGCCGCTGCCGGCCGGCGAGGATGCCCGCATCGTCGACGACGCCGGCCGGCTGGGGCTGCGCGTGCGCCGCGATGCCGCGAGCGTCGTCCACACCTCGCCCCGCCGGCAGGGCCGCGCCGCCGGCGGGCTCGCCGACATGCTGCGCCAGCTCGACATCGGGGATGCGCCGCCGCGGGTCGGTCATCCCGCCGACGCGGCGTGGCAATACCGGGCTCAGGCGCGGGCGCGCCTCGCCTATGCGGACGGCCGGCCCGGCGGCGTCGCCGGCCTGCTCGGGCTGACCCCGGATCATTGCATCGGCGTCGCGCGCGACTGCGGCAATGCCGAGGCGTTCGCGATGCGGATCGTGCCGGCGCCGCCCGGGGGTGGGCGCCAGCTCGGCCTCGACGCGGCCGAGGCGGTGCTGGCCGAGCTGCTCGGCGTGTTCGCGTGACGAAGCTCGTCCGGAGCATCGCCGAGCTCACCGCCGGCCTGCCGCGCCTCGCCGATCCGCGCGATGCGGGCGAGCTCCTCGCGCTGCTGCGGCTGCTCCATGGCGTCGGCCGCCGCGACCTGCCGCTGGGGCGGCTGTTCGAGGGGCATGTCGATGCGCTCCAGATCGTCAGCCGCTACGGCGGCGCGGAGCAGGCCGATGCCGCCGCGTCCGCCGCGCGGGCGGGCGCGGCGTTCGGGGTGTGGAACGCCGATCTGCCCGACGATCCGCTGCGGATCGAGCGCGGCGGCCTGTGCGGCGGCAAGAGCTTCGCCTCGGGCGCCGGGCTGCTTGGCCACGCGCTCGTCACGGTCGACGCCGCGGGCGGCCGCCAGCTCCTCCTGCTCGATCTCGCGCGCACGCCGCCGCTGATCGACCGATCATGGTGGAAGACGATCGGCATGCGGCGCTCCGAGACCCACATCGTCCGCTGGGCCGGCGCCCCGGTCGGCGCGGCGGAGCGGATCGGCGCGCCCGGCGACTATGTCCGCGATCCCTGGTTCACCGGCGGCGCGCTCCGCTTCGCGGCGGTGCAGGCCGGCGGCACCGCCGCGCTGGTCGATCGGGTCCGCGATCATCTGGTCGCCGCCGGGCGCGCCGCCGATCCGCATCAGGCGGGGCGGCTCGCCGATCTCCATGCCGCCGCGCAGGCCTCGGCGGGCGCGGTGCGGGCGGCGGCGGACGGCTGGTTCGCGCGGCCCGAGGCGCTGCTCGCGCTGGTCGCGGCGGCGCGCGCCGAGGTGTACGCGCAGGGCGATCGCGCCTTGACGCTCGCGCAGCAGGCGGTCGGCGTGCAGGCGATGTTCGTGGGGCATCCGATCGCCGCGACGCTCGCCGACCTGATGGTCTATCTGCGCCAGCCCGGACCGGACGGGCAGCGGATGACGGCCGGCGCGGCGGTCGCCGCCGGCCTGCTGTCGCCGCACCTGTGATATTGCGGCTGGGGCATGTGCGGGCGGCGCTGATCGTCGCGCCGCATCCCGACGACGAGGTGATCGGCGCCTTCGGCCTGATCCGCCGGCTGCGCGCGGCCGGCGCCGCGCTGACCGTGATCGTCGTGACCGACGGCGCCGCCTCGCACCCGGCGAGCGAGCGGTGGCCGCGCGCGCGGCTGATCCGCGAGCGGCGGCGCGAGACGCTGCGGGCGATGCGGCGGCTGGGGGTGACGCGCGGCGGAATACGCTTCCTGGGCCTGCCCGATGGCCGGCTGCCCGATGGCGCGCGCGCGTGCCGCGATGGGCTCGGCCGCGCCGCGCGGCGCGTCGCGCGGCTCGACCTGCTCGTCGGCCCCGCGATCGACGACGATCATGGCGATCATCGCTGCGTCGCCGAAGCGCTCCGCGCGACCCGGCTGCCGGGCGCGCGGCGGCTGAGTTTCAAGGTCTGGCCGGCGGACTGTCGCGCGCGGCGGGGCCGCGCGCTGCTGCTCGGTCCGGCGACGCGGCTGGCCAAGCGCCACGCCATCCGGGGCTATCGCACCCAGACCGGCCTGATCGCCGACGATCCCGCGGGCTTCGCGATCAGCGGGCGGCAGCTCGCCGCGTTCAGCCGGCCGCGCGAGCTGTTCCGCGAGGCGCGATAGATGAGGCCGATCACGCTGGCTGGGTTCGAGGACAGGTTCGCGAGCGACGACGATCCCTGGACCACCTTCACCGGCCGCGACGAGGCGCTCAAGCGCCGCGCCATCCTTCATGCCATGGGGCCGGGGCCATGGGGCCGCGTGCTCGAGCTGGCGGCCGGCAATGGATCGAACAGCGCGGCGATCGCGCCGCGCGCGCTGCGGCTCGACGCCACCGAGGCCACCGCCGCCGGAACCCGGCTGGTGGCGCGCGCGGTGGCCGCGCACGCACCGCGTGCCCGCGCGATCCGCCTCGCGCTGCCGGCGCGCCCGCCGCGCCGCCGCTACGACATCGTCGTCGTCGCCGAGCTGCTCTATTATCTTTCCGCGCGCGACATGCGCGCCACCGCGCGGATCGTGGCCAGGGCGCTGCGGCGGGGCGGCGTGCTGGTGCTGGCGCATCACCGCGTCGACTTCCACGATTTCGCCCAGCATGCCGACGGCATCCAGCCGTGCTTCCTCCGCCTGGCGCGGTCGCGGGGGCGCGCGCGGACGACGCGCCGCACCGGCCGCTGGATCGTCATGTCGGCGCGGATGTAGCGCCCGCCCGCTCGACAAGCCGCCGGTCGCCACCCATGTTGCGGCGAGCAGGAGGACCGACGATGGCCGAATATCGCAAGACCGAAGAGGCAGTGGCGGCGCTCTCGCCGGAGCAATATCATGTCACCCAGCGCAGCGGCACCGAGCGCCCCGGCACCGGCGCCTATCTCCACAACAAGGCGCCCGGCATCTATGTCGACATCGTCTCCGGCGAACCGCTGTTCGCATCGTCCGACAAATATGAATCCGGCTGCGGCTGGCCGAGCTTCACCCGGCCGATCGAGCCCGCGCACGTCAACGAGCTGCGCGACGCGACGCTGGGCATGGTCCGCACCGAAGTCCGCTCGGCGCATGGCGACAGCCACCTCGGCCATGTCTTCCCCGATGGGCCGCGCGACCGTGGCGGCTTGAGATATTGCATCAACTCGGCGTCGCTCCGCTTCGTCCACCGCGACGAGATGGAGAGCGAGGGCTATGGCGCCTGGCTCGATCAGGTCGGCGAGGTCGCCTGATCGCGGGCGCGACGCCGCGCTCTCCGGCGCTCAGATCGCGCGGAACGGATAGGGTGCGATCGGGCGCTGATACGGGTTGAGATCGAGCGCGCGGGTGACCGGCGGCAGCGCGCGCTCCGGGCAGTCGCGGCGCTCGCAGAGATGACAGGCCGGGCCGATCGGCGTCGGCGCGGGCTGCTCGGCCTCGAGCACGTCAAGGCAGGCGATGCGCGGCCCGTGCTTCGCCTCGCAGCCGAGCACGATCGTCGTGAAGCCATGGCCGTTGACGCGGGGCATGGCGCGCGCGAAGCTGACGTAGCGCGCCTCGTCCGGCGTCTCGACAAGCTGCGCGATCGTCTCGCCGGGCAGGCGGAAGGCGCGGTGGACGTGCCAGCGCGGACAGCCCCCGCCGAACCGCGCGATCGGCATCGCCTCGCCGGCGAAGCGCTTGGAGATGTTGCCCGCCGCGTCGAGCTTGAGCAGGAAGAAGGGGATGCCGCGCGCCCCGGCGCGGCCGAGCGTCGTCAGCCGGTGCGCGACCTGCTCGTAGGAGACGCCGAAGCGCGCGCCGAGCAGGTCGATGTCGTGCCTGCCCGCTTGCGCCGCCTGCTGGAAGCGGGTGTAGGGCATCAGCAGCGCCGCCGCCGCATAATCCGTGAGCGCGACGCGGGCGAGCGCGGCCGCCTCGTCGTCCGGCGGCGCGGTGCGGGCGGCCGCGTCGGCGATCGCGTCGCCCAGCGCGTGCAGCGCGAGCTGATAGGCGATGCCGAACAGCCGGCTCGCCGCGGGGAGCCGCTCGGACAGCATCAGCCGGCGGCGGTGATAGTCGTAATGGCGCAGCGTGCCGGCCAGCACCTCCTGCGGCACCACCCGCACCGCGACGCCATGCGCGTCGGCGAGCCGGCGCAGCATCGCCTCGCGCAGGCTGTCCGGACTCTCGCCGAGCTCGCCCGAGAGCGTCTCGGCGGCGGCGTCGAGATCGGCGAAATGGTTGCGCTTCTGGTCGAGCACCTCGCGCAGCCAGTCGAGCGGCGAGGACATGCTGGTGGTGCCGGCCTCGCCCAGCGCGGCGACCCGATCCGGCATCCGCCGCAGATCGCCGAGCGCGCGGTACAGCCGGGTCACCGCCTCGGCGACGCTCGGATAGTTCTCGGCGACCTCGATCACCTCGTGGCGCGGGATGCCGATGTCGCGCACCAGCCCGTCGGCGAAGATCTCGTGGAGGTCGCTCGCCGCCGCCTCGTTGGCGCTGGCGACGAAATCGCGCATGTCGATGTCATAGGTGTTGGCGAGGCGCAGCAGGATCTGCGCGGTGACCGGGCGCTGGTTGCGCTCGAGATGGTTGAGGTAGCTCGGCGAGACGCCCAGCTCCTCGGCCATGCGCGTCTGGTTGAGCCCCAGCTCGCGGCGCAGCACCCGCAGGCGCGGGCCGAGATACAGCTTGCGATCCGCGGTCGTGGCCATGCCGCAGATTGTCATACTGTGACAGTCTTGACAAGTCGGATCATGTCTTCCTGTCACTCATCGCCCTTCCGATCCTCGCTGCGCCGCGGCATCGCGGGCGGGCAAAGCCAGGAGCACGATCTTGTCCTACCAGAGCCACATCGCCCGCACGTCCGATCTCATCCGCGGCCAGGGCGGAAGCTGGGACGGGATCAGCGCCGAGGCGGTCGCGCGCATGCGCCTCCAGAACCGCTTCCAGTGCGGCCTCGACATCGCGCGCTACACCGCGAGGATCATGCGCGCCGACATGGCCGCCTATGACGCCGATCCGGCGAACTACACCCAGTCGCTCGGCTGCTGGCACGGCTTCATCGGCCAGCAGAAGATCATCGCGATCAGGAAGCATTTCGGCACCACCGACCGGCGCTATCTCTATCTCTCCGGCTGGATGATCGCGGCGCTGCGCTCCGAGTTCGGCCCGCTGCCGGATCAGTCGATGCACGAGAAGACGAGCGTGCCGGCGCTGATCGAGGAGCTCTACACCTTCCTCCGCCAGGCCGACGCGCGCGAACTGGGCGGCATGTTCCGCGCGATCGACGCGGCGCGGGCGGCCGGCGATGCCGCGAGGGAAGCGGAGCTGCAGGATGCGGTCGAGAACCACCGGACCCATGTCGTGCCGATCATCGCCGACATCGACGCGGGCTTCGGCAATGCCGAGGCGACCTATCTGCTGGCCCGCAAGATGATCGAGGCCGGCGCCTGCGCGCTCCAGATCGAGAACCAGGTCTCCGACGAGAAGCAGTGCGGCCACCAGGA
>CAXTPE010000067.1:0-12956 GCA_964245925.1 uncultured Sphingomonadaceae bacterium
GATGCGCGCCGTGCTCCGGCACTATGAAGCGATCATGGCGGTGATGCTGCCGACGCTCGGGCCGGAGCGGCGCGCGACCTATTCGCCGGTCTTCCCGATCCACCCCGGGAGCGGCCGCGTCCTCCAGGTGCCGATCGCGGTGATCGACGCCGACGCCGGCCTCGTCGCCTATGCCGATCCCGACGACGGCGCGCGGCGCGAGCAGTGCGTCTTCGCGGGCGGCGCCAAGCTCCAGTGGAAGGTCGACTGGGCGCAGCGCTGGGTCGCCTTCGGGGTCGATTACGAGATGGCCGGCAAGGATCTGATCGACAGCGTCGTCCAATCCGGCAAGATCGCCCGCGTGCTGGGCGCGCGCCCGCCGGAGGGCTTCACCTACGAGATGTTCCTCGACGAGGACGGCGCCAAGATCTCCAAGTCGAAGGGCAACGGCCTCACCATCGACGAATGGCTGCGCTATGCGCCGATCGAGACGCTCGCCTTCTATATCTATCGCGAGCCGAGGAGGGCGCGCGCGCTGAGCTTCTCGGTGATCCCGCGCGCGGTCGACGAATATTACCAGTTCCTGGCCGCCTATCCCGGCCAGCCGATCGAGCAGAAGCTCGGCAACCCCGTCCATCACGTCCATTCTGGCACGCCGCCGGCGCCCGACATGCCGCTGAGCTTCGCGCTGCTGCTCAACCTCGTCGGCGTCGCCGCGACCGACGACAGGGCGCTGCTCTGGAAATTCGTCCAGCGCTATGCGCCGCGGACCTCGCCGGAGAGCCACCCGGCGCTCGACCGGCTGATCGGCCATGCGATCGCCTATTTCGAGGATTTCGTCGCCGGCTCGCTGGCACGTCGCGCGCCGGACGATCGCGAGGCGGCGGCGTTGGCCGATCTCGACGCGCGGCTGGCGGCGCTGCCCGAGGACAGCGACGGCGAGACGATCCAGAACGAGGTCTACGAAGCGGGCAAGGCCGCCGGCTTCGAGCCGCTGCGCGACTGGTTCAAGGCGCTCTACGAGACGCTGCTCGGCACCTCGCAGGGGCCGCGCATGGGCAGCTTCCTCGCGCTCTACGGCATCGCCAACGGCCGCGCGCTGATCGCCACGGCGCTGGCGCGAAAATAGTTGCGGCAACAGTGGCTTCCGCCCGAACCATTTGCTCCGGCCCGCGTTTCTTCCCATGGTCCACCCCCTTTCGGACTGGTGCGACGCCTCGGCGGATCGCATCGGCCGCGCCGCCGCTTCCGCGCGGCGCGGCCACCAGGGGCCGCGTTCACGAAGGCCGATCCGCCATGCATAGCGTTCGTCTCGCCGCGGCGATGGCCGGCCTCCTCATCTTCGCGGCGCCGGCGTTCGCCGATGTCCGCCAGACGCTGCAGGCCGCCGCCTTCTCGGCGACGACGGCGGACGAGGCAAAGCGCGATGTCGCCGCCGCGCTCGCGGAGTCCGGCGCCGCGCTGGCGAGGAACGGCGCCGATCAGGATGCGCAGTTCACCCAGGCGCTCGGGATCGGCTATCGCGCGAAGCTGTTCCGCAGCGCCGCCGACGCCAAGCAGGCCAAGCGTCAGTTCGACGCCTATCTCGCCAGCCACCCGCGCGATCCCGAGGCCGCGCTCGCGATCGCCGGCTGGAACCTCGATTCGGTGAACGACCTGGGCGGGATGATGGCGAGGATCGGCCTCGGCGCGAGCAAGGCGGCCGGCCTCGCCGCGCTCGATCGCGCGGTCGCGCTCGGCGGCGGCCAGGCCAGGATCGGCGCGTTCGCGGCGCTGCTGCGCGCGCGGATCGATCCCGCCGATCCGCTGGTGGCCAGGCTCGTCCGCGCGTCGCTGGCGGCGCCCGCGCCGACCTCGCTCGACAAGCTGATGCAGCGCCGCGCCGCGCTGCTGCTCAAGCCGATCGCGACCGGCGACGCATCGGCGATCTCGGCGACCGCGCGCCGCCTGCTGCCGTTCGGCGCCTTCGCCTCCTGACCCCGCGAAACGGCCCGGGATCGCTCCCGGGCCGCTTCTTCTCGCGGGCTCAGTAGAAGAAGCCGGGCACCTCGTCGACGACCAGGCCGCTGCGCAGGTCGATCAGCAGCACGTCGTTGAAGTAACGCACCCAGCGATACGGGCCGTCGGCCGGCGGCAGGCGATAGGCATAGGGATCGAGGATCCAGTAGCGCTGGTCGTAGAAGGCCGGCGCGATCCGGTAGCCGCGCTCATATCGCCGATAGCCATGGCCGCCCGGCGCGTAATAGCCGCGACCCTCGAACTGATCGCGATGACCGGCGCGATAGCCGCGCCAGTCGTAGCGGTTGTCCGAGTGCCAGCGCTGGTCCCAGCCGCGATCCGCATAGCCGGGTCCGCGATTTCCGCCGCCGCCCGGGCCGCCTCCGCCGTCCTGACGCCGCCATTCGCCGCCGGGACGGCCGCGCTCCGGCTGGCCTGGCCGATAGGCCTGGCCGCGAACCTGCCCCTGATACCGGACCCGATTCTGGGCGCCGTCCTGCTGACCGCGTCGATCGTCCTGTCGCCCGGGCGGCGGGCCGCGCCGATCGTCCGGCCGGTCGCCTCGCGCGCCCGCGCCGCGATCGGGGCGTCCTTGATCGCCGGGATAGCCTTGCGCCATGAGCGGCGCCGCCAGCGCGGCGCCCAGCAGCGCCGCCGTGATGAGCTTGTACATCCTACCTGTCCTCGCCTCATGGGCCGGCGGACGCCGCCCATCCCGACTCGTCTAGCCCCGCCACGCTGACCGGCCGCTGAACCCGTCGGTCAGCCGATTGAAAGCGAAGCGCGGGGCGCGCTGAGCGCCGGCACCGCGCGCGCCGCATCGGCCGGATCGATCCCCGGCGGCGGCGCGGCGGCGATCGGCTCGCCCTGCGCGACCCGCGCCGCCAGATGCACGGCGCCGCGGATGCGCGGCGTGGTGCCGCAGCGGCACAGATTGGTGATGGCCGCGTCGATGTCGGCATCGGCGGGGTCGGCATTGTGGGCGAGGAGCGCTGCCGCCGCCATCATCATGCCGGACTGGCAATAGCCGCATTGCGGCACGCTCCGCGCCGCCCAGGCCTGCTGCACCGGATGGCCGCGATCGCGCGACAGCCCCTCGATCGTCACCACGAAACTGCCCTCCAGCGCGCCGATCGCGATCTGGCAGGAGCGCGCCGCCTGGCCGTCGACATGCACGGTGCAGGCGCCGCACTGGCCCATGCCGCAGCCATATTTGGTGCCGGTGAGGTTGGAGGCGTCGCGCAGCGCCCAGAGCAGCGGCGTGTCGGGCGAGAGCCGGTAGCGCACCGGCTGGCCGTTGACCGTGAAGCTCGTCATGCGGGAGCCAGCCCGGCGGCATGGCGCGCGGCGTTGCGGACATAGCGGTCCGCCGATCGCGCGATCCCGGCGACGGCGGCATCGTCGAGCGTCCGAACCGCCTTCGCCGGCGATCCGACGATCAGGCTGCGCGGCGGAAAGATCTTGCCCTCGGTGACGAGCGCGCCCGCGCCGACGATGCTGTCGTCGCCGATCGCCGCGCCGTTCATCACGATCGCGCCCATGCCGACCAGCACGCGATTCCCGATGGCGCAGCCGTGCAGCACGACCCGGTGCCCCACCGTGCAATCCTCCCCCAGCACGAGCGGCGCGCCCGGATCGGAGTGGAGCACCGCGCCGTCCTGCACGTTGCTGCGCGCGCCGATGCGGATGGGCGTGTTGTCGGCGCGCACGACGGCGCCGAACCAGATGCTGGCATGCGCGGCCAGCACCACCTCGCCGATCAGCTCGGCCGAAGGCGCGACCCATGCCGTGGGATCGATCCTGGGCATGGCGACGTCGAGCGCATGGAGGGGCATGGCGCGGCGCGGCCGGGCGTCCGCCGCGCGACCTATTTCAGATGGGCGGAGATATGCTTGTTCATCTCGAACATGCTCGATTCCTTCTTGCCGAAGACCTTCTCGAGCTTGTCGTCGGCAAGGATGTCGCGCTTGTTCTTCGGGTTCTGGAGATCATGCTTCTTGATATAGTCCCAGACCTTCTTGACCACCTCGCTGCGCGGCATCGGCCCGGCACCGACCACGGCGGCGAGATCCTTGGACGGCGTGACCGGCTTGTGGATACCGTCGGTGCGCGGGGCGGTGGCCTTGGCGGCGCCCTTGGCGGCTGCGGGTGTCTTTGCCATCGTGCTGTTCTCCGTTGCCCTGCCGGGTCCGGATGCCGCGGTGCCCCGCGCCGGCATCCTTCGCCCGATCGCTTTGTGATCCATCCGCCGGCTCGTCTCGCGCCGCCGTGCTAGGCGTCTAGCCCGATTCGCCGCCCCAAGCGAACGCTTTTCATCGCGTCGCGGCCCGGTCCCGCCGTCATCGCCTGGTGAGCGCGTCCGGCTTGTGCGCGGCGGTGCCGCCCTTCTCGCTCCTGACGATATATTGCGGGTCGTCCTTCGACGCCGCGACCTTGTGGCCCTTGATCCGGGTCGGGCTGGTCTGCTTCTTCTCGACCTTGCCCTTCGCGGTGCCGCCATGGGATTTCCACGTCACCGCGTCGCCCTTGCTGAATTCGGTCATGCCGGCCTCCGTCATCCTGCCGGCGATCAATCGATGGCGGCGCGGAAGGTTGCGGGATCGCGCGGCGGATCGGCATCAGAGACCCGCGCCCTCGACCCATTGCGCGTTGGCCAGGCGGCGCGCGACCGACCAGGCCTGGCGGCGGATGTCGGGAACGGCGACGATCTCCCAGAAGGCGCCGCGCGTCATCGGGCCGAGCACGAGCAGCCGGTCCGATGCGGCGCCGTCCGCGCCGATCGCGCGCGACTCCTGATCGACGTCGACGCCGATGCGCAGCGCGTCGGGCCGCAGCATGCCGCGCTCCCGCATCGCGCGCAGCACGGGCTCGGTGGTGCGGGTGAGGTCGCCCTGCGGGCCGGTGCCGTTGACGATCCTCGCGACATCGAGGCTCGCGACCTTGTCCGTGCCGCGCGGCTGGAAGCGCAGGCGGGCGCCGCCGGCGGCGCGCTCCACCCCGAGCAGCCGGCCGGCGACGATCTCCAGCCGGCCGGCGCGGCGCATCGCGTCGAGCCGCGCGGACACGTCCGGCGCGATGCGGTGGCGATGCACGTCCCACCACGGCCGCAGATGGCGGAGGAAGCGGTGGCGCTCCGCGAGCGGCATGGCGCGCCAGATGCCCTGGGTGAGCGGCCGCAGCTCGTCGACCGCGCCTCGCCAGCCGATCTCGCGCGTCCGCGCGCGCAGCGACCGGAGCAGCGCCAGCGCGGCGGGCTCGGGACGTTCGGCGCGCGGGGCAAGCGGCGCGACCGCCGCATGCGCATGCGGGACGAGGCCGCGCCGGGAGAGCGCGACGATCCGCCCCGCGAAGCCGCGGGCGTCGAGCAGCAGCGCCACATCGACCATCGTCAGCCCGGAGCCGAGCACCACCACGGCGTCGCCGGCGCCGAGCCGGTCCGCGAAAGCGCCCGTCCAGGGATCGGCGACGTAGCAGCCGGCCGGCAGGCGTTCGGGATCGAGATGGGCGGGCGCGAGCGGCTGCAGGTTGCCGATCGCCAGCGCCACGCTGTCCGCGTCGATCGCGGCGCCGCCGGCGAGGCGCACCCTCGCGCGTGCCGCCAGCGGCTCGACGTCGACGGCCTCGCCGCGGACGATCCGAAGCCGCCCGCCGGCGCGCGCGATCGTCTCGCGCAGCAGCGCGTCCAGATAATCGCCATAGACCAGCCTCGGCACGAAGCCCGAGGCGGCATGCAGCCCGCGCCCGTCGAGCCAGCGGACGAAATGCGTCGGATCATCCGGCAGCGCGCTCATGTTGCCGGCGCGCACGTTGAGGACATGTTCGGGGTGGAGAGTGGCATAGGCGACGCCCCGGCCGGCCGACGGCGCCCGCTCGATCAGCGTCGCGCGCGGGCCGTCATGGCGCAGCAGGTTGATCGCCAGCAGCGTCCCCGTGAACCCTCCGCCGATGATCGCCACATGCTCGCACGCCACCCTCGGTCGTCTCCTGGCGGCCAGTTGTTCGGACCGCGACGCGCCGGCGGCGCTGCAATCACACCCGCATCGGCATCAGCACGTAGAGCGCGGCGGCGGTGCCGTTCTCGCGGATCAGCGTCGGCGCGGCGGCGTCGGCGAGATGCACCTCGCAGGCATCGCCCTCGATCTGGCCGAGGATGTCCATCAGGTAGCGCGCGTTGAAGCCGATCTCCATCGGGCTCGCCGGATAGTCGCCGGAGATCTCCTCGGCGGCGGTGCCGTTCTCGGGGCTCGTCACCGATAGCGTCACCCGGTCCTTGTCGAGGCTCATCTTGACCGCGCGGGTCTTCTCGCTGGCGATGGTGGCGACGCGATCGACGCCCTGCATGAAGCTCTTCGGATCGATCCGGAGCAGCTTGTCGTTGGCGGTGGGGATGACGCGGCTGTAGTCCGGGAAGGTGCCGTCGATCAGCTTGGAGGTGAGGATCGCGTTGCCCAGCACGAAGCGGATCTTGGCGCCCGACATCGACACCTCGACCGTGCCGTCGACCTCGTCGAGCAGCTTGCGCAGCTCGGCGACGCATTTGCGCGGCACGATGATGTCCGGCATCCCCTCGGCGCCGTCCGGGCGCGGCACGGTGACGCGCGCCAGCCGGTGGCCGTCGGTCGCGGCCGCTTTCAGCAGCGGCGGCGTGTCGGTGGTGACGTGCAGGAAGATGCCGTTGAGATAATAGCGCGTCTCCTCGGTGGAGATGGCGAAGCGGGTCTTGTCGATCAGCTCCCTGAGCGTCGCGGCCGGCAGCTCGAACCTGGTCGGCAGCTCGCCCTCGGCGATCACCGGAAAGTCGTCGCGCGGGAGCGTCGAGAGGTTGAAGCGCGCGCGCCCGCCGACGATCAGCATCTTGCCGTCCGCCGCCGAGAGCTGGACCTGCGATCCCTCCGGCAGCTTGCGGACGATCTCGAACAGCGTGTGCGCGGACACGGTCGTGCCGCCCGCGGTGTCGACCGTCGCCGCGACCGAATCGACGATCTGGAGATCGAGGTCGGTCGCCATGAGCCTGAGCGCGCCGTCGCCGCTCGCGTCGATCAGCAGGTTGGAGAGGATGGGGATGGTGTTCCGCCGCTCGACGACGGACTGGACGTGGCTCAGCCCCTTCAGCAGCGTCGCCCGCTCGATCGTCGCCTTCATCCCGGTCCCCGCTTCATGCTCTCCGGGCTTATAGCGCGGGGAAGCGCGCTCGCCAGTCCCGATACGCGGAACGGCGAGCGCGCCCTGATCGAAGCCAGATGGTCCGCGAAGGGTGACGCAACGCTACGCATGATGAACGGCATCATGTGCTCGCCGAAGCTGGCAAGCATGTGTTCAAGCCGCGAAACGCCAAGCGGTTGCATGAGAGCTTCCGAAACCGGCATTTCTGTTGCGCGGCGGCCACAGCCTGGGCGATGAGGCGCGATGCGCGCGCCGAGCCTTGTCCTGCTGATGCTGGCGCTCGGCGGCATGGCGTCCGCCGCGGCGGCGCGCGAGACGATCGGCATCTACAAGAGCTGGGGCGCCTTCCGCGACGGCGCCGCGCGCTGCTTCGCGATCGCCGAGCCGGTCGATCCGCCGAGCGGCGGCGAGCGGCCGTTCGTGGCGATCGGCTATTGGCCGGACGGCGCGCGCGGCCAGCTCCACGTCCGCCTGAGCCGGCCGGCGCGGCGCGGCGCGCGGGTGACGCTCTCGATCGGCGACTATGCCGCGGTGCTGACCGGCGGCGGCGCCGACGCCTGGGCGGCGGGGCGGCGCGCCGACGCCGAGGTCGTCGCCAACATGCGGGCCGGCAGCAGCATGAGCATCACCAGCGTGTCGGGCGCGGGCGCCTTCGCCGACGTCTACCGGCTGCGCGGCGCGGCGAGCGCGATCGACGCCGCCGCGCTCGCCTGCCTGCCCTCGCGCTAGGCGACGAAAGCCCCTATGAGCCGCGCTCATGAACGCGCTGATGCCGATCCCCGGCCACCTCGATCCGGTCCCCGTGCCGCGCACCCCGTCCGCGCGCGCGGACGGCCGCGTCGATCTGGTCGGGCTCGCGCGCGAGGGCATTCGCGCCGCGCTCCGCGATGCCGGGCTGGAGCCCGGGCAGGCGAAGCTGCGCGCCAAGCAGCTCTGGCACTGGATCTACAACCGCGGCGCCACCGACTTCGCCCGGATGACCGACATCGCCAAGGCGCAGCACCCCTGGCTCGCCGAGCGCTTCGTCGTATCGCGCCCGGAGACAATCGAGGCGCAGGTCTCGACCGACGGTACCCGCAAATGGCTGCTCCGCGCGCCGGACGGCGAGGAGTATGAGATGGTGTTCATCCCGGATGCGGACCGGGGGACGCTGTGCGTATCGAGCCAGGTCGGCTGCACGCTGAACTGCCGCTTCTGCCACACCGGCACGATGCGGCTGGTGCGCAACCTCATCGCCGGCGAGATCGTCGGCCAGGTGCTGCTCGCCCGCGACGCGCTCGGCGAGTGGCCCTCCCCGCCGGATGGGCGGCTGCTCACCAACATCGTGATGATGGGGATGGGCGAGCCGCTCTATAATTTCGAGAATGTCCGCGACGCGCTCGCGATCGTCATGGATGGCGACGGGCTTGCGCTCTCCAAGCGGCGCATCACGCTGTCGACCTCGGGCGTGGTGCCGATGATGGCGCGCGCCGGCGCCGAGATCGGCGTCAACCTCGCCGTCTCGCTTCATGCCGTCACCAAGGAAGTGCGCGACGAGATCGTGCCGCTCAACCGGAAGTACGGCATCGAGGAGCTGCTCGCCGCCTGCGCCGCCTATCCCGGCGCCAACAACGCGCGCCGCATCACCTTCGAATATGTCATGCTGAAGGACAGGAACGACAGCGACGCCGATGCGCGCGAGCTGGTCCGCCTGCTCCGCCACTACAAGCTGCCCGCCAAGGTCAACCTGATCCCGTTCAACCCCTGGCCGGGCGCGCCCTATGAATGCTCGACGCCGGAGCGGGTGCGCGCCTTTTCCAAAATCGTGTTCGAGGGCGGCATCTCGGCGCCGGTGCGCACCCCGCGCGGCCGCGACATCGATGCCGCCTGCGGGCAGCTCAGGACCGCGTCCGAGAAGAAGAGCCGCGCCGAGCTGGACCGCCAGGCCGCCGGGAAGCAGGCGGCGCTGCCGGCGTAGCGTCGTTCTTCGCCATCCGGGCTTGATCCGGGATCCATGGACCGCGGCCCCGCTAAGGCGATGCGTGAACAGACCGACCCGCTCCCTCTCCCTCTCCCCTTGGGGAGAGGGCTTGCTACCGCACGATCACAAACTGTTCTAGACATCGCCGCATGTGGCTCCTGGACAAGCTGCTCGCCCGCGTCATCCGCCGGGGCGAGCTCCGCGCGATCGATGCCGCCGGCAGGGTCCACGACTATGGCGCGCCGGAGCCCGGCCGCGCCCGCGTCGCCATCCGCTTCACCGACCGGGCGACCCCCGGCCGCATCGCCCGCGACGCGCGCCTGGCGGTCGGCGAGGCCTATATGGACGGGCGCCTCGTGATCGAGGAAGGCGACATCCGCGATCTCGTCGATCTGTTCCGCGCCAATGCGCCCTGGGAGGGCACGGACGATCGCGGCGGCGGGCTGAAGGTGCTCGGCAAGGGCGTGGGCGGGCTCGTGTCGCGGATCGACCGCTTCAACTCGGCGCGCCGCGCGCGGCGCAATGTCGCGCATCACTACGACCTCTCCGACCGGCTCTACGATCTGTTCCTCGATGCGGACCGCCAATATAGCTGCGCCTATTGGACGGGCGATCCCGCGGTCGGGACGCTGGAGCAGGCGCAGGCCGACAAGCTCGCCCATATCGCCGCCAAGCTGCACCTGCGGCCGGGCCAGAAAGTGCTCGACATCGGCTGCGGCTGGGGCGGCATGGCGCTCTACCTCAACCGCGTGGCGGACGTCGACGTGGTCGGCGTCACCCTGTCCGAGGAACAGCTCAAGGTCGCCCGCCGCCGTGCCGAGGCGGCCGGCGTGGCGGATCGCGTGACGTTCGAGCTGATCGACTATCGCGCGCTCGCGGGGACGTTCGATCGGATCGTCTCGGTCGGCATGTTCGAGCACGTCGGCCCGCCGCAGTATCGCGCCTTCTTTCGGAAATGCCGCGCGCTGCTCGCCGAGGACGGCGTGATGCTGCTCCACACCATCGGCCGCCTGGGCAGGCCCGGCGTCACCGACCGCTTCACCACCAAATATATCTTCCCCGGCGGCTACAACCCGGCGCTGTCCGAGATCGTCGCGGCGAGCGAGGGCGTGAAGCTGATCGCCGCCGACATCGAGACGCTGCGGCTCCATTATGCCCATACGCTCGACCATTGGTATGATCGCACGGTGGCGGCGCGGGGCGACATCGAGGCGCTGTACGACGCGCGCTTCTACCGCATGTGGACCTTCTACCTCGCCGGCGCCGCGAGCGCCTTCCGCCACGGCGGGCTGTGCAACTACCAGCTCCAGTACATCCGCCGCCGCTCGGCGCTGCCGATCACGCGGGGGTATATGGCGGCGGCGGAGGATGCGCTGAAAGCAGACTGATCCTTCCCCCCACCCAACAGCCTCCGGTTCGTCCCGAGAAGAAGGCCAGTGGAGGCGGGCGCCGCCGATGCGCTATCCCAGCGCGGCGTTGACGATCCGCATCTGGGTGAAGTCGTGCATCGCCTCGATGCCCTGCTGGAGACCGATGCCGGATTGCTTGGCGCCGCCGTAGGGCACGTCGATCGGCAGATCGAGGTTCTTGTTGACCCAGACGGTGCCGCTCTCGATCCGCGCCGCCGCCTCCAGACCGCGCTGGAGATCGCCCGACCAGACGGTGCCGCCGAGACCATAGTCGCTGGCGTTGATCCGCGCGATCGCGTCGTCGAGATCGTCATAGGCGAGCACCGGCAGCACCGGGCCGAACTGCTCGTCGCGCACCAGCCGGGCATCGTTGGGCAGATCGCGCACGATGGTCGGCGCGATGAAATAGCCGTCCGCCGGCACGTCCGCGCCGCCGCCGACCACCATGCCCTCGGCGCTCGCCTCGGCGACGGGCGCGCGCAGCTTGTCATATTGCGCGCGGTTCTGCACCGGGCCGAGCGTCGTGCCCTGCTCTAGCCCGTCGCCGACCGCGGCGGTCGCGGCCAGCGCGCCCAATGCCTCGCACAGCGCGTCGATCTTGCCGCGCGGCGCATAGACGCGCTTGGTGGCGAGGCAGACCTGGCCGGCATTATAGGTCGCCGCGCCGAAGATCTTGGGCGCGACCGCGGCGACGTCGATGTCGTCGAGCACGAGCGCGGCGTCGTTGCCGCCGAGTTCGAGGGTGAAGCGCTTGAGCGTGTCGGCGGCGGCGCCGAGCACCTTCTTGCCGGTCGCGGTCGAGCCGGTGAAGCTGACATGCGCGACATCGCGATGGCCGGAGAGCAGCGCGCCCAGATCATTGTCGTCGACGAGCGTCTGGAACACGCCGGCGGGGAAGATATCCGCCGCCAGCTCGCCGAGCAGCAGGGTGGTGAGCGGCGTGGTCGGCGCGGGCTTGGCGATCACGGTGTTGCCGGTCACCAGCGCGGGCGCCATCTTGAGCATCAGCAGCAGCACCGGAAAATTCCACGGGCAGATCGCGGCGACCACGCCGAGCGGATAATGCTGCTCGACGATCCGGTCGGTCGCCGTCTCGCGCAGCACGCGCGGCGCGAGTTCCTGGCCGGCGTAATAGCGCAGCGCCTCCAGGGTGGCGTCGAGCTCGCCGCGCGCCTGGGGCAGCGGCTTGCCCTGCTCCTGCGTCAGCAGCCGCGCGAACTCGTCCCGCCGCGCGTCGATCGCGTCGCCGAGCCGCGACAGCCGGGCGCCGCGCTCCGCGTAGAACAGCCGCGACCAGGCCGGAAAGGCGCGCGTCGCCGCGGCGATCGCCTGCTCGGCCTGCGCGGCGTCGGCGCGCGGCGCGGTGGCGAAGGACCGCGCCGTCGCCGGGTTCACCACTTCCAGCTCGCCCGCACCGGCGACGAGTTGGCCGTCGATCAGCAATTGATAGGTCATTCCCGCGCTCCGTTTTCAGCCTGCGGTGGCTCTAGCGGATGCGCGGGCGGCGGACTAGCGGCGCGGCGGCGGCGCACCGGGCGGGGCCGCGCTCAAGCCCGCGGCCTTGGCGGCCTGGCGCTCCTGATCGTCGATCACGCCGTCATGGTTGGTATCTGCGCGGTCGAACTTGGCGAGCGAGCTGGCCTCGATCTCGGCGAGCGTCAGCCGGCCGGAGCGGGCGGTATCGGCCTCGTCGAACATCATGCCGCCGCGCTGCGGATCGCCGTTCATCGCCTTGACGCTGGCATCGAACTCGTCGCGCGTCAGCACCCCGTCATGGTTGGCGTCGGCGATCGCGAACATGAAATCGATATGCGCCTTGGCCATGTCGCGCGTCAGCGGTCGCTTCGCCGCAACCGGCGCCGCCGCCAGCATCGCCACGGCCGCTGCTCCCGCGGCGGCGGCGGCAAACATCGCATGCTTCATTGACGTCACTCCTCGAAAGCTGCGCGCGCTCTGTTCCCTCAAGCCTGTATGACGCTTGAACGCGCGCGGGGCCGGTGGCAGAGGCACGCCGCCTTCCGGTGTTGCGGGGTTCTTGCGATGAGCGACGTCAAGCGCGTGGTGCTCGCCTATTCGGGCGGGCTCGACACCAGCGTGATCCTCAAATGGCTGAAGGAGACCTACGCCTGCGAGGTCGTCACCTTCACCGCCGATCTGGGGCAGGGCGAGGAGCTGGCGCCGGCGCGCGCCAAGGCCGAGCTGATGGGGGTCAGGCCCGAGCATATCTTCATCGACGATCTGCGCGAGGAATTCGTGGGGGATTACGTCTTCCCGATGATGCGCGCCAACGCGCTCTACGAGGGGCTGTACCTGCTCGGCACCTCGATCGCGCGGCCGCTGATCGCCAGGCGCCAGATCGAGATCGCGCGCGCCGTCGGTGCCGACGCGGTCAGCCACGGCGCGACCGGCAAGGGCAACGACCAGGTCCGCTTCGAGCTCGGCTATTA
>CAXTPE010000068.1:0-12925 GCA_964245925.1 uncultured Sphingomonadaceae bacterium
ACATGAGGCGCGCCTGCAGGCCGACATGGCTGTCGCCCATCTCGCCCTCGATCTCGGCTTTCGGCACCAGCGCCGCGACCGAATCGATCACCAGCACGTCGATCGCGTTCGAGCGCACCAGCGTGTCGACGATCTCGAGCGCCTGCTCGCCGGTATCGGGCTGGCTGACGATCAGCTCGTCGATGTCGACGCCGAGCTTCTTGGCATAGACCGGATCGAGCGCGTGCTCGGCATCGACGAAGGCGGCCGTGCCGCCGCCGCGCTGCGCCTCGGCGATGACGTGGAGCGCGAGCGTGGTCTTGCCCGAGCTCTCCGGGCCATAGATTTCGATGACGCGGCCACGCGGAAGCCCGCCGACGCCGAGCGCGATGTCGAGCCCGAGCGATCCGGTCGAGATCGTCTCGACCTGCATCGTTTCCTTCGAGCCGAGCTTCATCGCCGAGCCCTTGCCGAACGCGCGATCGATCTGCGCCAGCGCCGCATCGAGCGCCTTCTGACGATCGCCCGCCGCCTTGTCCGATGACTTGTCCGTCGCCGCCATGTTTCTGTCCGAACCGATGATCTTGAGCGATGCCGCCATCTGCTTGGCTCCCGTCGTTAGAGCGCCGCGCGCCGGCGTTCAATGGACGCGTGCGCTGTACATGCTTCGTTCTGGAAGAACAAGACAGGAACGCGAGCGCCGGCGAGAAAAAGCTACGGCGCCCGCGCGATCGCCTCCTCGATGCCGGCCATGGTGTAGGGCTTGGGGAGCGTGGGCGCGGCGCGATGGCGCTCGGGCGCCTGCTCGGCGGCGCCGCCGGTCGAGAAGACATAGCTCACGCCGAGATCGGCGAGCGCGTCGGCGACCGGCCACGACGGCTCGCCGCCGCGCAGGTTGACGTCGAGGATGGCGAGATCGAAGCCGCCGGCGCCGATCCGCTCGAGCGCGCCGGCGACGCTGTCGGCGGCGCCGGCGACGCGGTGGCCGAGCGTCTCGACGAAATCCTCGAGCATCATCGCGATGAGCGGCTCGTCCTCGACGATAAGCACGGAACGAATGCGCGGCATGGGCGTGCGCTTATTGGCAAAGTGCCTGTTCGCCAAGAGTATTTCGTCGCCGTTCCGATCGCGGCGCTAACTTCCCTCCAGCGCCGCGTGCGCCGCCTCGGCGAGCTTCTGCACCGAGAAGGGCTTGGGCAGGAAACCCACGTCCGGGATGTCGATCGATTTCCTGAGCTGCTCCTCGGCATAGCCCGACATGAACAGCACGCGCAGCTTCGGGAAGCGCTTGCGGGCCTCCCGGACCACCGCCGGGCCGTCCATCCCCGGCATCACCACGTCCGAGACGAGCAGGTCGAACGGCTCGGCCTCGCCCCGCGCGACCGCCTCGAGCAGCTCCAGCGCCTCCTCGCCGCTGGCGGCGGTGCGGACGGTATAGCCCTGGCGGACGAGCGCGCGCTCGGCGACGGCACGGACCATGTCCTCGTCCTCGACGATCAGGATGTGGCCGCTCCCCCAGGTTTCCGGGCGCGGCGCGGTCTTGGCGGGCCGCGCCGGTTCTGGCGGCATCCCGCCCGGGGACACGCCGCCCGGATCGCCGCGATGCACCGGCAGGTAGACGACGAAGCTCGTCCCCTCGCCGATCGTCGAATCGGCGAAGATGAAGCCGCCCGACTGCTTGACGATGCCATAGACGGTGGAGAGCCCGAGGCCGGTGCCCTTGCCGACCTCCTTGGTGGTGTAGAAGGGCTCGAAGATCTTGGGCAGCACCTCGGGCGCGATGCCGGTGCCGGTGTCGGTGACGGAGAGCGCGGTATAGTCGGCGGCCGGCAGGATGTCCGAGCCCAGCCGGCGCACCTCGGCGGCGGAGACGGCATAGGTCTGGATGGTGAGCGTGCCGCCGTCGGGCATGGCGTCGCGGGCGTTGACCGCGAGGTTGACGATCACCTGCTCGAGCTGGCCGGGATCGGCGCGCACCGGCCCGAGGCCGCGGCCATGCTTGATGACGAGCTGCATGCGGTCGCCGAGCAGCCGCTTCAGCAGGTTCGAGGTCTCGGAGACGACATCGGGAAGCTGGAGGATCTGCGGGCGCAGCGTCTGCTGGCGCGAGAAGGCGAGGAGCTGGCGGGTGAGCCCGGCGGCGCGGTTGGCGTTGTGGCGGATCTGCTGGATGTCGTCATAATCGCTGTCGCCGGGCGTGTGGCGGAGCAGTACCAGGTCGCAATGGCCGAGGATCGCGGTCAGGATATTGTTGAAGTCGTGCGCGACGCCGCCGGCGAGCTGGCCGACCGCCTGCATCTTGGTCGCCTGCTCGGCCTGGCGCTTGAAGCGGCTCTCCTCGCTGTTGTCCTTCAGGCCGAGCAGCACCGCGGCCGGCCCCAGCCCCTGCGCGCGCGCGACGGTGAGCGCGATTGGCTCGTCGGGGCGGCCGGCGAGGCGGACGGCGAGGTCGCCGGTCATCGGCGCGGCGATGCGGCCGTGCGGCGCGCGCGCGGATGTGCGCTCGGCGAAGGCGAAGCGGCGCACCGCGTCGGCGACGGCCGCCTTGTCCTCGGGGACGACGAGATCGCCGGGGTAGACCGGCATGTCGGCGGCGGTGCGGCCCGCGGCGCGCAGGAAGGCGTCGTTCTGGAAGAGGAAGCGTCCGTCGCGGTCCGCCAGCGCGAGGCCGATGGGCAGCATCGCCAGCAGCGCGTGGACGTTCTCGGCGGGCGCCTGCGCGCCGCCGGGGGCGACGCCGCCGATCTCGTCGAGCAGCAGCAGGAGCGTCGCGCTCTCTTCGCCGACGCCCTCCCCCGCCTGCCCGCCGAGCGGCAACTGGACGACGCGCAGCGGCGGCGCGCCGCCACCCTCGCGGGTCAGCCGCACCGCGCCGTCGGCGGACGCCACGAGCTGGGTGAGGTCGCGCCCCGCGGCGATGGCGTCGGCGCGACCGAGCGCGCGCTGGGCGAACAGCCGGTTGCCGCCGAGCAGCCGCCCGCCGTCGCCGACGATCAGCGCCATCACACCGGCCTCGCCCAGCAGCTCGCCGCCGCGCGCCTCGACGATGCGTCGCGCGATGCCGGCCTCGCCACCCTCCTCGGCCGGGCGCAGCCGCCAGACGAGATGGTCCTCGGCGGCACCCGCGCGCGTGACAGCCACGTCGATCCGCTCGCGATCGGCCGCCAGCCCGCCCGCCTCCGCGCGGCCGTCGCGCCAGGCGGCGCGGCCGGCATCGGTGAGCGCGCGCACCGCGTCGCGGCCGAGCGTCGGCAGCGTCGGCGGCGGCTGCGTGCCGTAGCGCTCGACGAAGGCGGCATTGGCGCAGACGAGCTGGCCGTTGCGCTCGGTGACGGCGACGGCGTGCTGCTCGGCGTCGATCGCGGCGCGCAGGAGCGCGATGTCGTCGCCCGCGGCGGCCGCCATGGCGCGGGCGCGCGGCCGCGCCCGGCTCGCGAGCAGCACGAGCGCGGCGATCGCGGCGAAGCCGGCGAGGAACGCCGCGCCGAACCGCCAGTCGTGGATGACGCGGAACAGCAGCGCCGCCGAGAGCACGCCGGCGGCGAGCACGGCGGCGCCGGTGGCGCGATCGATCAGGCGGTCGGGGATGGCGGACGCGAGGGGGGCTGGCTCCATGCGCCCTTGTTCTCGCCGCTCATCCTAGCGTCAAGGCGCGCGCGCCATCACCAGACGCGGACGCGGTCGGCGGGCGGAAGGTAGAGCGGATCGCCGGGCGCGGCGGAGAAGGCCGCGTACCAGGGATCGACGTTGCGCACCTCGTCGATGCGCTGCTCGCCGGGCGAATGCGGATCGGTGAGCAGCCGCTGGCGGAGCGCCGGCTCGCGATATTTGATCCGCCAGATCTGCGCGAAGCCGAGATAGAAGCGCTGGTCGCCGGTGAAGCCGCCGATCACCGGCGCGGGCTTGCCGCCGAGCGCGAGATGATAGGCATCGTGGCTCACCGTCAGCCCGGCCAGGTCGGCCATGTTCTCGCCGAGCGTGAGCCCGCCCTGCACGCGCAGGCCCGGCAGCGGCTCATAGGCGTCATATTGCTTCACCAGCCTGCCGGTGAGCGCGGTGAAGCGGCTGACGTCCTGCGGCGTCCACCAGTCGGTCAGCTTGCCGGTGAGATCGTACTTGCGGCCCTGGTCGTCGAAATGATGGCTGATCTCATGGCCGATGACGACGCCGATCGCGCCATAGTTCACCGCGAGATCGGCCTTGGGATCGAAGAACGGCGGCTGGAGGATCGCCGCCGGGAAGACGATCACGTTCATCACCGGATCGGCGTAGGCGTTGATCGTCATGGGGGTCATGCCCCATTCGCCGCGATCGACCGGCTTGCCCAGCTTGTTCAGGTTGCGCTGATATTCGAAGGCGTTGGCGCGCGCGACATTGCCGACGAGATCGTCGCGCCGGATGGCGAGCGCCGAATAGTCCCGCCAGGTGTCCGGATAGCCGATCATCGGCTTGAACGCGGCGAGCTTGGCGAGAGCCCGGGTGCGCGTCGCCGGGTCCATCCACGGCACCACCGCCAGCCGCCTGGCATAGGCGGCGATGATGTTGCGCACGAGGCTGTCGGCCGCCGCCTTGGCCTCGGGCGGGAAATATCGCGCCACATAGGGCTGGCCGATCGCCTCGCCCATCCCGTCGCTCACCAGCGAGACGCCCCGCTTCCAGCGCGGCTGGTTCTGCGGCGTGCCGTTCAGCACCGTGCCGCGGAAGGCGAAGCGCGCGTCGACGAACGGCCCGGCGAGATAGGGCGCATAGCCATCGAGCATGTGCAGCAGGAGATGATCCTTGAGCACGCCAAGCGGCGTCGCCGCCCAGGCCCGCGCCTCGCCGGCGACCGCGCTCGGCTGCGCGACCAGCATCGCCGGCTGCGCGGCACCGCCGAGACCGGCGAGATACGACCGCCACTCGAACCCGGGCGCCCTGGCGGCGAAATCGGCGGCGGACCACTTGTTGTAGGTCTTGTCGCTGTCGCGCGATTCGATCCGCGTCCAGTGAACCTGCGCGAGCTTCGTCTCGAACGCCATCACCGCCTGCGCGCGGGGCCGCGCATCGGGTTCGCCGGCGAGCGTCAGCAGCGTCGCCAGATAGGCGACATAGGCGGCGCGCGTCTCGGCGAGCCTGGGGTCGTCCTTGAGATAATAATCGCGGTCCGGCAGGCCGAGCCCGCCCTGGCCGACATGGAAGATGTTCGCCCGCGGATCCTTGTCGTCGGCGCTGACGTCGCCGGCCGAGAAGATCGGGTCGACACCCTGGCGCTGGAGCGCCGCGGCCTCCGCCGCCAGCGCCGCCTTGTCGGGCGCGGCCTTGATGGCGGCGAGCCAGGGCGCGATCGGCGTCACGCCCTTGGCGTCGGCGGCGGCCTCGTCGAGGAAGCTCGCGTAGAAGTCGCCGATCTTCGAGCCGGGCTGCTTGGCCGCCGCATCGAGGATGCCGCGCGTGCGCTCCAGCGAGAGATCGTCGAGCAGGTTGAACATGCCGTAGGACGCCTTGTCGGCGGGGATGTCGGTGCGCTTCAGCCAGCCGCCATTGGCATAGCGGTTGAAGTTCGCGCCGGGCCGGACGGCGGTGTCCATGCCCGCGGCGTCGAAGCCGAAGCCGCCGAAGGCGGGCTTGCCGGCGGGGACCGCCGGTTGCGCCAGCGCGGTGGACGCGATCGCGAGCAACGCCGCGCCGGGGAAGAGTTTGAGACGCATGGGACAATTCCGATCGGACGCTGCGTGATGCGGTTCAAATCCGCGGCCGGGCGCTTTGTTGCAAGCCGATTTCAGCCGCGATCGCGCATCAGCCGGCCCTGCTCGCGCTTCCAGTCGCGCGCCTTCTCGGTGTCGCGCTTGTCGTGGAGCTTCTTGCCCTTGGCGAGCGCGAGCTCGACCTTCGCGCGCCCCTGCGCGTTGAAATAGACGGTGAGCGGGATGACGGTCATGCCCTCGCGACTGACGCCATGGCTGAGCTTGTCGATCTCACGGCTGTGGAGCAGCAGCTTGCGCGGGCGCTTGGGCTCGTGGTTGAAGCGGTTGCCGTGGCTGAACTCGGGAATGTTGGCGTTGATGAGGCTGACCTCGCCGGCCTTCACCTCGGCATAGCTCTCCGCGATCGAGCCCTCGCCCGAGCGCAGCGACTTCACCTCGGTGCCGGTGAGCGCGATGCCCGCCTCGAAGAACTGTTCGAGGAAATATTCGTAGCGCGCGCGCCGGTTCTCGGCGACGATCTTCGTCTTCTCGAATTCGGGCGGGCGCGGGCGGGGCATCAGCCTGTCGCCCCGCATGATCGTTTTTCCGTGACTCCGTTCGCGCCGAGCGAAGCCGAAGCACAGGCCACGAGCTTCACCCGCCGTTCGCTCCGAGCGGAATCGAGGAGCATGCGCTTGCGGCCGCGCCTCGACCGCGCTCGGCACGAACGGAAATACGCCTCCGCAACCCGTCCTTCGACTTCGCTCGGGACGAACGGACAGAAGATACGCGTCATGCCAGCCCCGCCCGCGCCAGCGCCGCGTCGACCGCCGCGCGGCTCGCATCGCCCGGTCCCGTCATCGGCAGGCGCAGCTCGCCCGGGAAGCCGGCGCGGACCCGCGTCAGGGCATATTTGACCGGCCCCGGCGAGGCGTCGGTGAAGAGCGCCGCGTGAAGCGGATAGAGGCGATCCTGCAAGGCCAGCGCGTCCGCCCAGCGGCCGTCCAGGCACGCCGCCTGGAAATCGGCGCAGAGCCCGGGAGCGACGTTGGCGGTGACCGAGATGCACCCCCGACCCCCCATCGCCATGAAGCCCAATGCCATGTCGTCGTTGCCGGAGAGCTGGCAGAAATCCTCGCCGCAGGCGAGGCGCTGCGCCGTCACCCGCGCGACGTTGCCGGTCGCGTCCTTGACGCCGACGATGGTCGGCAGCCCGGCGAGTTGCGCCATCGTCTCGACGCTCAGATCGGTGACGGTCCGGGCAGGCACGTTGTAGAGGATGATCGGCAGATCGCAGCCTTGCGCCAGCGCGGTGAAGTGGGCGAGCATGCCCGCCTGGCTCGGCCGGTTGTAGTAGGGCATCACCGCGAGCGCGGCGGCCGCGCCCGCCGCCCTGGCCCGGCGCATGTTGAGCAGCGCGACCGCGGTGTCGTTCGAGCCGACACCGGCGATCACCGGCACGCGGCCGTCCGCCTGCTCGATGCAGAGCGCGACGATGCGGTGATGCTCCTCATGATCGAGCGTCGCGCTCTCGCCCGTCGTCCCGCAGGGCACGAGCGCGGACGAGCCTTGCGCGATCTGCCACTCGACCAGATCGCGGAACGCCGCCTCGTCGAGCGCGCCATCGCGGAACGGCGTCACCAAGGCCGGGATCGACCCGCGAAACATAATGCGAACTCTCCTTCACGCGTGTCCGCATCTGCGGCATAGTGCGCCGCATGGTCCGGGGCCGGGCGCGTCGTCGCGCGACTGATAGGTACGCAGGCGCACGCTTGGCAAGCGTGGCGAAGCGGCTGGCCGTGCTCGGCGGCGCGCTGCTGCTGGTCGCGGGCGCAACGGCGGCGACGCTGACGCCCGATCAGGTCGCCTGGTACCGCGCCCGGCTTGGCGTCTCCTCGGCGAGCGCGCTGCCCTCGCAGATCGCGCCCGCCGACAGCTATGTCTATGCCCAGCCGATCGGCGGCGCGTTGCGATCGGACCCGCTGGCCGAGGCGCTGGTGGCATGGAACCGGCTGCGCCAGTCCGACACCCTGCTGTTCTCCGACTACGCGACCTTCCTCGCGCTCCATCAGGGCTGGCCCGGCGAGGCGGGGCTGCGCAAGGCGGCGGAACAGGCGATCGCGGCGGACGTGACCCCGCCACGGGAGGTCGCCGCCTTCTTCGCCAAATATCCGCCAGTCACCAACACCGGCCGCGCGCGGCTCGCCGAGGCGCTGCTCGCCACCGGCCATGGTGACGAGGCGACGGTGGCGGCGCGGGCGGCATGGGCGGGCGGGCAGCTCTCGCCCGCCGACGAGGCGCGGATGCTCGGCCGCTTCGGCGGCGTGCTCACGCCCGACGATCAGGACGCACGCGAGGAGCGGCTGCTGTGGGACCGCGCGACCGCCGCCGCGCAGCGCCAGCTCGCCTGGACGAGCGCCGCGCGACAGCCGATTTTCCGCGCCCGGATCGCGCTGCAATCCGCCGCGCCCGATGCCGCCGGCCAAGCGGCGGCGCTGAGCGCGGGCGCCGAGCAGGACTCCGGCTATGTCCGCGATCGCGCGCTCTGGCTGCGCGACAGCGGCCAGAGCCTCGTCGCGCGCGCCTATATGGGGCAGCCGCGCCGGTTCGCCGCGCCGCCGCTCGACCCCGAGAAGTGGATGGAGACGCGGCTGCTGATCGCGCGCGCGGCCGCCTTCGACGGGCAATGGTCCACCGCCTATGCGATCGCCGCCAAGGCCGATGACGCCTATTCCCTCGCCACCTCGGTGCGCGAGCGGAGCTATGGCGAGCGCGACGACTACACCAGCCTCACCTGGCTCGCCGGCACCGCCGCGCTGCTGCACCTGGGGCGCCCGGCGGATGCGATCATCTGCTTCCAGGCCTATGTCGCCGGCTCGCGATCGCCGCAGGTGCAGGCGAAGGGTTTCTACTGGGCGGGCCGCGCCGCGCAGGCGGCCGGGCGCGCCGCCGACGCCGACGGCTTCTACGCGCAGGCCGCGGCGCATTACGACCAGTTCTACGGCCAGCTCGCGTCGGAACGGCTGGGCCAGCCGATCCCGGTGCCGCCGACACCCCAGCTCGTCGCGATCGGCGACGAGGAGCGGCAGCGCTTCGCGTCCTCGGAGGTGGTCCGCGCGATCCGCATGCTGGGCGAGCTCGGCGACTGGCAGGATCAGACCCAGTTCGTCCGCGCGCTCGCCGTCGCGGTGACGACCGACGCGGATCATCTGCTCGCCGCCGATCTGGCGCGCGACGTCGGGCGGCCCGACCTTGGCGTGATGGTCGCCCGCGCGGCGCGTTACGATGGCTCCAGCGACTATGCCGCCTCGGGCTTCCCGGAGGTGCCGGTGCCGGGCAACCTCATGTTCCAGTGGACGATGATCCACGCGATCATGCGGCAGGAAAGCCAGTTCGACCGGCAGGCGGTGAGCCATGCCGGCGCGCGCGGCATGATGCAGCTCATGCCGGCGACCGCGCGCGAATGGGCGGGCAAGACCGGCCAGCCCTATGACTATATGCGGCTGACCACGGACCCGGCCTACAACATGACGATCGGCACCGCCTATTTCGCGATGCTGCTCGATCGCTACGCCGGCAACCACATGCTGGCGGTCGCCGCCTACAACGCGGGGCCGGGCAACGTCTCCAAGTGGATCGCCGCCAATGGCGATCCGCGCCTGCCCGGCGCCGACGTGATCGCCTGGATCGAGGCGATCCCGCTCGCCGAGACGCGCAGCTACGTCCAGCGCGTGCTGGAGAATGCGGTGGTCTATGACCTGCTCAATCCGTCGCGCGCGCGGATGGCGTCGAGCGGCAACCGGCTCTCCGCCTATCTCGGCAAGACCAGCGCGGGGTAGCGGCCTCCGCTTCTCCCCGGCCCCCGCCGTTCGTGTCGAGCGAAGTCGAGACACGGCACCATGCGGCCGCCCCTCGACTTGGCGCGGGACGAATGGTGGTGATCGTGCCAGGGTGAGGCGTGAGCGACCAACCCAATTACATCACCCCAGCCGGCTATGCCGAGCTTGGCCGCCGCTACGCCGAGCTGTTCGAGGTCGAGCGGCCGCGCGTGGTCGAAACGGTGAGCTGGGCCGCCGGCAACGGCGACCGCTCGGAAAATGGCGATTATCTCTACGGCCGCCAGCGGCTGCGCGCGATCGACCGCGAGCTGAACCACCTTTCGAAGCGGATGAAGGCGGCGAAGGTGGTCGATCCGGCGCGGGTCGAGGATCGATCGCGGGTCCGCTTCGGCGCGACGGTGACGATCGTCGACGAGGAGGACGTCGAACGGATCGTCATGCTCGTCGGCGAGGACGAGACGGACGCCGCCGCCGGGCGGATAAGCTGGCGCTCGCCGATGGCGGATGCGCTGAAGGGCGCCGCTGTCGGCGACGTGCGGCGGGTGGCGCTGCCGGGTGGCGCGATGGCCTGGGAAGTTCTCGCGATCGCCTATCCGCCGGCCGCTTGACAGCAGCCGCCCGCCCGCCGAGCATCCGACGGGGGAGATCGCCGATGCGCAAATGGGTGCTCGCGGGAGTGGCGGCGGCGTTCGCGGTGGTCGCCGCGGCGGGGGCCAGGGCGCCGAAGGTCGGCGAGGTGGCGCCCGACTTCCGGCTCAAGACCTTCGATGGTCAGGAGGTGACGCTGGCCAGCCTGCGCGGCGATGTCGTCATCCTCAACATGTGGGCGACCTGGTGCGCGCCCTGCCGCGCGGAGCTGCCGTTGCTCGACACCTATTACAAGCTGCGCAAGGACGTCGGCCTGCGGGTATATGCGGTCGCCACCGAGGGATCCATCCCGGACTACACGCTCAGGAAGACGCTCGGCCCGATGCTGGTGATGCCGATGGCCCGGATCGAGCGCGGACCCTATTTCGTCATGGACGGGCTGCCGACGAACTATGTGTTCGATCGCTCGGGCAAGCTGGTCTACGCCAAGTCCGCCGCCTTCGATCTCGATGCGCTGAACGCGCTGCTGGTGCCGCTGCTGCGCGAGCCCGCGCCCGCCGACGCGCCCGCTCCCCCGGCCCCGTCCGCCGCCTGAAGCTCAGCCCCCGGCTCCCAGCGCCTCCGCCGCCAGCCGGTCGATCGCCGGATCGGCGGCCGGCGGCGCCAGCGGGATCGCGAGCTCCAGCCGGTCGGCGATGTGGGCGAGCGCGGCGATGCGGGCGGGCTTCTTGGCGTTGCCGTCGATCACGAACCAGGGGCATCTGGCGGTGTCGGTATGCGCGAACATGTCATGCATCGCATCGAGATAGGCAGGGCGCTTGGCACGGTTGCGGAAGTCGTCGGGGCCAAGCTTCCAGCGCTTCCACGGGTGGGCGAGGCGGCGGCGGAAGCGGGCGTCCTGCGTCTCCTGCGTGATGTGGAGGAAGAGCTTGATGAGGATCGTGCCGTCGTCGATCTGGCGCGCCTCGAAATCGTTGATGTCGTCATAGCCGCGGCGCCACTCGGCCTCGCCGGCATAGCCCTCGACCCGCTCGACCAGCACGCGGCCGTACCAGCTGCGATCGAACACCGCGATCTCGCCATGCGCCGGCAGCCGCCGCCAGAAGCGCCAGAGGAAGTGGCGGGTGCGCTCCTCCTCGGTGGGCGCGGCGATCGGCCAGACCTCGAAGCTGCGCGGATCCCAGCCCGTCGTCAGCCGCTGGATCGCGCCGCCCTTGCCGCCCGCGTCCCAGCCCTCGAAGGCGATGACGACGCGCGCCTTGCGGACGATCGCGGCGATCTGGATCTTTTCCAGGCGATGCTGAAGCGCCTTGAGATCGGCCTTGTAGTCGCCGTCGTACTTGGCGCCGGATTCGTGATCGGAGAGGGAGATGGCCATGGAGGCTCAACCCGCATCCCCCGCACAAGCTCCGTTCGGGCTGAGCGAAGTCGAAGCCCATGCCGTTCGACCGCGCTCGGGGCGAACGGTTGTTGTGCGAGGCGCCTAGCTCTTCTCCGGCTCTACCACCCTGATGTGGAGCTCACGCAACTGCTTCGCCGTCGCCGGCGCGGGGGCGCCCATCAGCAGATCCTCGGCCTTCTGGGTCATCGGGAAGGTGATGACCTCGCGGATATTGGGCTCGTCGGCGAGCAGCATGACGATACGGTCGATCCCCGGCGCCGAACCGCCGTGGGGCGGCGCGCCGAACTTGAAGGCGTTGATGATGCCGGCGAAATCGGTGTCGACCTCGGCCTGCGTGTAGCCGGCGATCTCGAACGCCTTGTACATGATGTCGGGGCGATGGTTGCGGATCGCGCCCGAGGACAACTCCACGCCGTTGCAGACGATGTCATACTGATAGGCGAGGATGTCGAGCGGATCCTGCGTCTCCAGCGCCTCCAGCCCGCCCTGCGGCATCGAGAAGGGATTGTGCGAGAAATCGATCTTCTTCTCCTCCTCGTGGAACTCGTACATCGGGAAATCGACGATCCAGCAGAACTCGAAGCGCTTCGGATCGATCAGGCCGAGCAGCTCGCCCAGCCGGGTGCGCGCGGCACCGGCGAGCCTGGCGGCATCGGCCTCCTTGCCGGCGGCGAAGAAGATGCCGTCCTCCGCGCCGACCCCGAGCGCCTCGATCAGCCTGGCGGTCCCTTCCTCGCCATGGTTCTTGGCGATCGGCCCGCCCGGTGCGCCGTTTGGCATATTGATATAGCCGAGGCCCGCAAAGCCCTGCGAACGCGCCCATTCGTTCATATCGTCGAAGAACTTGCGGCTCTCCCGGCCCGCCCCCGGCGCCGGGATCGCGCGGACGACGTCGCCGGAGACGACCAGCCGGTCGAACAGCCCGAAGCCCGAGCCGCGGAAATGCTCCGAGACGTCGACGATCTCGATCGGATTGCGCAGGTCCGGCTTGTCGCTGCCATATCTGCGCATGGATTCGCGGAAAGGCACCCGGCGGAACGGCAGCGGCGACACCGTCCGCCCGCCCGCGAACTCCTCGAAGACGCCGTGCAGCACCGGCTCGATCGCGGCGAAAACATCGTCTTGCGTGACGAAGCTCATCTCGAAATCGAGCTGGTAGAATTCGCCGGGCGAGCGATCGGCCCGCGCATCCTCGTCGCGGAAGCAGGGCGCGATCTGGAAATAGCGATCGAACCCCGCCACCATGAGGAGCTGCTTGAACATCTGCGGCGCCTGCGGGAGCGCGTAGAACTTGCCGGGATGGACGCGGCTGGGGACGAGATAGTCGCGCGCGCCTTCCGGGCTGGAGGCGGTCAAAATCGGCGTCTGGAACTCGGTGAAGCCCTGATCGATCATGCGCTGGCGAATGCTCGCGATAACGTTCGAGCGCAGCACGATGTTCTTGTGGATCTTCT
>CAXTPE010000069.1:0-12648 GCA_964245925.1 uncultured Sphingomonadaceae bacterium
CGATCTTCCTGGTGATTGCGGGGTCGACGTCGGCCGGCGGCTGCATGGACCTCTACGCCGAACTCCTGCGCTCCAACATGGTCGACATGGTGGTGGCCACCGGCGCCTCGATCGTCGACATGGATTTCTTCGAAGGTCTCGGCCACAAGCACTTCCAGGCCAAGGAAATCCCCGACGACGATACGCTGCGCTCGCTCTATATCGACCGGATTTACGATACCTATATCGACGAGGTCGCGCTCCAGAACGTCGATCATACCATCTTCGAGATCGCGGAAGCGCTGCCGGCCAGGCCCCATTCCTCACGCGCGTTCATCAGGGCAATGGGCAAATATCTGGTCGAGCACGGGAAGAAGGACAACAGCCTCGTCAAGCTTGCCTATGAGCACGACGTGCCGATCTTCTGCCCCGCGTTCAGCGACTCCTCGGCGGGCTTCGGGCTCGTCAAGCACCAGGTCGATGCGATGAAGGCCGGCAAGCCCTATCTGACCCTCGATTCGATCGCCGACTTCCGCGAGCTCACCGAGATCAAGATCGCCGCCGGCACCACCGGGCTGCTGATGATCGGCGGCGGCGTGCCGAAGAACTTCATCCAGGACACCGTCGTCTGCGCCGAGATCCTCGGTCACGAGGGTGTCGAGGTGCATAAATATGCCGTGCAGATCACGGTGGCCGACGTCCGCGACGGCGCCTGCTCCTCCTCGACCCTCCAGGAGGCGGCGAGCTGGGGCAAGGTCAACACCGCGCTCGAGCAGATGGTGTTCGCCGAGGCGGGCTCGGTGATGCCGCTGCTCGCCTCGGACGCCTGGCATCGCGGGCTGTGGAAGGCGCGCAAGCAGCGCCGCTTCGCGACGATGTTCGACGACTGAGGCGCGCGCGCCGCGTCCGCCTCCGTTCGCCCCGAGCGCCGTCGAGGGGCATGCGCTCGTGGCCGCGCCTCGACCCCTTCGGCTTCGCTCGGCACGAACGGGGGGGTGAAACGATCGATCGAGACCGGTGTCAGCGCCCGAAGCCGCCGACCAGCTCGACATGGGTCGACCAGCGGAACTGGCCGACGGGCCTGATCCACTCCAGCCGGTAGCCACCCTCACGCAGCGTCTTCGCATCGCGCGCGAAGGTCGCGGGATTGCACGAGACATAGGCGATCCGCGGCACCATCGAAGCGGCGAGTTGCGCCGCCTGCTCCTTCGCGCCGGCACGCGGCGGATCGAGCACCACCGCCGCGAACCGCGCTAGCTCGGCTGCGGTGAGCGGCCGGCGGAAGAGATCGCGATGCTCGACCGTCAGCGCCCGCCCGGCCGTCCGCGCCGCGCCCAGCAGCGCCAGCGCCGCGTCGCGCGCGCCCTCGACGGCGTGGATCCGGCCGGGCAGCGCCAGCGCGAAGGTGCCGAGCCCCGCGAACAGATCGGCGGTATCGCCCGCCGGACCGATCGCCTGGCCGACGGCCTCGACCAGCGCCGCCTCGCCATCGGCGGTTGCCTGGAGGAAGGCGCCCGGCGGTAGCGGCACCGCGACGCCGCCGAGCGTCACCGTCACCGGGCGCGGCTCGAAGCGGGGCTCGGCGCCATGGCCCTCGTCCATCGCGAGCCGCGCGAGCGCATGGGCGGCGGCGAAGGCGGTGATCGCCTCCTGCGCCGCCAGCCCTTCCAGCGCGGGCATCTCCAGCAGCAGGTCGATCCCCTCGTTCGTCAGCGTCATCTGGACGGTCGCGGCGCGGCGCCCCGGCAGCAGCCCGCCCAGCAGCGCGCGCAGCGGCGCCACCAGCGCGAACAGCGCCGGATGCATGATGTCGCACTGGCGCAGATCGACGATGCGGTGGCTCGCCGCCTCGTTGAACCCGAGCAGCACCGCGCCGCCGTGCCGCTCGCCACGCAGCGACACGCGGCGGCGGGTGCGCGGCGGCGACAGATGCGGTTCGAGGATCACGATGTCATGAAGGCTCTGTGCCGCCAGCGCGCCGGCGATGCGATCGCGCAGGAATGTGGAATATGTTTCGTCATCAGTATGTTGCAGCGTGCAGCCGCCGCAGCGCGGGAAGTGACGGCACGGCGGCGTCCGGCGGTGCGGGCCGGCCGACAGGCTGCCGTCGGGCGCGAGCATGTCGCCGGGCGCGGCGAGCGGCACCATCACGCCCGAGGCGGTGACGCCGTCGCCGCGCGCCGCCAGCCGGACGACCGGATCGGCGCTCATCCGCAGGCGCCGAGCGCCGCCGCCAGATGCGTCACCAGATCGTCGGCGACGAGCCCCGGCCCCGCGCGGCGCGCGGCCTCGCCGTGCAGCCAGAGCGCCTCGCAGGCCGCGTCGAACGGTGCGCTGCCCGCCGCCAGCCGCGCCCCGGCGATGCCGGCCAGCACGTCGCCGGTGCCGGCGCTGGCGAGCCACGCCGGCGCGGCGGTCGCGATCCCCGCGGTGCCGTCGGGCAGCGCGACGACGCTGTCCGATCCCTTGAGCAGCACCGCGGCACCCGCCCGCGCGGCGGCGGCACGGACCCGGACGAGCTTGCTCTCCCCGCCCCCGCCGAACAGCCGCGCGAACTCGCCCTCATGCGGGGTGAGCAGCGCCGGCGCCGCCCTCGCGGTCAGCCGGGCAAGACCGCGCGGGCCGAGCAGCGTCAGCGCATCCGCATCGATCACGAGCGGGTGCGCGCAGGCGAGCGCGGCATCCAGCATCGCCTTGGCGCCGGCCTCGCGCCCGAGCCCGGGACCGATCACGACCGCGCCGATGCGGCGATCGTCGAGCAGCGCGGCCAGCGCGGCGGCATCGCCGGTGGGATGGCGGACGAGCGCGTGCGGCGCCGCCCCGCCGGCCGCGGCCGGCCCGGCGAGCGCCACATAGCCGGCCCCCGCGCGCTGCGCCGCCGTCGCCGCGAGCAGCGCCGCGCCCGCCATCGCGCCGCCGACGACGAGGACATGGCCGCGCGTATATTTGTTCGCGTCGTGGCCCGGCCGGGCGATGCGCGGGCGATCGACCCGCATCGTCGGGCCGGGCGGGATCGTCACGCCGATGTCGGCGATCCGCACATGGCCGCAGAGCGCCGCCGCCGGCGCGATCAGGTGCGCGGGCTTGAGCGCGCCGAGCGCGAGCGTGAGGTCGGCCGGCACCATCGCGCCAAGCACGGCGCCATCGTCGCTCCCGACGCCGCTCGGCAGGTCGACCGCGAGCCGGAAGCGCGCGGCGCGGGCGAGCCTTGCCAGCGGCGCGGCGATGTCGTCGTCGAGCGCCCGGTCCAGCCCCACGCCGAACAGCGCATCGACCAGCACCGGCGCCGGCGCCGCGCCGCCAAGCGCCTCGACCGGGCCGTGCCAGCGGGCTCGTGCCGCCCGCGCGGCATCGGTGCGCGGCTCGGCCATGCCCGCGATGCGCACCGCCACGCCCGCCTTCGCCAGCAGCGCGGCCGCGACATAGCCGTCGCCGCCGTTGTTGCCCGGCCCGCACAGCACGAGCACCGGCTGGCCGCCGCCGAAGCGCCACGCCGCTTCCGCCACCGCCGCGCCGGCGCGCGCCATCAGCGTCGCGACCGTCTCGCCGCCGGCGATCGCGGCGGCCTCGGCGGCGCGCATCGCGGCGGCGTCAAGGACCGGCGTCATGTCCCGGGGCTGGATTTCACCGTCGCGGGCAGGCGGTAGCGATCGGTGCCGACCGTCACCTCGATCGAGCCCGCGCCGACGACGTTGACCCTGGCCGGCAACGCCCCGTCGGCGGCGACGACGCCGCGCCCGTCCTTCGTGACGAGCAGCCGGCGGAAGCCGCCATCGGGATTGCGCAGCATCAGCTCCAGCCCCTCCGCGCCATCGATGCGCTCGATCGTGCAGACCGGCGTGAACGCGGTGGCGCCGCCGATCGCGCAGGGGATGCGATCGGCCTCGGCATCGGCCGCGGCGAAGCGATCGGACGGCGCGGCGCGGTGGCAGCCGGCGAGGAGCGCCAGCAGGGCGGCGAGCGGAAGGATGCGGGGCGTCATGCGCCGCTGATAGGCGATCGCGGCCGCGCCGTCATGCCCCGCGCCGTCCCGCGCCGGGATCAGCGCAGCCGGGTGGCCAGCCGCCAGTCGCCGGGACGTTCGCGCGCGGCGGCCGCATCGGCGGCGTCGCGCGCGGCCGGATCGTCGAACAGCGCGAAGCAGGTCGCGCCCGATCCCGACATGCGCGCGAGGCCGGCGCCCGGCCGCGCCGCGAGCCAGCCGAGCGTCCCCCCGATCGCGGGCACGAGCGCGAGCGCCGGCGCCTCGAGATCGTTGCGCCCGGCGAGCGCCGCCGCCAGCGGGTCGCCGCCGCCGAGCGCGCCGCGATCCACGCCGTCCCAGCCCCGGAACACGGGGCCGGTGGGGCAGGGCAGCCGGGGATTGAGCAGCAGCGCCGGCAGCCGGGCGAGCGCCGCGCCGTCGATGGCGTGGAGCACGTCGCCGCGCCGTTCGCCGCGCACCGTGCGCGAGGCGACGCAGGCCGGCACGTCGGCGCCGAGATCCACGCCGATCGCCGCCAGCGCCGCCTCGCCGAGCGCGGTCCCCCACAGCCGGTCGAGCAGGCGCAGCGCGGCGGCGGCATCCGCCGACCCGCCGCCGATCCCGGCCGCGACCGGCAGCCGCTTGACCAGCCGCAGCGACGCGCCGGCGCGGATGCCGGCATGCGTCCGGAGCGCTTCGGCCGCGCGCAGCACGAGATTGCCGGCGCCCGCATCCAGTCCGTCGCCGAACGGCCCCTCGATGACGAGGCTCAGCGCCGGCGCCGGCGCGGCCTCGAGCAGATCGCCATGCTCGCAGAAAGCGAACAGCGTCTCCATGCGATGATAGCCGTCGGGCTCGCGGGCGCGGACGTGGAGCGCGAGGTTGAGCTTGGCATGGGCCGTTTCGCTCAATGTGTTCACGGCCGGGCGATGGCGCCCGTGTCGATCTTTGCCTTGAGCCGCGGCATGTCGCTCGCGTCGGCGGCGACCAGCGCGGCGCGCCAGGCGTAGCGCGCCTCCCATTTGCGCCCGGCCGCCCAATAGGCGTCGCCGAGATGCTCGTTGATGTCGCTCTCGGCGGGTTCTGCGGCGGCGGCGCGCTCCAGCGTCGGGATGGCGTGGGCGAGATCGCCGCGCAGATAATAGGCCCAGCCGAGCGAATCGGTGATCGCCGGATCGTCGGGCTTGAGCGCGCTCGCCCGCTGGATCAGCGCCATCGCGGCGGCGACGTCTTCGTGACGATCGAGCTCGGCATAGCCCAGATAGTTGAGCGCCGACGGTTCGTCGGGCGCGAGCGTGACCGCCTTGCGGAGCGCGGGTCGCGCCGCCGCCCAGTCGCCGCCCTGCTCGAGCGCGCTGCCGCGCTGGAGCCAATATTGCCAGGCGTCCGGCGCCGCGTCGCCGCCCGCGAGCGCCTGCGCCCTCTCATAGGCCGCGGCGGCATCCGGAAAGCGCGCGAGCTGGACATAGAGATCGCCGACCCGGCTCCAGTCGGCGGCGGTCGCCTGCGGTCCGGCGGCGGCGAGCGCCTCCTTCAGCGCCTCCTCCCTGTCGCCGCGATGGATGAGGAGCTGCACACGCAGGTCGCGCGCCGCGACCACGAACGGATCGCGCGGCGAAACATGATCGAGCGCGGCGAGCGCCGGCGGGTAATCCGCGCTCGCCACCAGCATGGTGCCGACCGAGAGCCACGCCTCGGCATTGTCGGGCGCCAGGAAGGTCGCGACGCGGGCCAGCGTCAGCGCGATCGGGGTGGCGCGCTCGCGGTTGATGTCGGCGCCGACCCGCACCATCAGCTCGGCGATGCCGTCGGCCGGTGTCAGCACCGCGCCCGGCAGCGAGCGATGCGCCGCAAGCGCGGCGCGGGCCTGCCCGAGCACCGGATCGTCGCCGGCGAGCAGCGCCAGCGCGCGATCGGCGCGGTGATCGCGCGCGAGCACGGCTGCGGACGCGATCCGCAGCCGCACGCCGCGCGCGCCGCCGGGCCGGCCGAGCGCCTCGATCGCGACCACGCCGTCATCGAGCCTGCCCGTCGCCAGCAGGAGCAGCGCGCGGTGCTCGGCGGCATAGGCCGAGGCGAGCGGCAGACCGGCGGCGGCGGCGAGCGGCGCCAGCGGATCGCGCCCGCGCGCGCCGAGCGTCACCCAGGCCTCGATCACCGGCGCGGTGAAGGCGAACACCTGCTCGTCCTTCAGCGTCGCGATCTGGGCGCGCGCGCCCGTCCAGTCGCGCCGGCCGACCGCCTCGCCGATCAGCAGCAGCCGGCCGTCCGGGGGCAGGACATGCGCGGCGTCGAGCGTCCGCGCCGCGGCGATGGCGCGGGCGCGATCGCCGGCGGTGATCGCCTGGCGGAAGGCGCGGAGCGCGATGATGGCGTCGTCGGGCGCCGCCGCCATCGCCGCGGCATAGCCGATCGCCGCCTGATCGTCGGCGCCGAGCGCGTCGGCGGCGCGCGCGCGGACATAATCGGCGAGCGGCGAGCGCGCGGGCGGTCTGGTGGAGGGCATCGCCGGCGCGGATGCCGGGAGCGTGACGGCGAGGAGCGCCGCGGCGCCATATCGCACGGGACCAATGCGGCTCATCGTCGTCCTCTCTCGCGCGACGGAACGTGCTTGGCAAGCGGCGGACGCTACAGGATCGCGGCGGCGCGCTCCAGCGCCTCGCCGAGGATCGCCGCCCAGCGCGAGACCCCTTCCCCGTCGCCGATCAGATCCTGCCGCACCTCGATCTCGGCATAGGGGCGCGGCGGATCGAAGGCATGGCGCGGCACGCTATGGTCGATCCCATCCATCCGATAGGGCTCGTTGTCGCCGACGACGAGGTCGCCGCGCGCCCGCAGCGCCGCGAGCAGCGCGATGGCGAAGCGCTCGTCGCGGCCGTCGTGGAGGATGCCGACGTGCCACGGCCGGGCGGGTCCGGCGGCGGTCGCGAGCTTCGGCGTGAAGCTGTGCAGCGCGATCAGGATCGCGCGCTCGCCCCTTGCCGCCAGCGCCGCGCCGATCGCGGCCTGATAGGGCGCGTGGATCGCCGCCACGCGCGCGGCGCGCGCCGCCGCGTCCAGCGCCGCGTTGGCGGGGATCGGCGTGCCGTCGCTCACCGGCGGGATCGCGTCGTGCGCGGCGGGATCGCGGTTGCAGTCGATCACCAGCCGCGAATAGGCCTGCCGCAGGAACGGCGCGTCGAGCCTGGCGGCGAGCGCCTCGCCCAGCGCCGCGATGCCGATGTCCCAGCCGATGTGGCGGGCGAGCTCGGCTTGCGCTATGCCCAATGTCCCGAGCGCCGCCGGAACCAGCCTGCCGGCATGATCGCCGGTGAGCAGGAACGGCGCGGCCCCACGAAGGTTGACGGCGATCACGGGGGGCGGATCGGAAGCCGAGAGCCAGGCGCCAGTCTCCCCATCTTCCATGACAGTCACGCGGCGGCCAGCTCCTTCATGCCCATCCTCACCATAACCCACGACACGCGCTACCGCTATCGCTCGGCCGTGGCGTTCGGCGAGCATCGCGTGATGATGCGCCCGCGCGAAGGCTTCGACCAGCGGCTGCTGTCGGCGGAACTCGTCATCGAGCCCGCCGCCGAGGTGCGCTGGCTGCACGACGTGTTCGGCAATTCGGTCGCGATCGCGCGCTTCTCGCGCCGCGCCACCGAGCTCGGCTTCACCAGCACCGTCCGGATGGAGCACGCCCCCGCCGCGGCCGGCGCCGTCGAGATCGAGGACTACGCCCGCCGCTATCCGTTCAGCTACGCGTCCGACGACATGCCCGATCTGCTCCGCTCGATCGAGCGCCAGCACCATGATCCCTACCGCGCCGTCGACACCTGGGCGCGCCGCTTCGTGCGCGACGACGGCCGCACCGACACGCTGGCGATGCTCGCCGACATGACCGCGGCGATCCGCCGCGAGCTCACCTATGTGCCGCGCCACGAGAAGGGCACCCAGACGCCGCGCGAGACGCTGGAGAAGCGCCAGGGCACCTGCCGCGACTACGCCGTGCTGATGATCGAGGCGGCGCGCGCGCTGGGCCTCGCCGCGCGCTTCGTTTCCGGCTATGTCTATTCGCCGTCGCGGGGCGAGGGGCGCGTCGGCGGTGGGAATACCCACGCCTGGGTGCGCATCTTCCTGCCCGGCTCCGGCTGGATCGAATATGATCCCACCAACGGCATCGTCGGCAATCGCGGGCTGGTGCGGGTGGCGGTCGCGCGCGATCCGTTGCAGGCGGTGCCGCTGTCGGGGACGTGGAGCGGCTTTCCGGGCGCATCGCTCGGCATGGCCGTCAAGGTGGACATCCGGATGGACCGGGCGGACGTCCGGGAGCCGGACGGGGAACAGGCGCGGCCGCTCGCCGTTGCCGACCAAGAGACGAGGTGAACGACTCATGCTGATCCGTGCAGGCTACGACATCCGCTTCGATGCATGGCAGCCGGTGCCGATGCTGGCGCTGCTGAGCGTCCACCCGTCGCGCAACCGCGATCTGCTCACCCCCCACCGCATCGTCGCCAATCCCGACGTGCCGATGTACGACTATGTCGACAGCTTCGGGAACACCTGCACGCGCTTCACCATCCCGACCGGCGGGCTCGAGCTCTCCTGCGACTTCACCATCCGGGATCCCGGCGTCGCGGACATCCACGCGCCCGACGCCGAGCAGTTGCCCGTCGAGAACCTGCCGACCGAGGTGCTCGTCTACCTGCTCGGCTCGCGCTACTGCGAGACCGACCGGTTGTCCGAGACCGCCTGGAGCCTGTTCGGCCATATCCCGCCCGGCTGGGGGCGGGTCGCCGCGATCGTCGAATATGCCCACAACCATGTCGAGTTCGGCTATCATTTCGCGCGGCCGACGAAGACGGCGTGGGACGCCCACCAGGAGCAGCAGGGCGTCTGCCGCGATTTCGCGCATCTCGCGATCACGCTGTGCCGTTGCATGAACGTGCCGGCGCGCTACTGTACCGGCTATCTCGGCGACATCGGCGTGCCGCGCTCCGATTCGCCGATGGACTTCTCCGCCTGGTTCGAGGTGTATCTCGGCGGGCGCTGGTACACGTTCGACGCGCGCCACAACAAACCGCGCATCGGCCGCATCCTGATGGCACGCGGGCGCGACGCCACCGACGCCGCGCTGACCACGGCCTTCGGGTCGACCGGGCTTGCGCGCTTCGACGTCCACACCGACGAGGTGCAGTCGGTGGAATATGCCGGCTGATCCCGCAGCCGCGCTGCTCGCCGCCAGCGACCTGCCGCTCGGCGCGCCGCGCTTTGACCGGATCGCGCCGGAGCAGTTCCTGCCCGCCTTCCGCCGGGCGACGGACGCGCATTCGCGGGAGGTGGAGGCGATCGCGGGCAGCGCCGCGCCGGCCGATTTCGCCAACACCATCGCCGCGCTGGAACGCGCCGGCGAGCCGCTTGGCCGCGTGCGCCGGATTTTCTGGACGCTCGCGTCCGCGCGGTCCGACGACGCGATCCGCGCGATCGAGCCCGAGGTGTCGACGCTGCTCAGCCGCCACGCCACCGCGATCGGCCACGATCCCCGGCTGTTCGCGAAGGTCGACGCGGTGTGGCAGCGTCGCGATGGCCTGGGCGAGGAGGAAGTGCGGCTCGTTGACACGGTGCGGCGTGGCTTCGTCGCCGGCGGCGCGGCGCTCGACGGCCCGGCCAAGACACGCTTCGCCGCGATCGACGAGCGGCTGACGATGCTCTCGGTCCGGTTCGGCCAGAACGTGCTCGCCGCCACCGCCGGCTGGTCGCTGGTGCTCGGCGAGGACGATCTCGATGGCTTGCCGCGGGGCGTCCGCGATTCGGCCGCGCGCCGCGCCGGCGAGCCGGGCCGCTTCCGCTTCACGCTCGATCGCGGCGACGTCGAGGACTTCCTCGCCTATTCCACCCGGCGGACCTTGCGCGAGCAGGTCTGGCGCGCCTTCACCACCCGCTGCGACGGCGGGCCGCACGACAACCGCCCGCTGATCGCCGAGACGCTCGCGCTGCGCCACGAACTCGCCTGCCTGCTCGGGTATCCCTGCTATGCCGCCTACAAGCTCGAGGACAGCATGGCGAGATCGCCCGAGGCGGCGATGGCGCTGATGATGCGGGTCTGGGCGCCGGCGCGCGCGAAGGCGCTGGAGGAAGCCGCCGAGCTCCAGGCGATGATCGACGCCGAAGGCGGCGGCTTCGCGCTCGCCGCGTGGGACTGGCGCTTCTACGCCGAGCGCATCCGCCGCGAGCGCTATGCGCTCGACGGCGCCGCGGTGAAGCGCCACCTGACGCTCGGCAAGGTCGTCGACGCCGCCTTCGCCACGGCCAGCGGCCTCTACGGCCTGCGCTTCACCGCCCGTCTCGACCTCCCCGGCTATCACCCGGACGTCCGTGCCTGGGCGGTCGACGGCGCCGACGGCCGCGCGGTCGGCCTGCTCTACACCGACTATATCGCCCGGCCCGAGAAGCATGGCGGCGCCTGGATGGGCGCGCTGCGCGTGCAGGAGACGCTCGACGGCGAGGTGCGCCCGATCGTCTATTGCGTCGCCAATTACGCCGCCGGCGCCACGCCCGCCGCCACCGGGCTCTCGCTCGACGAGGCGCGCACGCTCTTCCACGAATTCGGCCACGCGCTCCACGCGCTGCTCAGCCACGTCACCTATCCGAGCCTCGCCGGGACCGCGGTGGCGCGCGACTTCGTCGAGTTCCCGAGCAAGTTCATGGAGCATTGGATCGTGGCGCCCCAGGTGCTGCGCGGCTTCGGCGTGCCGGAGGCGCTGATCTCCGCGATCGGCCGCGCCGACACCTATGGCGCCGGCTTTTCTACGGTGGAGCTCGCCGCCGCCTCGATCGTTGATCTCGCCATCCACATGAGCGGCGACGCCGCGCCGGATGCCTTCAGAATCGCGGCGGAGACGCTGGCGCGGATCGGCATGCCCGCGCAGATCGGCATGCGCCACCGCCTGCCGCACTTCACCCATGTCTTCGATGGCGGCTATGCGGCGGCCTATTACAGCTATCTCTGGTCCGAGGTGCTCGACGCCGATGCCTTTGCCGCCTTCGAGGAGGCCGGCGACATCTTCGACGCCGGCCTCGCCGCGCGCTTCCGCGACGAGGTGCTGGCGCGCGGCGATTCGCGCGATCCGATGACGAGCTTCATCGCCTTTCGCGGCCGCGCGCCGGACGAGGGCGCGCTGCTGCGGAGCCGGGGGCTGGCCTAGGAGCCGATGGCGGCACGCACCCGCATCTTCACGATCGGCTACGAAGGCGCGACGCAGGACGAGGTGATCGCCGCGCTCGCGGGCGCCGGCGTGGCGCTGCTCGCCGACGTGCGGGCGGTGCCGCTGTCGCGCCGGCCGGGCTTCTCCAAGAACGTGCTGGCGACAGGCTTGCGCGAGGCCGGAATCGACTATGTCGGCCTGAAAGCGCTCGGCACGCCACCCGAGGGTCGCGAGGCGGCACGCAAGGGCGATCGTGCCCGCCTCGCGCGCGTTTATGCCGGTCAGCTCGACCTGCCGGAAGCGATGGTGCAGGCGGCGCGGCTGGTCGAGCTCGCGGCGAAGCGACCGACCGCGCTGCTCTGCTTCGAGCGCGATCCCGCGAGCTGCCACCGCTCGCTGCTGATCGCGGCGGTACTGCCGGGGGCGGAGGTGGTCGATCTGTTCGCCTAGCGCGGGATGACGAAGAGAAAGCGGGAATGAGAAAGAGAAAACAGCGATCCACCTGATGTCGTCCGCCTCCGGAGGCGCGTCCCGAAGCAGGATACTCGAACTCGCCGCCGGTCTCGCCTCCCGGCCGCATCTACGCCGCGCCTGGGCGCCGCGCGATCCGCACCAGCGTATCGTCGAGCGCGGACAGGAAGCGTGAGCGGTCCGCCTTCGCGAACGGCGCCGGGCCGCCGAGGCCGCTGCCGAGGCCGTCGCCGCCGGCGCGCAGATCCGCCATGATCGCCCGCGTCGCGATCGCCGCCCCGATCGAGCTGATCGTGAACGGCCGGCCGGTCGGTCCGAGCACGGCGGCGCCCACCTTCAGGCAGCGATCGGCGAGCAGGATGTCGGCGGTCACCACCACCGCGTCGGCACCCGCGCTTTCCGCGATCCAGTCGTCGGCGGCATCGAACCCGTCGCCCACCACCACGCGGCTGATGAGCGGATGATCCGGCACGCGCAAATGGCTGTTGCTGACGATCCACACCGGCGCGGCACGCCGGAAGGCGACCCGGTAGATCTCCTCCTTTACCGGGCAGGCATCGGCATCGACGAGGATGCGCGGGCTCACGCGGGAGGCGGGCCGGTCAGCGCGGCGGCTTGAGCCGGCGGGCGTTGGCGGTGGCGGCGCGATGCACCGGCGCAAGCGCCCGCCCGCCCGACGCCGCCGCCCGCGCGACGATCCGCGAGGAGCGCGACACCATCGCGTCGGTCTCGCGCGCCGAGGGCAGCCGGCCGGTCATCGCGATCCGCATCATCTCGATGCCGTTGGCGAGCAGGTCCGAGTGGATCGCCCGCATGTCGTCCCAGCCGCTCGCCGCCGACTTGCCGAACGCGTCGAGCTTCTCCGGCACCATCCGGCCGAGCTCGGCATAATCGCCGTTGAGCGGATCGCGCGCCGCCTCCGCCATCGAGCGGACGCGGCTGTCGATGACGGCCTGCGAGGCGCTGACCGTCTCGCCGAGCTTCATCCCCATCTCGGCCATCGCCAGCCCGCCGCGCCACGCGCCCATCCAGAAGTCCAGGGGTAAC
>CAXTPE010000070.1:0-12613 GCA_964245925.1 uncultured Sphingomonadaceae bacterium
AGCAGGTCGAGCGTCGGCAGCACATAGGAATCGCCGAGCTCGAACTGGCGCTGGCGCTCGCGCTCCTGGCGGCGGCTGCCGTCCGGGGTCGGCTTGCGATCGGCGATGACGGGCCGGGCGGGCTCGGCGGCGGGCGCGGCCGGGGCGGCGCCGGGCGCATCCTGCTCGACCAGCCGCTCGCGCGGCGCCTCGCGCACCGCGAGGCGAGGCGCGCGCACCGCCACCGCGCGCGGCTTGCGGCGGCGCAGGATCCAGCCGCGCTCGCCGCCGTCCAGCCCGATCGCGCGGAACGCCACGACGATGCCGGCGAGGCCGATCGCGCCGGCGCAGCCCAGCCGGATCGGCCGTTCGTAGCCGGTGTGGGGGATCAGCGCGAGGCCGCGCTCGACCAGCCCGTCGCCGGCGAGCCCGAGCACGCCGCCCCAGCCCGCCGGCAGCATCGCGGCGGCGGTGCGGCCGAACCACAGCTCAAGCGCGGTGCCGATCAGCAGGCTCGCGACCGCGATCAGCAGCGCGCCGCGCAGCCAGCGGCCCACCGCCGCGCCGCGCATCCAGCGCAGCCCCCGCACCAGCGCGAACGGCACGAGCAGCGCCGCGCAGGGGCCGAGCAGGCTCAGCAGCAGATCCGCGCTCCAGGCGCCGACCGCGCCGAGCCGATTGGCGGGCGGCCCGGCGGCGGCGGTGTTCAGCGCCGGATCGGCGACATGATAGCTGGCGAGCGCGACCGCGACCAGCGCGGCGGCGGCGACCAGGCCGACGCCGCCGAGCGCCGTGCTGCCGCGCTGCGCGCCCTGCCGCACCGAATCGCGCCAGGCCGGCCCGCGCACCGCTGTTCCACCCGCCATATGTGCCGCCCCGCGTTCGACAAATGTCCCGATCGGGGACGATGCTGCGGGATCGACTACAAATCAAGCCGCGCTTGCAACGCCGGCCTGCCCGGCTAGGGCTGCGGCATGGCCGATCACTTCAGCAGCGATGTCATCATCCTCGGCGGCGGGCTTGTCGGCATGACGCTGGCGCTGGCGCTCGATGCCGGCGGCCTCGCCAGCATCGTCGTCGATCCGGCGAATCTGGCGGCGCAGCTCGCCGCCGGCTTCGACGGGCGCGCGTCGGCGGTGACGAGCGCGTCGTGGCGGATGCTGGAGGCGATCGGGCTCGGCGACGCGCTGCGGCCGGCAGGCTCGCCGATCGAGCGCATCCGCGTGATGGAGGGGACCAGCGGACGGCCGCTCCTGTTCGCGCCGGACCTCGCCGAGTCCGGACCGCTCGGGTTCATGTTCGAGAACCGCCTGCTGCGCGCCATGCTGCGCGCGGCCTGCGCGGCGGCGGCGCATGTGACGCTGCTCGCGCCCGCTTCCCCGGCCGAGGTCACGCGCGACGCCGCCGCGGTGCGGGTGACGCTCGCGGACGGGCGGGTGCTGGCGGCGCCGCTGCTGGTGGGCGCGGAGGGGCGCAACTCGCCGAGCCGCGCCGCCGCCGGCATAGCGGTCGCGCGGTGGCGCTACGATCATGTCGCGATCGTCACCATGATCGATCACGCGATCCCGCACGGCCAGGTCGCCCACGAGCTGTTCTATCCGGCCGGGCCGTTCGCGCTGCTGCCGATGGCGGGCGGGCACCGCTCGGCGCTGGTCTGGACGGTGCGGACGGCGGACGCGCCGGCGATGCTGTCGCTCTCCGATCGCGCCTTCCTCGCCGAGGCGGCCAAGCGCATGGGCGGCGTGCTGGGCGCGCTCTCTCCCGCCGGGCCGCGCGCGACCTATCCGCTCGGTTTCCACCACGCCGCGCGGATCACCGCCGGGCGGCTCGCGCTGGCGGGGGACGCCGCGCACGGCATTCATCCGATCGCGGGGCAGGGGCTCAACCTCGGCTTCCGCGATGTCGCCGCGCTGGTGCAGGTGCTGGTGGAGGGCGCATGCATCGGGCTTGAGCCGGGCGACGCGCAGCTGCTCGCCCGCTACGAGCGCTGGCGCGGCCTCGACACGCTGAGCGTCGCGGCGGCGACCGACGGCTTCACCCGGCTGTTCGGCATCCCCGGCCGCGCGCCGTCGGCGATCCGCCGCCTCGGCATCGGGCTGGTCGATCGCACCGCGCCGCTCAAGGCCTTCTTCATGGCCGAGGCGCGCGGCGAGAGCGGCACCCTGCCGAAGCTGCTGAGCGGGCTGCCGGTGTAGCCTTCCCGCTCCTCTCCCCGGCGGGAAGAGGGCCTGATGCCGGCGCGACCTTCAGCCTACCCCAGGAAGCGCGCTTCCTCGACGAGCATCACCGGCACGCCGTCGCGCACCGGATAGGCGAGCTGGGCATGCTCCGAGATCAGCTCCCCGGCGGCCGGATCGTAGCGCAGCGGGCCGCGCGTGAGCGGGCAGACGAGGATCGCCAGCAGCTCCGGGTCGAGCGTCCCCGGCGCGCCGGCGTTCATTGCAGCGTCGGCGCGGGGCCGTCGTCGTCGTCGGGGCGGAAGAAGCGCATGAACTGGACGATGAGATCGGCGCGCGCGGCGATGTCGGGCGCCTCCAGCAGCGCCTGCTTGGCGGCCGGATCGAACGGCGCCGACTGCGCGACACCGTTGACCAGCCCCTCGTCGTCGAGCCGCTCGACCGCGTTCCAGTCGACCGCGAAGCCGTTGCTCTCGGCGAAGCGCCGCGCCTCCTGCTCGAGATCGGCGCGCAGCGCGAAGGCGAGCGGCTCGGGATCATCGCCGTCGTCGAAGCCCTCGAAGCTCGCCTCGATCTGGCGGAAGGGCGTCGACACGTCGAGCTCGCGGATCATGCGGAAGCGGCTGAGGCCCTGCAGCACGAGGTTGAAGCGCCCGTCGTCCATCGCCTCGACCTGCGCGATCCGGCCGACGCAGCCGACCTCGTACAGCGCCGCCGGCCTGCCCGGCCGATCGCGGCCGCGCGGCTGGATCATCGCGATGCGCCGATCGCGCGCGAGCGCATCCTGCACCATCGCCACATAGCGCGGCTCGAAGATGTGGAGCGGCAGCAGCGCGCGCGGGAACAGCAGCGCGCCGCCGAGCGGGAAGATGGTCAGCCGCGAGGAGGTCTTCACGCTCATGTGAACAGCACCGCCGAGAGCCGGCGACGTTGCGCCGACACCCAGGGATCCTCCAGCCCGACCACGTCGAACAGCCGCAGCAGCCGCTTGCGGGCGGCGCCCTCGTGCCACTCGCGGTCGCGCGCGATCATGCCGAGCAGCACGGCGGCGGCGGCGTCGCGGTCGCCGGTCGCCATCAGCCCGCCGGCGAGCCGATAGGCGAGCGCATGATCGTCCGGCGCGGCGTCGACCGCGCGCTGCAATCCGGCCAGATCGGCGACCGGCTCGGCCTCGCGGGCGAGCGCCACCGCGCTGCGGGCGCGATCGAGCCCGGCGTCCTTGAGCTCCGGCGGGGCCGCGTCGAGCAGCGCCGCCGCCTCGTCGATCCGGCCCGCGGCGACCAGCGCGCGGGCATGGCCTCCGATCACGGCGGGATCGTCGGGCACCATCCCGGCGAGCTGCTCGAAGATCGCGACGGCACGGGGGGCGTCGCCCTGCGCCAGCACCTCCTCGCCCATCGCGAGGAAGTCGGCGATGTCCTGCGCCGCGTCGCCGCCGGCGTCGGCGGCCGCGCCGATCGGCAGCTTGGCGAGCAGCTGGTCGAGCAGCGCGGCGAGCTGCGCCTCGGTGCGCGCCGGGGTGAGATCGGCGACGATCTGGCCCTGGAACAGCGCATAGACGGTCGGGATCGACTGGACGCGGAACTGCGCCGCGATCAGCCGCTCCTTGTCGACGTCGATCTTGGCCAGCAGCACGCCCTTGCCGGCATAGCGCTGCGCGAGCTTCTCCAGCACCGGCCCGAGCTGCTTGCAGGGCCCGCACCATTCCGCCCAGAAATCGAGGATGACGAGGCTCGTCATCGATGGCTCGACGACGTCGCGTCGGAAGGCCTCGATCGCCTCGCGTTCGGCGCTGCTCATTCCCAGCGTTGCCAAGTGGCTCTCCTCGTTGCTCGCCCCCTTATGTGGTCGCGCGCGGGCGGCTGCCAAGCCCCGCGCCATGCCGGCGCGGCGAATCGTCTTGCCGGTGCGTGAGGCGCGCGCTATGTGCCGCGCCTCCCGCCGCCGGCCAGGCTGTTGCAATGGACCGGCGGACAGGCGCCAGAGCGGGCGTAGCTCAGGGGTAGAGCACGACCTTGCCAAGGTCGGGGTCGAGGGTTCGAATCCCTTCGCCCGCTCCAGCGTTGCCATCTATTTCAATGGCTTAGACCGCGCTGGATGATCCCGGCGGGGTTCGTGCGATTTCATGTCGCCACTGTGTCGCCACCGAAAAAGCCTGTGGGGCGGTGCGCTTAGCTGCCCCGCTCACCCGCATACCGGCACAGGGACCCCCGATTTCATAAAATGCTCACTCGCCTACTTAGGCGATTTCGGCCATACCGCGTCGATCATCCGCAGCGTTGTCTCGATCTGCTCGTCCGTCATCATCCGCACTCGGTCGGCTATCGCGGTAGAGAGGCTATGGCGGTGCGGCGTCAAGCTCTGCGCCTCCCTGCCATCGTCGAAAAACTCCCGCACCGGCACGTCCAGCGCAACGGATAGGCGTTCGAGCGTTTCGAAGCTCGGGAGGCTTCGTCCCCTTTCCAGCTGAGAGATGGCGAAAACGGTTCGATCGGTGCGCTGAGCCAGCTGCTCTTGCGTCAGGCCTCGGAGTTTCCGGATCGTCTTTATTCTGCTCGCGACGCGATCCTTGAGGGTCATCCTCCGACTGTGCCCGCTGCCGCCATGACGCGGTATCAAGCGACGGGCTGACCAATTCCGTTCTACCAGTAGTATGCTACTGGCTCCGCCCTTGGCGATGCTCGGGGTTGGAGGTGGACGGCATGATGACGGTTGGGGTTGCTGCCTCTTTGTCTCTGTTCGACGGCGTGGATCGACTCGCAGCCGACCTTTTGCAGATCGCCAGCATCAAGCATCGATCCGCGATCCAGAGGCTGTGTTTGACGCCACCTGCGCCATTCGACGGCGCGCGCCTCGTGAGCAGCCTGTTCGAATTGGTGGCCGATAACTGGCTTCGATGCGTCAATGCGTTAGCCGGGCTGCCATCGCGCGAAAACTGGCGATGGTTCGATCCGAAGTGCGATCATGCCGCCCATAATTCGAGCCCTGAGGTGACGCTGGAGCGAGCCATTGTTAGCGCGGCAAGGTCACAGGGTCGGGCTGACTGGTCGAATCAGGTTCCCATCGCATCAGGCATGATCGCGGGAGGAGGCGACCGGCGACGCGCGATTGATCTGGTTCATTTGCGTGGCCCTGACGCCTTCGACTTCGTGGAGTTGAAGGTAGGAAGCGACAATCCGCTCTATGCGGCGGTGGAAATCCTCAAGTACGGCTTCGTCTGGTTGCTAAGCCGGGAGCATCGCGTGCGGCTCGGCTATAGCGGCAAGGCGCTTGTGGAAGCCTCGGACGTGCGGCTGTCGGTCCTCGCACCGCACGCATATTACGACGGGCTGGCCCTCGACTGGTTGGAGGCAGGACTATCGCAGGGGGTCTTGGCGCTAGGTACGGAACGGCACGGAGTCCGGCTGTCCTTTGCCTTCGAAGCCTTTCCTGCATCGTTCGTCTGGCCTGATCCTGACGCGAGGGCAGCACTGTCGGCGCTCGATCGCCGTACGGGGGTATAGGCTATGCGCTTCAGGATACATCGTGGCGCGACCGTCATCGGCGGCAACTGCATCGAGGTGCAGTCGGGCGGGAGGTCGCTGCTTCTCGATTTGGGCCTGCCGTTGGAAGCGGGGAAAGCCGATCGGAGCTTGTTGCCTCCGGTCGGAGGATTGGTGGACGGAGACAATCCTGATCTGCTCGGCATCCTCATAAGCCACCCCCATTCCGATCACTATGGGCTGCTCGAAGTCGTGCATCCATCGGTGCCGGTCTACATCGGTGACGGCGCGCGGAGGCTGTTGGAGGTCGCCTCGGCGTTCACGACAGGTAGGACCTTCGCGCAGCCGGTTACCACCCATCGCAATCGGGGCGCGTTCGATGTCGGGCCGTTCCGGGTCACACCCTACCTGATGGATCATTCTGCCTTTGATGCATACGCGCTGCTGATCGAGGCTGACGGGCGACGGCTGCTATATAGCGGCGACTTCCGCGCACATGGCCGAAAGGCATGGGCGTTTGACGCCTTTCTGGCCGATCCGCCGACCTCGGTCGATGTGCTGCTGATGGAAGTAACCGTGCTGGGACGTGGCGACTCACCCGCCCCGCTAACGGAGCGACAGGTCGAGGCAGACGTTGCCGCGTCAATCGCGGAAACCAGCGGGATCGTCCTCGCCTGCTTCTCGGCGCAGAACATCGATCGGCTTGTCACCTTTTATCGCGCGACGCTGCGCTCAGGTAGGCAGTTCATCGCGGACGCCTACACGGCAAACATTTTGGACGCTCTTGGTAGGTCGTCGCTGCCCAGCCCGCGATCGCCGTCATCAAGGATGAAGGTTTACCTGCCGAAGCGGCAAAAGGCCCGGATCGTCAGGAGCAAGCGGTTCGATCTGGTCGAACCCTACCGGCGGCATCGCGTGTTCGCCTCCAACATAGGAGCGACCAGCAATCAATGGGTGATGATGTTCCGATCGTCCATGATCGAGGATGCGGAAGCCATCGGCGGATTGGCTGGGGGTAAGGTCATCTGGTCGCTGTGGCCGGGCTATCTGGATCGGGAGACCCCCGATTTAAGGGCGTGGGCCGACGCTCAAGGCATGAGCTTCGAAATTCACCACACCTCCGGTCATGCCCATGTTTCCGATCTTGCCCGCTTTGTGGATGGAGTGGGGGCAAGGAGGCTCGTCCCCATCCATACCATGCAACCTCATCGCTACGCTGAGCTATTCTCTAATGTCAGGCCTTCATCCGATGGAGAATGGTCGGAGATTTGAGAAAGATAGGTGTGAGTATGCCTGCACTAACCTGATTGCTGTCCTATATATTTGCTGACCGGTTCCATTATCCTGGGGAGCAAATTAAACCATTGCCCTAGGTTTGAAGCTGTCATCCAAGCAGGTCATGCGTTCGCCGCGCGTCTTGTGAGCACCGACACATGCAAAGCTCACCTCACAATTGGGATTGGACGCGCCAACGGCGATGCGCTGCATCGCTCCCACATCTGCATACTGGCGAAAAGACTTAAGCCGAATGACGACTCCACGACGACGATGGCGGCGCGCATACCTCGCTTCGATCCCTACGCCCGTGTGGATTTGTGCCACCGTTAGGACCTTAGCCCGCCGCACCTAAGCTGCTCCGAGGCTAGAGGAAGCGCCCAGTCGCATATTTCATTCGCTCTCGGCTCCTCATCTCATTGCATTTCATCGAAATGGTTCGCTGTCACGCGACGAGGCCGAAATTGCCGAAAAGCATCTCATCTGACTTTTCTCGCCACAGCGAGAAGATGGTCTGGAGGAGGCTTACAGACTCGATAAGCCGATTTTCGATGTGGGGGAGGTGCGTCGACGTGCCTATTACATGCCCTCCGAGGGTCGCGGAGGATTTCGGTCACTTCGGGGTAAAACCGGGGTAATCGACCAAGACAAAGGCGATTTTCATATGCTATCTCTTTCCGCACTTACAACGGCGGAGCTGGCAGCACAGTCAAGCCATCTAGTCGTTGCCATTGGGCGAACCGTTTGCCAATCGCTTGGTGCTCATCTTGAACGATCTCTCCAAGCAGGTAGGCTTTAGCCCACTCAAAGACATGACCCCAAACTCGCGTGGAATGGCTAAGACAGTCTGACAACATCAACTGTGCCGTAGCCGTATCGTCGTTCAGTAGCCGCCACGATCCCGGAACCGGATGCCCGCCAAGTTCACAGTGGTAGCTGTAGTCTACGCCTCGGAACCGCCCGCCTGAGGCTTTGCGAAGTTTAGCAGGAGCGAAAAAGGATAGCCGTTCTTCCTTCGTGCTGCGAAGCCATCGAGCCGCTTCGGCGTTCTTCGTTTCAAACGCCCATGCGAGATACTCGACTTCGACAAGCTGGCGAACCAAAGCAGCACCGGCATAATGACGTCCATCTGAAATTAGATCGGCGCAACCCGATACGAGTTGACTGCCGATCCGTAAGAGCATCGAAACCGCCACAGCAGAGTCATCACCGTGTCCAAAGGGCGAAAGGCCGTTGCGGCGATCCGTACCGACAATATGCCCCGAAACATGCAATTTAGTCCCAACGTCTTTGAACATGTCAGCCGTGTATCGGGCGAAGTCGATGCGCGCCGCGACCGCTAGCGGATCGACCGCCGCGACCCTTATGGCCTCTCTTTGTGCGTCGCCGCCGTAATCACCCATTCGGCGAAGCATACCATCGCGCAGCCGTCGAAGGGACGGACGAGACGTCGAAGGCGTTTGCCTATTGGCAGATGCGATGCGAGTTAGTGTCCCCTGCTATCGTTCGTGACGCGATCCGACGTATCGTCGAAACCAACGATGATCGCCCGGCACGGATTGCGGCCGATCACGATATGAAGGAGGCGATGCGCGCTGATCTTGGTATCACAAAGTGAGTTCCAAAGCGCACCGGTAGCTCCTCGCCGCCTGACGAGCCTGCTCCAGCGAAAGCTCGTCGGTTTTACCGATGGTGTACTTCTGAAGTCTCTTGGTGTTTCGAACTCGGCGATAGACGATGAAACTTTTGTGTCCCTTTGTCCGGACCCTGACGCCAAATCCGCGGACTACGTCATCCCAAACCGTATACTCAGACAGACGCGGTTCCAGCGCGTCAATGGCCTCGTCAGAAAGAATGGGGCGGACTTCTACCTTCGGCTCGATCCACGTCGCTCCGGGTAGGAACAGCAAATCCTCCGATTCACACTCGCCTGCGTCGATAGAAACCGTGCGCTCCTGAAAGGTGGGCGGCTGATTTCGAAAGGCGCGCTTCGCGTATGAGTGCGGGTAGCCCTGAAAACGCAGCGCCCAATAGGCATCGTTCTTGACGCGCGGGTCGCGGTTTGACTCCGGTCGGCGACGCAATCGCCGCATAAGTTGCTCGTCGGTCGGGTCTTTGCGTGCCTTCACCTGTGCCTCCCTCATATACGACATGTGCCGATGGGTCGCCCCACCGGCACACGCTCCAAGTCGTTATTGTCAGTCCCGATGAATGTTGGCGGACTCCGCATCGAGATAATGGGCGAGCTGTGAAATGGTCGCCGTGGTGTAGATCGATGGTCCGCACATCGCATAGACGATGGCCCCGCCCCGCTCATTGGCGCGAGCGCCTGCGATCTGGCTCCGGCGAACCAAGGCACCACCGCCAGTTGCGGCGGGGATGAGGATGAAGCCATCGGTTTGGGCGGTCTGTTCCATGATGCTCTCCGTGGTAGTGCTAGCGGGAGAACGATTTCTCCCGTCCATGCAAAACCAGACCCTCAGAGGGTGTCAACTTGCTGTTTTACCTAGACGAACTGTTCATCGTATTCGATGCGGGCAGCGTCCATATGCGCTTGCATCTCCGCTTCGCGGTCAAGAAGGCGCGTGATCTCGTCGAAGGCCGGGTGCCCGGTTATGAAAAGATCGGCGTCCAATTCGTAGTCCGGCTGGAGCGGGTTATCGACGTGCGTTCCTCCTGTTGTGGAGGTCGAGTCCAACAAGCCGGTGGTGCGCTGCGCCACCCATGTTTCGAGGTCGCTCAGCAGGTACATGCAGAGCTTGCCGACTTTGAAATATCGTGGTCCGCCGCCGCGCGTTGCCATCGTCGCTAGGCTGGCGGTCGTGGTTCGTAGCCCATGAGATTGCAGAAGCCGCGCGGCTTCGTCGCGGCGGAAAGTCCGGCCAATGGTCATCGCGGAGCCTCCTGACGGGACGGCACGGTTGCCAGCCCACGCATTATACATTCCAAAGGGGAATCTGGCCAAAGCTCCCCTATGTGCGGCCTTCAACGGGGACAGGGATCGCGGCCGCCGTTTGCATGGCGACGGCGATCTTATGCCCCACGGCTTCAACCGCGCGGGCGGCCGTGCCATCGATGACATGGGCGTAGGTCGCGAGTGTCGTGCGCGGGCCTTTGTGGCCCATGATTGCGGCGACGGAAACGGCATCCACGCCGTCAGCCAAGGCGAATGTCGCCATGGCGTGCCGTGCGTGGTAGCGGACCCTTCCCGGTAGCTTCGCCCTCGTGCGCGCCTGATTCCATATCTTTTTCGAGCCGGTGAAATGGCCGTCGCCACGGGTCGCCGGGAAGACATAGGGCGATGCGACCCGCCTGACCACCGACAGTATGTCCATGGCTGCTTGCGATAGAAGCCGTATCGAATAGCCCGTCTTGCTCTCGGCCAAGCGAAGACACCTGTGATCGGTATCGACCTCTGCCCACTTCAGGCCTTCGATCTCGCTGGGGCGTGCGCCGGTCAACAGGATCAATCGTAGGATAGAGATACCCGCTGGATTGCAGCCCTCCGCTTCCAAGTCGGCCAACGCCTGAGCGATCTGGGCAAACTCCGATGCGGTCAGAAAGTCATGCCGCTTCCCTGCGCGCGGCTTTCGTGCATGGGTGACCGGGTTGGCGGGAACTACGCCTTTTTCAATCGCGTAGTTGAAGATGATCGAAAGGCTGCTTGCCACCTTCAGGGCTGCTCCTTCGCCACCCCTGACTCTGATGCGACCACGCTTCTTTTCGGAAAGCCCATCCTTTGCCGTCTCTCCGCGCGCGATGCGACGGATCATGCTGTTGACGTCATCGACCGTCACTTCGCTGATGCGCTTCGCGCCTAGAATGGGCACGACGTGATGCCGAAGCCGAGAAAGCATGTAGGTTCGGGCAGGCTCCGTCATCGGCTTGCCGGAACGCTTGCCCGCTGGCGCGTCGTGGTCCCACTGGTCGATAAATTCTGCGAGCTTGAGTTCACGGCGCTTCGTCTGCCTATCTGACAGGGGATCCGCTCCGCGCCTTACGTCAGCCAATCGGTCACGCGCGATGGCGCGAGCCTGATCTGGTGTGAGTTCTCCGACGCGGCCCAACGTCATGCGCTTCTTCGCGACATTGCGTCCGCCGCCATCGGGACGGTATTCGAGGATGTAGGATTTGATGCCGCTGGGCAGCACCAGAACGCCAAAGCCCTTCAACTCGGTGTCGTAATTTCGATACGGCTTGGTGGATGCCGTAAGTCCATCAATGTTGCGTTTGGTGAGTTTTGCGGTGGCCAAGGGGACGTGTCCAGATCACCACCGTGTCGCCACGCCGGTGTAATTGATGGTTATATCCAGCTAGCCACCCTCAAAGTGAAGCTAGATGGATATAACCATCAATTCCGCAAGAAATCAAACTCTTGGTCCGGCGGTTTTGTTGGTTGGCGTTAGGCGATGTTAGTCACGGTTAGAACCATTACTGCCTTTGCCAAGGTCGGGGTCGAGGGTTCGAATCCCTTCGCCCGCTCCATTAGAGACAGCGCGCCGGCTCATGCCGCCTCGTCCTGCTCCTCGCGCCCGGGCTGCATGCCGTCGGCGGGGAAGCCGCACGGCCAGCGCCGTCTCGTGCCGCGCTTCCCCCAGACGGGCTGATCGAGGAACGGATACCAGCAGATGCCCTCTACCGGCACGCCGGACGCCGCGGCCTCGGACCGCACGTGCGCCAGCCAGGCGGCCTGCGAATCGGCGATGAACGGAAAGCGGGCGCGCGCCTTGCGGTGGCCGCGATGCCAGCTCGTCTCGGTGACCGCGAGCGGGAGGCCGTATCGCCGCCAGGTCGCGCGCAGGATCTCGGCGAGCGGCGCGCGCGCCTCGTGCGGATAATAGTTCACGCCGACCACGCCGATGTGGCCGGTCGCCACGAGCGCATCGGTCGCGGCGAAGGTCCGCTCCGCCAGATCGTGGATCGGGTCGCAGGTGTAGAAGCGCGCATCGATCGTCAGCGCGACGGCGGTCATCATCGTCCTGGCCGTCTCGATCGCCGCCCGCCGCGGGCGCTGGCAGAGCAGCGGCCAGACCGAGGGCTCGTTCACCGCGAGGATGTGGGCCGGCGCTCCGGCGAGCGCCCGCGCGCACCGCAGGGCATGATGGATCGGACGCTCCGGCGGGTCGAAGTGGCAGAGATCCCAGATCACGCGCGTGCCGGCGGGCACCGCGGCGATCCGGGCGGCGGGATCGTGGCGCCATGGCAGGCCGTCGCGCGCGGTCCGGATGCCGAGCCCGGCCGCCGTCCGATAATGCGCGGTCATGTCGGCCGATGGGGTGTGGCGGGTCTCCTCGAGCAGATCCTGATCGCACCAGCCGAGATGGCCGCACTCGAAGCCCGCCCAGACGGGGATGTTCATCGCACAGGGGCTCCCCGCCGCCCATCCGTGGCAGGCGCCTTGTCGAGGCTATCCGCGCCTGTAGGAAGAGTCACGATGGGTAACGGCGCGCGCATGGCGTCGCGGCGGGGAGAAGACATGGCCGAGGCTTTCATCTGCGACGCGGTGCGCACGCCGATCGGGCGCTATGGCGGAGCGCTGGCCGGCATCCGCGCCGACGATCTCGCCGCGGTGCCGCTGAACGCGCTCAGGGAGCGCAACCCGGACGTGGACTGGGCGGCGCTCGACGACGTCATCCTCGGCTGCGCCAATCAGGCCGGCGAGGACAATCGCAACGTCGCGCGGATGGCGGCGCTGCTCGC
>CAXTPE010000071.1:0-12594 GCA_964245925.1 uncultured Sphingomonadaceae bacterium
CGCGCTCGGCATCCGCGATTGCGTCGCGTTCGACGTGGCGGCGGTCTGCTCCGGCTTCCTCTATGCCTTGTCGGTCGCCGAAAGCATGATCCGCGCCGGCAGCGCGCGACGGGCGCTGGTGATCGGCGCCGAGACGTTCAGCCGCATCCTCGACTGGGAGGATCGCGGCACCTGCGTGCTGTTCGGCGACGGCGCCGGCGCGATCGTGCTGCGCGCCGAGGAGACCGACGCGGCGACCGGGCGCGGCGTGCTCGCCACCCGGCTCCATGCCGACGGGCGCCACAACGAACTGCTCTACGTCGACGGCGGGCCGTCCACCACCGGCACGGTCGGCAAGCTCCGGATGAAGGGCAAGGAGGTGTTCCGCCATGCCGTCACCAATCTCGCCCAGGTGCTCGGCGAGACGGTCGCGGCCGCCGGGATGACGATCGACGACATCGACTGGGTCGTCCCCCACCAGGCCAATGCCCGCATCCTCGACGCGACCGCGCGCAAGCTCGGCCTCCCGCCCGAGCGGGTCGTGGTGACGGTGGACGAGCATGCCAACACATCGGCCGCCTCGGTGCCGCTGGCGCTCGACGTCGCGGTGCGCGACGGGCGGATCAGGCCGGGCCAGGTCGTGCTGCTCGAGGCGATGGGCGGCGGCTTCACCTGGGGCGCGGCGGCGGTGCGCTGGTGAAGGAGCGCGCTGGTGAAGGAGCGCATTTGCGTGGGAGCCCAAGTCGTTATAGGGTCGCGCGAGGGACGGGAGCGAGGGGAGAGGCATGGACGCGGGCACGCTGACGAGAGCGGACCTGGCAGACGCGGTGCATGGCGAGATCGGCCTCTCGCGCGCCGAGTCCGCGGCGATGGTCGAGCAGGTGCTGATGCATATGTGCGAGGCGCTGTCGAAGGGCGAGAACGTCAAGATCTCCGGCTTCGGCACCTTCGTGCTGCGCGACAAGGGCGAGCGCGTCGGCCGCAATCCCAAGACCGGCGTCGAGGTGCCGATCGCGCCGCGCCGCGTGCTCACCTTCCGCGCCAGCACCATGATGCGCGACCGCATCGTGAAGGCCGGCTGACGGCCGCGATCATGACCAAGGCGGAGGGCGCCTTCCGGACGATCGGCGAGGTCGCCGCGGAGTTCCGCATCCCGCAGCATATCCTGCGCTACTGGGAGACGCGCTTCCCGCAGCTCCGCCCGCTCCAGCGCGCCGGCAACCGCCGCTACTACCGCCCCGCCGACGTCGCGCTCGTCGGCCGCATCGCGCGGCTGCTCAACGAGGAGGGCTATACCATCCGCGGCGTGCAGCAGCTCCTCGCCAGCCGCGAGCGCGCGGAGGCCGCCGCCGCCGCGCCGCCGCCGGCGGTCACGCCGCATGCCGAGCTGCTCCGCATCCGCGACGCGCTCGCCGAGGCGCTGGCGGGATAGCCCGGTTTCGCGGCGGGCGGGATGCCCCGCCGGTCGGGAAACCAAGACCGGAAAACGGCGGACCGGCCGATGTCGTCCGGTTCCCGGTCAGCCGCCGCCGCTGCCGAGCACGTTGATCGTGAAGGCCAGCACGCCGAGGTTGAAGACGAACGCGGCCAGGCAGTGGAAGATCGCGACGCGGCGGAAGCGGCCGTCCCGCATCTCCACGTCCGAGGTCTGGAAGGTCATCCCCAGGGTGAAGCTGAAATAGACGAAATCCCAATAATCCGGCTCGTCGGTATCCGGGAAGTCGAGGCCGCCGCAATCCCCGGCCCGCGCGCCGCGCTTGCCCTGGGTGTAGAACATATGCGCATAGTGGAGCGCGTAGATGGTGTTGCTGAAGGTCCAGGCGATCGCCAGCGTCGCCACGACCAGCGCGACGCTCCAGCCGTCCGGCGCCTGCTTCTGCCTGAGCTCGGAGGCGACCGCGACCAGCACGATCAGCATCACCGCGCCGGTGATCGCGAGCAGCAGCACGCGATTGGCGTCGTTGCGCTCGGCGGCACCGCGCATCTCGCCGGCCTCGTCGTCGAAGAGCGGCGAGATCGCGGCGAAGAAGACGAGCGCGGCGATGTCGAACGACGCCATCGCGCCCTCGCCGCGGCCGAGCGCCGGCATCAGCGCGGGCAGGAGCGCCACCCAGACCCCGAGGAACAGCAGGAAGCGCGGCGGCGCGATCCGGCGGGCGATGCCGTCGCGGAGCTGCTCGAACGCCATCGCCGGCCTCATCTCGCCGCGAGCAGCGCATCGAGCGTGCTGGCGCCGCCGCCGGTGCGCACGAGATGCGGATAGCGCAGGCCTCCCGTCCAGGCGACGCTCGCCTCGCGGTAGCGCGTGGCCTGTTTCAGCAGCAGGCGGATCGGCGCCTTGCCCGTCGCGGCGGCGGTGATCGCTCGCTTGAGATCGTCGGTGTCGAACGCGGTGCCGTTGGCGGCGACGATGGTGGCACCGCGCGTCACGCCGGCCTGAAAGGCGGGGCCGTCCCAGATGACGTCGGAGACCACGCCCTCGTCGCTGACGGTGAGGCCGAGCGAATAGCTGAGGTCGGCGTGCTTGCGCGCCTTGTCCTCGGCGGTGAACCAGGCGCCGGGCTCGGCGGTATAGGCGAGCCGGTAGCCGCCGCGCGCGATCCAGTCGAGCGGGGCGGGGCGGCCGGCCTGGTCGAGCCGCGCGCGCAGGAAGCCGGTCCAGTCATGGGGCTGGACCTGGTTCAGCGCGGCGACGACATCCTCGAACCCGTAGGTGATCTCGCCCCAGTCGCGATCGCGTCCGCCGAAGAACAGCCTGGCGACATCGTCGAGAGATTTCGCGCCGTGGCTTTCGGTGCGGATCAGGCTGTCGGCGTCGAGCCAGATCAGCGTGCCCTCGTCATAATAGTCGACGTAGCGCTGCCAGCTCCGCCACGGCTCGCCGCCGCGGTTCGAGATGATCTCCTCGTTGGTGGTGTCCTGGAGCGGGCGCCAGGCGCGGCCCGGCTCGGTCGCGAACTCGGCGGCGACGGCGGCGAGCGCGCCCAGCGCCTCGTCCCTGCTCCAGAGCCCCGAGCGGGCCGAGAGCACGTCGCCCCAGAACTGGGTCATCCCCTCGTAGACCCACAGCAGATCGTCCTGCATCGGCGTGCGATAATCGGGCGTCCAGAGATCGGCGGGGCGGCGGAACTTGCCGTTCCAGCTATGGGTATATTCGTGCGGCAGCAGATTGCGGTCGTCGGCGCTCGATGCCCAGTCGGTGAAATAACCGGCGCGCACGCCATCCTCGGAGGAGCGGTGGTGCTCCAGCCCGACGCCGCCGAGCTGATCGCTGACCGCCAGCAGGAAGTCGTAATGATCGTAATGCCGCGCGCCGAACAGCTTCGTCGCCTGGGCGACGAGCGCGCGGTGGCGGGCGAGCTGATCGGGTGTCATCGCGAGCTGGTCGGGCCGGTCGGCGACGATGTCGAGGACGACGTCCGGCGAGAGCCGCTCGGTGCGTGCGTACAGCCCGGCGAACACCGGCGAATCGATCAGCGTGTCATAGCCGACGCGGCCGTAGCGGATGGTGTCGCCCTGGGCCGGGCCATCGGGGCGGAGCGCGGTGGCGGCCGTCCAGCCATGCGGATAGGTGACGCTCGCGGCGATCGGTATGCGGCGGACGTAATAGCCGGCGGGATAGAGCGAGACCGTGTCCCACTCGAGGTTGAGCATCGCCGGGGTCATGACGATACGGCCCTGGTCCTCGTCGGTCGGCGAGACATATTGGAAGGCGACGGCGAGCGCGGCGGCCCCGGCCGGCACGGCGACGTGGAAGGCGCGCACGTCGATGGTGTCGCGCGTCCATGCCACCGGCTTGCCGCCGGCGGTGATGGCGAGCCCGGCGAGCTTGTCGATCTGGCCGGTGGGGCCATGATCGCCCGGCAGCCATTTCGGCGCGAGCAGCACGAGCGGCCCGGGGCCGGCGACCGGCACCGTCTCCCGCACCCGGAAGACGCCGCGCGCGACATCGGTCGCATCGACGGCGAGCGTCAGCGTGCCGGGATAGTCGACGTCGCGGGGCGGCGGGATGGTGTCGACGATCGGAGCCGCCTGCGGCGCGCTGTCGCCGGACGGCGCCTGCGCGGCGGCGGGTGCGGCGCCCCCCGCGGCGAGAGCGAGAACGGCAAGCGCCGTCAGGAACATGCGCATCGGCGGTGGACTCCCGTTGGAAGCCCCTTCGTGCCGTCAGTCGGGCCGCGCGTCCAGCGCGGCCGTCACTCGGCGGCGATCGCCCTGGCGTCCTTGTAGGCCTGAATCGCCTCCAGCACGATGCGCCTGGCCTCGGCGGCATCCCCCCACGAGCCGATCCGCACCCATTTGCTCGGCTCGAGATCCTTGTAGTGGGTGAAGAAATGCTCGACCTGCTGCATCACGATACGCGGCAGGTGCTCGCCCTCGGCGATCCCCTCATAATAAGGGAAGGTGGCATCGACCGGCACGGTGAGCAGCTTCTCGTCGCCGCCATGCTCGTCCTCGAGCTTCAGCACCGCGATCGGCCGCGCGCGCACCACGCAGCCCGGGATGAACGGCGAGCGCGCGACGACCAGCGCATCGAGCGGATCGCCGTCCGGCGAGAGCGTGTGGGGGACGAAGCCGTAATTGGCCGGATAGCGCATCGGCGTGTGCAGGATGCGATCGACGAACAGCGCGCCCGACTTCTTGTCGAACTCATATTTCACCGGCTCGCCGCCGACCGGCACCTCGATGATGACGTTCAGGCTGTGCGGCGGATCGTCGCCGATCGGGATGAGCTCTATGTTCATGGGCGCAAGCCGATAAATCGTGCGCGGTCGCCGCTCAAGCCGCGATTTTTGCGGGTGCGAACATATTTGAGACGGGGCGGATATGTTCTAGGACGCGGCCCCCATGGGCAAGGCCGACATTCCGCAGCGCATCCGGGGCACGCAGGATCTCATCTTCGAGAACGCCGCGCGCCACGCCGCCGTGGTCGACGCGTTCGATCGGGTGCGGCGGCTGTACGGCTTCCAGCGCGTCGAGGTACCGATCTTCGAGGCGACCGCGGTGTTCGCGCGCTCGCTGGGCGAGACCACCGACGTCGTCTCCAAGGAGATGTACTCGTTCGAGGATCGCGGCGGGGATTCGCTGACGCTGCGCCCCGAGTTCACCGCCGGCCTCTGCCGGGCGTACCTCACCGAGGGCTGGCAGCAGCACGCGCCATTGAAGCTCGCCACGCACGGGCCGGTGTTCCGCTACGAGCGGCCGCAGAAGGGGCGCTTCCGCCAGTTCCACCAGATCGACGCCGAGGTGATCGGCGCGGCCGAGCCGGCCGCCGACGTCGAGCTGCTGGCGTTCGCCGACCAGCTTCTCGCCGAGCTGAAGATCGAGGGCGTGGCCTGCGAGCTCAACACGCTCGGCGACGCGGCGACGCGCGACGCCTGGCGATCGGCGCTGGTCGGGCATTTCGAGGCGCACCGCGACGCGCTCTCCGAGGAGAGCCTCGCCCGGCTGGAGCGCAATCCGCTGCGCATCCTCGACAGCAAGGATCCGCGCGACCGGCCGGTGGCGGAGAGCGCGCCGCCGATCGACCGCTATCTGACGAGCGAGGCCGGCGCCTTCTTCGCGGCGGTGACGAGAGGGCTGGACGCGGTGGGCGTGAAGTGGACGCGCAACGCCCGCCTGGTGCGCGGGCTCGACTATTACCGCCACACCGCCTTCGAGTTCACCACCGACCGGCTGGGCGCGCAGGGGACGGTGCTGGCGGGCGGGCGCTACGACGGGCTGATCGAGGCGCTCGGCGGGCCGCATACCCCGGCGGTCGGCTGGGCGGCGGGGATCGAGCGGCTGGCGATGCTGGTGGATGCGCCGGCGGCGGATGCGCCGTTCGTGACGGTCATTCCCGATAATCCAGATCTGCTCTCGACGGCGGAATCATGGCTGGCTCGTCTCAGGAAAGAGGGTGTCGCCAGTGACATCGCCTATCGCGGCAATGCAAAGCGGCGCATCGAACTGGCGCAGAAACGTGGCAGCCGTTCGGCTTTGTTCGTGCGGGCCGCCGGGCAAGGCGGCGACGGTCTTTACCTGCGGTACTTCGGATTGGATGAGGCTGGTCTTTACGCGACGAGCGATACGGTGCGGAACGCGCTGGGACTTGCGTTTCTCGCCCGTGGAATGTCCGCCGCATGACCTCCATCACCCCAGAACGCATCGCGCAGATCGAGGCGCGGCGGGACGAGATGCAGGCGGCGATGGCGCGCGGCGATCTGCCGGCCGAGCAGTTCGTCCAGCTCTCCAAGGACTATGCCGAGCTGGAGCCGGTCGCCGTCGCCGCCGGGCAGGTGCGCAGGCTGCGCGCCGAGGCCGCGACGCTCGACGAGATGACCCGCGACGGCGACGACGAGCTCCGCCGGATGGCCGCCGACGAGCTCGCCGAGAACCAGGTGGCGCTCGAAACCGCCGAGCGCGCGCTCGCGCTCGCGCTGCTGCCGCGGGACGCCGCCGACGCGCGCTCGGCGATGCTCGAGATCAGGGCGGGGACCGGCGGCGACGAGGCGGCGCTGTTCGCGGGCGATCTGTTCCGCATGTACCAGCGCTTCGCCGACGCGCAGGGCTGGCGGGTCGAGCTGATCTCCGCCAGCCCCGCCGAGCTCGGCGGCTACAAGGAGGCGGTGGCGAGCGTCACCGGCCAGGGCGTGTTCGCGCGATTGAAATTCGAGAGCGGGGTGCATCGCGTCCAGCGCGTGCCCGCGACCGAGAGCGGCGGGCGCATCCATACCTCGGCGGCGACGGTGGCGGTGCTGCCGGAAGCCGAGGAGGTCGACGTCCAGATCGACGAGGCCAAGGATCTGCGGATCGACGTCTATCGATCCTCCGGCCCCGGCGGCCAGTCGGTCAACACCACCGACAGCGCGGTACGGATCACGCACCTGCCGTCGGGCCTCGTCGTGATCCAGCAGGACGAGAAGAGCCAGCACAAGAACAAGGCCAAGGCGCTGAAGGTGCTGCGCACCCGGCTCTACGAACTGGAGCGTGGCCGGCTGGCGTCGGCGCGCGCCGGCGAGCGCAAGGCGATGGTGGGATCGGGCGATCGCTCCGAACGCATCCGCACCTACAACTTCCCGCAGGGGCGGGTGACGGATCACCGCATCAACCTGACGCTGCATCGCCTGCCGGAAATCCTCGAGGGTCCGGGCCTGGGCGAGCTGGTCGGCGCGCTGATCGCCGAGGACGAGGCGGCGCGGCTCGCCAATCTGGATGGCTGATACCGGTGCCTGAGCATGTTCGGGCCGCGCTGCATCGCGCGGCGGAGCGGCTGGCGGCGACGAGCGGGACGTCGCGGCTCGACGCCGAGCTGCTGATGGCGCATGCGCTGGGGGTCACGCGCGACGCGCTGCTGATGGCGCGGCTCGACGATCCCGCGCCCGCCGGCTTCGCACCGCTGGTCGAGCGGCGGCTGCGCCACGAGCCGGTCGCCTACATCACCGGCACGCGAGGCTTCTGGACGATCGAGCTCGGCGTCGGCCCCGGCGTGCTGGTGCCGCGCGCCGACAGCGAGACGCTGATCGAGGCGGCGATCGCGCATTTCGCCGGCACGGCGGGGCCGGCGCATATCCTCGATCTCGGCACCGGATCGGGCGCGCTGCTGCTGGCGGCGCTGGCCGAGTGGCCGGCCGCGAGCGGGGTCGGCATCGATCGCTCGGAGGAGGCGCTCGCGATCGCCGGCGCCAACGCCGCGCGGCTGGGGCTGGCGGCGCGCGCCGAGCTTCGTCCGGGCGGCTGGGGCGGGACCGGCGCGGCGCATGATCTGGTGCTCTGCAACCCCCCCTATGTCGCGGCCGGCGCCGCGCTGCCGCCCGAGGTGGTTCTGTACGAGCCGGCCGGCGCGCTGTTCGCCGGCGCCGACGGGCTGGACGACCATCGCGCGATCGCCCCGCTGATCGGCCGGCAGATCGCCGCCGGCGGGATCGCCTGCGTCGAGATCGGCGGCGGCCAGGCCGAGGCCGCCGGCGCGCTGTTCGTCGCGGCGGGGCTGGACGTGCGGGTGGCGCGCGATCTCGGCGGACGCGAGCGCTGCCTCGCGCTGACGCACGGCCGCGCATAAAAGGCTTGGAAATCCCGCGCCATCCGACTAGATAGGCGGCACGGGACGGGGCCACAGAGCAGCGCGGGATCATCGCGAGCCTTGGCTGACCGTCGCCGGCCCCCGCAGCTGCACCGGCACGTCATGCCGGCTCCGGTGGCGCACGGTGGACCGGGCCCAAGCGTGCGATGCGCGCCGGCCCGCCCCGCGGGAGCCGTGCACGCGAGATGCCGGACGTTTCCGGATGATGAAGTGGTGCAAGGGGCACCCGTGACGAGGAATCGGGTACTTTGATAAACAATCGTCAGAACGGCCGCCGTCGCGGTCGCGGCGGGGTTCGTCCGCCGAACGGTGCCAGTGGCGGGAACGATCGCGGCAGCCGCATCGACAACCGCTCGCGCGGCAACGCCGCCCAGCTCCACGAGAAATACAAGGCGCTGGCGCGCGATGCCCAGATGCAGGGCGATCGCGTGCTGACCGAATATTATCTCCAGTTCGCCGATCATTATTTCCGCGTGCTCAGCGAGAACCGGCCGCGCTTCGAGGAGCAGCAGCGCCGCGACCAGTTCGACGACTTCGACGACGGCGACGACATCGATGGCCAGGACGAGCCGGTCGATCCGCGCCAGCGCGAGCAGGCGCCGCGCTACGCCCAGCAGCAGGACCAGCGCCGCGATCGCGGCGAGCGCCCGGCCGGCGACCGGCAGGGCAATGACCGGCAGGGCAATGACCGGCAGGCGGGCGAGCGCCAGGGCGGCGAGCGCCAGTTCAACGACCGCCCGGGCTATAATGATCGCCAGGGCTATGCCGAGCGCCAAGGCGGCGATGGCCATGCCCGCGAGAACGGCGGCAGCGGCAGCGGCAACAGCGGGAATGGCAACAGCCGCCCGCCACGCCGCGAGCCCGCGCCCGAGCCGCGCGTGGAAGCGCGCCGCGACGCCGATCCGATCGATCAGGCACAGCCCGAGGAGGAGCAGCGCCCGCGCCGCGGCCGGCGTCCCCGCGTCGATCAGCCGCGCTCCGAGCAGCCGCGCGACGATGCGCCGCGCATCGAGATCGATCGGCTGCCGCCGGCGCTCGCGCCCGCCGCGGCGCCGGCGCCCGCCGCCAATGATGCCGACGGCGATGCGGACGGGGCGATCGCGCCGGCACCGCGCCGTCGTGGCCGGCCGCGGCGCGTGCCGATCGACGATGCCGGAAGCGTGGCCGAGGTCTGATCCGGCGCCGGGCGCGCGGCGTCAGTCTCGCGCGATCGGCCGCGGGCGCTTGTTCTCGTCGAGCGCCACATAGGTGTAGAGCGCGCTGGTGACGAGCACCTCGCGCCGCCCGCGATCGCGCACCGCGCGGACCTCCATCGCGATCGCCACCGACGTGCGCCCGACGCGCGCGATCCGTGCATGGACCGCGATCACGTCCTGCAGCAGGATCGGCGCGACGAATTCCATGCCGTCGATCGCGACCGTGGCGACCGGCCCGTCGGCGACGTTGGCGGCGACGATGCCGCCGGCGATGTCCATCTGGCTCAGCACCCAGCCGCCGAAGATATGGCCGTTGGCGTTGATGTCGCGCGGGCCGGGCATGAGCCGGAGCACCGGCTGGCCGCGCGTGACGCCGCCAGGGTCGGCCGTGGGCTCGGTCATGGTTCCTCCTCGAAGCGCTGCCCCGCCGCGGCGTCGTGACCGCTGTCGCGGCTCGCGAAGCCCAGCCCCATCAGCCCGGTGCCGAGCAGCACCGTGAAGACGACGCCGAGCACCGTCGCGATCGCCTCGTGCAGCGGGACCGGGCCGCCCAGCCGCAGGAAGCCGAGCGCGACGCCCGCGCAGGCAAGCGCCACCAGCGCCATCCAGCGCATCAGCCGGGCATAGCGCCGCCAGGCGGAGCCGCCCACGCCGGAAGCGGGTTCTGCGTCCATCGCTTCCCTTTGGCGACGGCGCGTGGAATCATCAAGCCGGCGACAGACCGGCGCGCGTCGGCAGGCTGGCAGGAGAGCAGGCGATGACGATCCGCACGATATTGGCATCGAAGGGCGACGCGGTGATCGACGTCGGCGTCGGCACGACGGTCGCGGCCGCGGTGAAGCTGCTCGCGGAGCGGCGGATCGGCGCGCTGCCGGTGACGCGGGACGGCGCGGTGGTCGGCATCTTCTCCGAGCGCGACGTGGTGTACGGGCTGGCGCGCGAGGGCGCGGCGCTGCTCGCGCGGACGATCGGCGAGGTGATGACCTCGCCCGCGCTGACGGTGACGAGCGACGTCGCCATCATCGGCGCGCTCGGGCTGATGACCCAGCGGCGCATCCGCCACCTGCCCGTGGTGGACGACGGCCGGCTCGTCGGCTTCGTCTCGATCGGCGATCTCGTGAAGATGCGGATCGACCGGATCGAGGCCGACGCCGAGGCGATGCGCGACTATATCCGGAGCGCCTAGAGCGTTCGCGAAGCAGGTGGGAATCACCTGCTGGCTCGGAAGACGCGGCAGATCGATAATCCAGAGCGGCCGATCCGATGCAATCGGATCGAGCACCGCGCTAGGCCGATGCGGCGCCGTGCCCGCGTGCCAGCGCGACGAGCTCGGCCAGGGTCGCGCGCGCGACGAGGGCGATGATCGCGCCGTAGAGCAGCACGCCGGCCGCGACGAGCGCCGCCAGCCGCAGCGGCGCCGCCATCGGCGGCAGCACGCCGTCGAGCGCGGTCACGCCCGCCGCCATGCCGAGCGCCGCCGCCAGTGCCGGCAGGATCGCGCGCGCGAGATCGGCGGGGCGGACGCCGATCACCGGCAGCGACAGCAGCGAGGCGGCGAGGAGGACGAGCGGCGCGCCGGCCAGCCATGCCCGCGCCATGCCGACCGGCCCCGCGCGCACCCCGAACAGGAAGGCGACCGGCATCACGATGGCGCCGCACGCCGCCACCTTCGCCGAGATCGCCGGGCGGCCGAGCGCGTTCGTCGCCGGCGCGTAGAGGATCTGGAGCATCGCGAACGGCATGGCGAGCGCCAGCAGCCGGATCACCGGGACGGTCTCGATCCAGCGCGGGCCCATCATCGTCAGCACGATCGGCTCGGCGGTGGCGGCGAGACCGAGGTAGAAGGGCAGCGCCGCCAGCATGATGAGGCGCACGGCGCGCACCAGCCCGCGCGCGACGCCGGCGCGATCCGCCTGCATCCGCGAATAGGCGGGAAAGGCGACTTCGTTCAGCGCCGGCACGAACTTGTTGAGCAGGATCTGCGTCAGGAACAGCGCTTCGGCATAAAGCCCCAGCGCGTGGGCATCGAGGCGGCGACCGCCGATGAAGACGTCGGCCTGGGTCTGCACGAACCAGAACAGGTCGCTCGCCAGCAGCGCGCCGCCGAAGCCCAGCGTCGCGCCCGCGCCCGCGAAGCCGAAGCGCGGCCGCACCCACCAGCGGCCGACGAGCTGCAACCCGGTCGCGCGCGTCCCGAACAGCACCAGCGGCGCCGCGACCAGCGTCCAGACGCCGGCGCCCGCGAGCGCGAAGGCGGGCGCGGCCAGCGCGGCGAGCGCGGCGGCGATCAGGTTCACCCGGCCCTGGGTGCGGAAGTCGATCCGGCGCGAGAGCAGCGCCTGCGGCATGATGATGAACGGCGTGGTCAGGTGCAGCAGGCTTTGCACGCGCAGCAGGTTCGCGACCTGCGGCGAGTGGAAATAGCCCGCCGCCGCCGGCGCGATCAGGAACTGCGCGGCGGCGAGCCCGAAGTTCAGCAGGATCAGCATGCCGAACACCTGGCCGACGCGCCGCTCGTCGATCTCGTCCGCCTGGACGAGCGCGCCGGCGAAGCTGTAGCCGTTCATCAGCCCGGCGAGGCTGATGACCAGCTGGGTCATCGCGAACAGGCCATAGTCCGCCGGCGCGAGCAGCCGGATGACGAGGAAGGTCGACGCCCACATCACGAGCTGCCCCGCGATCTGGCTGCCCGAGCGCCAGAACACGGCGCTGCGCACCCGCGCGGCGATCGGCGCGGCGACCGGCGCCGACTCGAACGCCGGCGTGGCACCCGCCAGCATCGCGTGATTCGCCTCTTCCATCATCCTCCCGCCATGCCGCCCGAGCCGTTAAAAACCGCGGAAGATCGCGGCTTCCGGGCGCGCGCGACACAAAATTGCAAAAAAGGGTTTGACGGATCGGGGCCCCAAGCCTAGATGCGGCTCGTCAACGGCGCTTCGCCACGGCGGCGCGCTGTTCACCGCTACATCGGCATCCACCAGTGCACCTCTTGAGAAAGAGGGGCAAGGGTCTGCCGGTTCGGCGGTTCGCTCTTTCTCATTGTCGGTTAGATGAAGGGACATGCGGGCGGCGGCCCCAGTCCTCGGCAACCTCCGGGTGTCGAGCGATTGGATAAAGCCAAGCCGTTCCATGTTCCAATACACCATGTGTATTGTGCAGGAACGGCTCCCGGAGATGCCGGCTTCCTTCTCGACGCTTGCGTCGGGGTGGTTGTCGGACATCAACTTGAGAGTTTGATTCTGGCTCAGAACGAACGCTGGCGGCATGCCTAACACATGCAAGTCGAACGAGACCTTCGGGTCTAGTGGCGCACGGGTGCGTAACGCGTGGGAATCTGCCCTTGGGTACGGAATAACT